>DASXBA010000158.1:0-35169 GCA_036406475.1 Thermoleophilaceae bacterium | reverse complement strand
GGCACGCGCTTCAGGCGCCAACCGCGCTCAGGGATGTCGATCTCGGAGCGGGTGGCCTCGACGGTCACCTTCTCGAAGTGCCCGCCCGGGTGCTCGATCGCTCCGTACTGCATTCGGGGAACGTCGTCGAGGCCGCGGCCGCGCACGCGCTGGCGGAGGCCGTCGATGTGATGGAGGCGCAGCCGCTCGAGCTTGCCGCCGCTGCGGACCACGAGCCGCGCGGGCGAGCAGTAGACGTTGTAGTTCGTGAGCTCGGCGCTGCCGTCGCTCGTCCGGTAGCGCCCGTCCTCTCCCGGACCGAGCCCGCTCGCAGAGGTGTCGCCCGCCGGGTTGCTCAGACGAGCGCGCGTCAAGGGCATGTCCGTGGCGTGGAAGCGCCAGTCCTTCGACCGCGGCTCGGCCACGTCGCGCTCCCAGTAGCCCGTCCTGCCGCCGCTCTTGCCCTCCACGCGCAGGATCCTGTGCACGGACGCCTTGCCGACCTTGTGGATCGAGATCGCCGAGGTGATCGTGCCGTGGATCTTCGGCTGCCTCACCCAGGGCGCCGCGGGCAGCTGGATCGGGGCGCCCTTGCCCTTGCCGCGCTGGTCCTCGTAGGAGTACTTGAAGAAGAGCTGGTCGTGCCCGGAGAGGTCGAAGTCGTACTCGCGCGTGAACAGGTCGCCGCGACGCCCGACGAGGAACACGAACGAGCCGCTCGCCGACAGGTTCACCGCCTTGAACCGGCCCCGGTGCGGCCCGCACATCTCGTAGCTCTGGTCGAGCGGGAGCCAGGGGTCCCAGAAGGTGAGCCGCTGGCCGCCCGCGCGCAGGCCCCAGATGTGCGAGACCTTGCCGGACCCGATCGCCGTCTGGTTGCCGGCCGGGTCGGTCCAGGTCCCGTCCTCGAGCGGCGACACTACGGACCACGACCACGCGCGGAGATCGTCCGGCAGCGTGTAGCCGGGTCCGAGCCAGAACGGCGTCCCCCAGCGCGAGGTCCAGTTGAAGAGCACGGCGCTCTTGAGCGCGTTGTCCATCGTGTAGACGCGGCGGGCGCTGTCGAGCGCGATCATCTCGTCGTCGTCGAGGGCGATCGCGGTCACCCGCCCGGCGAAGCAGGGCGGCAGGGGCAGCTTGCGCCAGCTGCCCGTGCTGCCGCGGTCGCGGCCGTAGATCTCGCCACGGCGCGTGGCGAACTCGTAGCGGCGGTTGAAGCTCTCCGTCGCCGTGCGCAGGTCGACGCGCCGTGGCAGGAGCCCCGCGGGCGCGGCGGCCCAGGTCGGCGGGATCCCCGGGCCGGGCTCGTCGGCCACCTCCTGGGGGGTGCCGGCGGTGCCGCCCTGGAGCGCCTTGCAGCTCTGCTCGATGACGCCCTCGTCCACGGGTCCCTGCGCGTGCGCCGGGGCCGCCACGGCGAGTGCCGCGACCGCGGCGGGGATCAACAGCCGCATGCCCTAGCGCGCGTAGCGCAGGTAGGCGCGCAGCGTCTTGTGCCTGGCGATGGTGCGGCGGCGGGTGACCGCCACGAAGCGCACCTTGTGGCGGCGGATCCCGAACAGGCGCGGGCTCCTCGGGTTGGCGCGCAGCAGCGTGGAGCTCAGGCGCCGCAGGCGGTGATAGGCGCGGCGGAGCGCGCGGGTGCTGGTGCCCGGGTGCGTGCCGCGGTTGCCGTGGCGCGGCGCGGTCGTCGTGACGAGGGCCACGCGGCCGTGGCTGTCGAAGGCGGCGGTTACCTTGCCCTTGCCGCCCTTGACGCACCAGCTCCACGAGCGCTTCTTGACTCTCCGCGGAGCGGGCAGCCGCCGCCGCAGGCTGCGCTTGCTGAGCCCGAGGCGCACGCGGCCGATGTTGCGCGGCCCGATCGACGCCCGCCGGGCGAGGCAACCGCTGCCGCCGCCCGTGGGCCAGACGCTCTTGTCCACGCGCAGGACGTAGAAGCCGCTGGTCCCGTCCGAGTACCAGATCTCGCGCCGGCTCGGGACAAACGCCGGCTTTGACATCGCGAAGTTCGAGCCATCGCGGCCGTTCTCCCCCACCGCGGTCGCCGGTGCCACGAAGTAGGCGAGCTCCCTCGGGTGGCGCAGGTCGCTGATGTCGAAGACGCGCAGGCCGGAGGAGATGAACGAGCAGGCCACCACCTGCGGGTTGATGAACGTCGGGATGTTGCAGTAGTGCGCCGCATAGCCCTGGGCCGGGTCGATCTGGCCCGGGTCGCCGCTCGCCGCGGCATGATCCGCCGGTTGGTCCACCTGGAGGCGCAGGTTGGAGATGACACGCGGCTTGCGCTCGTTGCCGATGTCGATGATCCGGCCCGCCCCGACCTCGTTCTTGTCGCCGGACCCGAGCGTGCCCTGCGTGTACTCGTCGAACTCGAGCACGTAGCGGTGCCCGTCGGTGGTGAACGGGATCGCGTTCTGCGGGATGGAGGAGCCGCGCCACGTGAGGCGGCTGATCTCGCGCGTCTTCGGGTCCTTCTTGCGGGCCTGGATCTGGCTGGTGTCGAGGATGAGCATGTTTCCGCCCGGTGTGGAGTTGCCGGGGTCGGCGATGTAGGCGCGGTTGCCGTCGGCGCTCAGGGTCATGCCGTGCGAGTAGATCGCGCCCTGCCAGATCGCGTGCGGGTCCTTCGGGTTCGTCACGTCGATCGCCGTGATCGACTTGGTCGCGGTGCTCGTGGCGTAGAAGGTCTTGCCGTCGGACGAGAAACCGCTCTCGTGGCCGAGCCGCGCCACGAGCTTGGTCGACTGGAGCTGCGGGTGACGGCAGTCCTTGTGCGCGTCGTAGATCGACACGAGCCCGGGATAGGTCGCCGGGTTGCCGAGCACCGCGGCCAGCAGCCCGCGTCTCGGGTTGAGATTGAGCGACTCGTGCGGCGACATCATCGGCAGCTCCGTGAGCGTGTCGGTCTGCTTGGGATGCGCCGGATCCGACATGTCGAGCACCGCCACGCCGAGCGAGTCGCCGGAGAGCTTGAAGGCGTTGACCGGGAAGAGGAGCGCTGTGTCGTAGAAGGCGCACTCGTGCCCGGCGCTGTCGTCGTAGCGCAGGACCTTGAAGCCGCCCGAGTGGCCCTGGTGGCCGATCTCGGTGATGTTGCAGTGGAGCGCCCGGTCGTTGGCGCCCTTCGGCACCCGCCCTTGGATCCCCGGCTCCTTGTGCGACCCGCGCCCGCACTTCGCCCGCGGGGTCGCCACGAACGGCGGCTCGGAGTTGTGCTGAATCGCCGCCGCGGCGGGACTGTCGCCGCCGCCCTGGCCGAGCGCGAGCAGGTCGTTGAGCGGGCCGGGCAGGGCGCCGGCGGCCTTGAGCGGCGGCAGCACCAGCGCGCTCACCACGATCGCGATCAGCAGGCCACGTGCCGCTCGCTCCCTCACAGCCGGAATCCTACTCAGCGGTTGACACTCGCCGCCGCAGCGGTGGTGTCGCCCCAGGCGTCCGCGATCGCGATCGTGGCGCGGGCTCCCGGCTTCAGGACCGAGCTCGTCCGGAAGCCGCCGTGCGAGTCCGGCCGCAGCCGCTCCTGGTGTCCGCCGACGGTCACGGTCGCCGTCAGGTCGTCGGTGGAGTCGAGCCAGGGCCGGAAGGAGCAGTCGAGGCAGTAGTGCTCGACGTTGTCCATGCCGGTGCCCGAGTAGCCGCGGGTGGGGTCGAGGAAGCGGGCGCCGGTGGCCGCGCGGTCGGCGGCCGTGTCGGGGAAGTCGACGGGACCGATCTGGAAGGCGACCGGCGAGTTGTCCGGATTGAACGGCGGCCGCGCGGTGTTCCGAACGGTCTGCTCCTTGAGCTCGTGTGCCGGGCCCGCCCGGAACGTCACGTGCCCGCCGGAGTCGACGCGCGCGTCCTCCACGGTGAGCCCGTTCCACGGCCTGACCTCGAACGGGTTCGAGATACGCGTGTAGTCGGTGTCGGCTCCGCCCTGGCGCCACTTGCCGTGCACCACGAAGCGGTAGGTCCCGGCCGGGGTGGCCGTGTAGGCGCCGCCCGCGGGGTCGACGAGAGGGAAGCGCGAGACGAACGCCTCGAAGCTGGCCGTCCACTTCCACACCTGGCCGCCCGCGCGGTAGGTGGCGACGTCGGCGGCGGACGAGCCCGGGTACTTGAGCGTGACCGGCACCTCGCCGCTCTGGTCGGCGAAGGTCTGCCAGCCCGAGCCGACCTTGCGCTCGACGGTCACCTCGGGGTTGTCGGTGTAGTTGTTGCCGCCGTCCCAGGTGAAGGTGGCCGCGTCGAAGCGCCGGATGTCCTTGGGCTGCACCAGCTCGGCGCCGTCGCCGCCGTCGTCGGGCAGCGTGTCCGCATAGGCCTTGACGCCGGCGGACGCCGCCTCGCCGACTCCGCGCACCTTCGCCTCCTCCTGGGCCTGGTCGCCCACCTCCTTGGCCACCATCGCCGCCCACGCCGGGGCCGCCTTCTGCGGGTCGGTCTGGCCGTCCACCGCGTCGCGCGCGCCGTCGTCGCCCTTGAGAGCGTGGCCCATCTGCGACAGACGTGTGGCGTAGTAGTCGCTCGAGTGCGGGCCCCAGCCGGTGAGCGCCTTGCGGTAGTGGTCGTGGTCCATGAACTCGCGATAGGTCGCGATGTAGCCGTTGTAGTCGTTGGCCATCGCGATCGTGATCGTGAGCTTGTAGCCGCGGTCGCGCGCGTAGTCGCTCGCCTGGTTCTTGCCCCCGCGGACGGTCGTGTCGTCGTGCGTGTAGTTGCCGAAGACCTTGCTCGGGTCGGTCGGCTCCGACTCGGCCTGCGCGCCGCAGCCGAGCCGGGTGCAGGTCGGGTCGTCCCAGCCCGTCGCGTCGTTGAGCACCTGGGCGCGCATGTGCTCGATCAGCTTGTCCGGGAACTTCTTGGTCACCGGCGGCGCCGGCAGGTCGGCGAGCGTGCAGTCCCAGGTGCCGTCGCCGTTCTTCGTGCACCTCTCGCTCGGGTCGGCGTCCGGCGAGGTGGCGTCGTAGCCGACGTACTCGTTGCCCGGCTTCGTGTCCGTACGCGTCTTGATGTTGTACGACTGGTCGACCCACTGCTCGCACGAGCAGACCGTGAGCAGGATGTCGCCGAGGCGGATCGCCTGCATGTGCACGCCGAGCGTGTCCTCGAGCCCCGTCGTGGACGGCGCCGAGTAGTTCTCCGGGATCGGAACGCCGAGGCTCTCGAAGTCGTCGGTCGAAAGGCCCGGCGAGTTGCCGCCCAGCGTCATGACCGGCGAGAGCGAGTCGCCCGTGGGCGCGTCCTCGCAGTCGGGCAGGCCCGCCAGGGGAATGCGTGGCTGGCCCTGAAGCGCCGGATCGGTGCGGCACGACGACACGCCCGGATACGGGTGCGACACGGGGCCCGGGAACCAGCGGTCGTCGATCGCCACCGGGAAGCTCGACATCCAGGGCACGAAGCGGTCGTGGTACGACGTGCCGCCGTACGGAGTGGGCCGGGTGTCCGGATTCGGGCGCTGTCTACGGATGTCGCCGACGTCGCCGATCACCGCGTTGGCGAGCTCTCGCGCGCCCCACTCCATCTGGCCGTACTGCGCGTGGTTGAAGAGGGCGCGGTCGTGGATCGGGTGCCAACGATCCTCCTCGACCTCGCTCGTGCCGGTCGCGTTCTGGGTGATCATCGTGACGCCGCCCACGGCACGGTCCACGAAGCGCTCGGTGGCGGCGGGCCACTCGCCCGAGATCAGGTCGTAGCCCTCGAGCATCTCAGGGTGCTGGCCGATGTTGAGCAGCGTCGCGACGGCGTCGTGCGTGTGCAGGTCCTCGAAGTGGACGACCGAGAGGTCGTGGTCGGTGTACGGACGCGGGAAGCCGTCGGGACTGCCGTCGTCGGCGAGGCCCGGCCCCATCGGGTTCTTCTGGAAGGCGTCGAAGTGGCTGACGGTCGCGCTCACGCGAACGTCGTGCATGTTCGCCATCGCCTTCTCGACCGCCGCGGCGTTCTGATGCGCGTAGTAGTCGAAGAAGCGGAAGTCGAAGACGTCCTGGAAGGTCCAGACGCCCCAGTCGAGCGATGAGTAGGACGGCGAGCTGTGGTTGTGGGTCACCGCCATCGTCAGGTTCTTCTCGTTGATCGCGCCGTGCGTGTCGGCGTCGAGCAGCTGCGCGGTGCGGCGCCAGAGCGCGTCCTGCGGGATGTAGTGGTCGTCGCTGACGATCGCCACGTACTTGCCGTCCCCGCCGCGCACGACGATCGCCCGCACCGACTCGCGCGACTGCACCCCGTACGAGGCCTGGTTCTTGACCGACTGGAGGTGCGGGTCGGGATCGCCGTAGCCGCCGTCTCGCGTGGACGCGTACTGGCCGGCCGAGTTCCCTACGTGGTAGGTGCCGTCGAGCACGGCGGCGCCGGCCCGTACCTGCCCGTCCGCCTGCGCGGCGGCCGGCAGAAGCGCGCACACGAGCCCCACCACTGCGGCACAAGTCCCCCCTGCGAACCTGATCGGAGCAAGGTAACAACGGGCGCTCGCGCTCGCGCCGGTTCAAATGCCCGATGAGCTGATCACCCATTCGCTCGAGCTGCCGCGGGGGAAGCTTCGCGTCATTCAGCCCGCCGAAGCCGCGGAGCTCCCCGACGACGGCCCGGTGGAGTGGGCGCCGTTGGCGCCCTACTGGGCCGTCCTGTGGCGCAGCGGCGTGGCCCTCGCGGGCGAGCTCGACGGGGCTCCCCTGAGCGGCCAGCGAGTGGTCGAGCTCGGCTGCGGACTCGGCGTGCCGAGCGTGGCCGCGGCGCGCTCGGGCGCCCTGGCCTTGGCCACCGACGTCGACGCCGAGGCGCTGGCGCTGGTGGCGCGCAACGCGGCCGTCAACGGCGTCGACGTCGAGACCGCGGCGGCCGACTGGACGGAGCCCGAGGAGCTCGTGCGGCGCGGGCCGTTCGATCTGGTGCTGGCCGCCGACGTGCTCTACGAGCGGCAAAGCGTGGCCCCGCTGCTGTCGCTCCTGCCGAGGCTCGCGCCCGAGGCGTGGCTCGCCGATCCCGGCCGAGCGGCGGCCGACGCCTTCCTCGCCGAGGCCCGCCGCCGCTGGCGCAGCGAGACGCGCTCACGGGGTGTCGTCGAGATCCACCGGTTGCGGTTCTAGGCCGCGACAGCCTCGGCCATCGCGTCCGCGGGAGTGCCGGCATCTCCCTTGGCGGCGCGCGCCTTGCGCTCGGCGCGCAGCAGGACGATGCATGGCGGAATCGCGAGGGCGGTGAGCCCGGCCGCGACCCAGAACGCCGTGCCGTAGGCGTTCGCGGCGGCGTCGAGGCCGTGGGCCCCGGTCAGCTCGTGCTGGAGCACCACCGCCAGCACCGCCGTTCCGATCGAGCCGCCGGTCCGCTGGAGGACGTTCAGCTGCGGCGTGGCCGTCGCCACCTCCTCACGCTCGAGGGAGGCGAAGGCGGCGGACATCGCGGGCAGGAATGCCAGCCCGATCCCGACGCCGCGCACGGCCATGGCGATCGAGAGCCAGGCGAACGACGTGTGAGTGCCGATGAGCGCGAAGGGGATCGTCAGCACCGTGGTCACTATCGCCCCGGCGAGTGCCAGCGGCCCGCCGCCGAAACGGTCGGTGAGCCTTCCGGTGAGCGGCATGATGAGGACCATGCCGATCCCCTGCGGTGCCGTCAGCAGCCCGGTGTCGACGACGCTCTGATGGCGGATCTGCTGCCAGTAGAGCGGGAGCAGGATCATCGACCCGAACAGCGCGGCGCCGAGGCAGAACATCGCGATCGACGCCGACGCGAACGTCGCCCTCCGGTAGAGGCGCAGGTCGAGCAGCGGGTAGCGCGTGTGCAGCGCGTGCCAGGCGAACGCGGCGACGAGGACGATCCCGGCGATCCCCGGCACGATCGCCTTGGGGCTGCCGAGCCCTCCCCCCTTCGCGGCCACCTCGGCCAGCCCGTAGGTGAAGAGCGGGAGCCCGCTGGACATGAGCAGCAGGCCGCGGAAGTCGAGCGGGTTGGCCTTGCCCGGCTCGGCCCTCGGCAGGTAGCGGAGCCCCGAGAGCACGGCGATCACCCCGATCGGGATGTTGACGAAGAAGATCCAGCGCCAGCTGGCGTTGTCCACGATCAGGCCGCCGATCGTCGGCCCGAGGATCGGCGCGAGCATGGCCGGTATTGCCACGATGCTCATCACCCGGCCCATGCGCTTGGGCCCCGCGGCCTCGGCCATCATCATCTGGCCGATCGGCAGGATCATCCCGCCGCCGAAGCCCTGAAGGACCCGGAAGACGATCAGCTCGTTGGTCGAGGAGGCGAGCCCGCAGAGCGCCGAGCCGAAGGTGAAGAGCAGCAGCGAGACCAGGTAGACGCGCTTGGCCCCGAAGCGGCGCGCGGCCCAGCCGGTGACCGGGATCACCGCCGCCAGCGACAGCATGTAGCCGGTCACGACCCACTGGATGTCGTCGATGGTGCTGTGGAGCTCGCGGCCGAGCGTCTCGAGCGCGACGTTGACGATCGTCGTGTCGAGGATCGACATGATCGAGCCGACGATCACCACCGCGCTGATTCGCCATACGTGAGCGTCGATCCGTTCCACGGTCACCGATTATGGAGAGGCGGGCACCACGGCCACGGGCCCGCCGCCGTCGGGCAGGCTCGCGGTGTCGAAGCTCGGCCCGTCGAAGCGCTCGACCTGGCCGATCCGGCCGAGGAAGTCGTCGGCCGGCTCGAGGAAGCCGACTCTCGGCGTGCGGTAGTGCATCGGCACGACCCAGCTCGGGCCGATCCGGCCCACGATCTCGGCGGCCGCCTCCGCCCCGATCGTCGGGCCGGCGCCGACCGGGATGAACAGCAGGTCCACGTCGCCGATCGCCTCGGCCTGCTCGGGCCGCAGCGCGCTCTGGCCGAAGTCGCCGAAGTGCGCCACCCGCAGGCCGTCGAGCTCGAACTTGAAGATCGTGTTGGGCCCGCGCGCGGTCCCGGCTTCCGGGTCGTGCTCGGAGGCCACCCCCACCACCTCTCCGACCGGCGACTCGTGCTTGCCCGCCGTGGATCGGAGCACGGCCGGCGACCCGCCGATCGCCTCGACGCCGTTGTGGTCCCGGTGCTCGTGGGTCACGAGCAGGAGGTCGGCGTCCACGCCCTCGATCGCCGGGTACTCGAACTGGATGCCCCGGTCGGCGAGGCCGGAGACGTCGCCAAAGGGATCGATGAAGACGGTCACGTCGTCCGTGCTCAGCCGGAACGCGGACTGGCCGTACCACTCAACTTGCATGGAGCTCCTCGGGTCGTGGGGTGGCTAGCGGGCGGCTGACCTCGACGGGACGACCGCCGCGCATGAGCGAGGCCGCGGCCGCCACGAGGCAGGCGGCGATCGCGAACGCGAACGCCTCGTGCAGTCCGGTGCGGAACGGGCCCGAGATCAGGTGCGGGAAGAACGAGTGGCCCGTGAGCACGGCCTGGTCGTGCGCGCTGAGCCCGGCCAGGGCATGAGTGCCGAGCAGGTGCTGGACCGGGTTGTAGCCGAGGAAGGCGGCGAACAGGACCGCGACCGGCGGCAGGCCGGCCACGCGGTGAGCCGTGGCGGCGCTCACGCCGTGCGCCTGGAGCCCGCTCGACATCGCCGCCGGGAGGCTGCTCGACAGCCCGATGATCATCAGCGTGAAGAAGATCCCGATCGAGATGACCTGCGCGGAGTTCTGGAAGGTCTGGTTCATCCCCCCGCCGGCGCCGCGGTCGCCCGGGGGCAGGCTGTTCATCACCGCCGCGCGGTTGGGTGACGAGAACAGGCCCATCGAGATCCCGATCAGGGCCAGGACCGCCGCGAGCTCCGGATAGGAAAAGTCGATCGGCAGGAGCATCAGCAGGCCGAAGCTCAGCGCCGCCCCGATCATGCCGCCGGTGGCGAACGGCCGCGCCCCGAAGCGGTCCGACAAATATCCCGACAGCGGCCCCGCCACCAGCATCCCGATGGTGAGCGGGAGCATGTAGATGCCGGCCCACAGCGGCGTCTCCGTGAAGTCGTAGCCGTGCTGCGGCAGCCAGATCCCCTGGAGCCAGATGATCAGCATGAACAGAAGACCCCCACGCGCGACCGCCGACAGGAACGTGGACAGCGTGCCGAAGGTGAAGGCGCGGATGCGGAACAGCGGCAGCCGGAACATCGGGTCGGGCACGCGCCGCTCGACGGCAACGAAGGCGACCAGGCAGGTCACGGCGGCGGCGAGGAGCGCAAGAACCTTGGGGCTTCCCCAGCCCGTGGCGCTCGCGCCGTACGGCCGGATCCCGTAGGTGACGGCAACCATGAGGCAGACGAGGCCGCCGGCGAAGAGCGCGTTGCCCCACCAGTCCACGGGCCGCCGCCGCGGCTCCGAGCGCTCCTCGAGCTTGAGATAGGCCCACACCGTTCCGAACAGCCCGACCGGCACCGAGACCAGGAAGACGAGCCGCCAGTCGATCGGCGCGAGCAGCCCGCCGAGCAGGAGCCCGACGAACATGCCGCTGACGCCGACGATGTTGTTGATGCCGAGCGCCATCCCGCGCTGGTTTGCGGGGAACGCGTCCGTGATGATCGCCGCGGCGTTGGCGAGCAGGCAGGCCCCGCCCACGCCCTGCACGATCCGGAACACGATCAGGTAGTCGGCGCCCGCTTTCCCGGTCATCCAGTCGACCGTCAGGAGCAGCGACGCGACAGTGAATATGAGGAAGCCGAGGTTGTAGATCCGGACGCGCCCGTACATGTCGCCGAGCCGGCCCAGGCTCACGATCAGCACGCTCGTCACGACCAGGTAGCCGAGGATCATCCAGAGCAGGTAGAAGCTGTTGGACGGCAGCAGCGGGTCGAGGTGGATGCCGCGAAAGATGTCCGGCATCGCGATCAGCGTGATCGACGCGTCGAGGGTCGCCAGGAGCACGGCAAGGGTGGCGTTCGACAGCGCCAGCCACTTGTAGCGGTCGTCCGCGGTTCGGTTCCCCACCGCTTGGACTATACAGGCAAACTGTTCAGTTTGACTGTCTATCGCGGTATGATCGGCCCGTGCCGACCAAGACGGACCCGGCGCTCGTCGCCAGCGACCTGCGCGTCGTGCTCGGGCAGCTGATCCGCCGCCTTCGCGCCGAACACAGCTTCCCGCTCTCCCACGGCGCCGTGCTCGGCCGCCTCGACCGCGGCGGCCCGCAGAGCGTCAGCGACCTGGCCGTGGCCGAGCGAGTCCGGCCGCAGTCGATGGCGCAAACCGTGAGCGACCTCGAGAGCGACGGCCTCGTGTCCCGCAGCCCCGACCCCGACGACCGCCGCCGGGCCCTGGTGGCCCTGACTGGCGAGGGAAAGTCGGCGCTCGAGGCCGACCGCCGCCGCCGCGAGGGCTGGCTGGCCCGCGCGATCGACGAGGACCTCTCGGCGGACGAGCAGGCGCTGCTTCGCGACGCGGTCGCGCTGCTGCGGCAGCTGGCAGAGAGCTAGCGCCGCGCTCCGCTCGCGAGTCCCCGCGCGAGGTCACGCGCGGGGCGACGGGCTCGCACACTCGGCGCACTAGAACATCGGTCCGGTTCGGTTTCGGGACCGGGACGATGGGCAATGCCAACCGCATGTACATCGGCACCTCGATCTTCCTGATAGCCGTCGGCGCGATCCTGCGCTACGCCGTCACCGCGCAGGTGGCCGGCATCGACATCCAGACCGCCGGGCTGATCCTGATGGTCGCCGGCGTGATAGCCCTGCTGATCTCGCTAGCGCTCCTGGCCCGCTGGTCGGATCGCCGCCGCACGCGCGACGTCGTCGAGCGCTACTAGCCGCGGGAAGCGGACCAGGCGGCCGCTCTTCTCGTCCCAGAGCTTGAGCCGGAGCGCCGCGATGCCGCTGCGGAAGGTCACCACCGGCGTCTGCGCGAACATCTCCTGCTCCTCGTGCGCGGCGCGCAGCCGGTAGTTCGGGATCTTCGCGCTGAGGTGGTGCACGTGATGGAAGTTGGCGTTGCCCAGCACCCACGCGAGCGCGCGCGGGAGCGCGAGGTAGGAGCTGCCCTGTAGCGCGGCGAGCTCGAACTGCCAGTCGCCCGCGGCCTGGTAGTAGGTGTCCTCGTACTGGTGCTGGATGTAGAGCAGCCAGGCGGCGATCGCCCCACCGGCCACCAGCGTCGTGCCCTGGAGGATCAGGAAGGTCTGCCAGCCGACCAGCGCGCTCCAGCCGATCGCCCAGCCGGCGAGTGCGACATTCGTCGCAACGACGCTGGCAAGGATCCGCCTCGACATCCCGCGCTGCGGGAAGCGGCGCTCGAACAGGAACACCAGGCTCGGGCCGACGAGCAGCATCAGGAACGGGTTGCGGTAGAGCCGGTAGCCGATGCGGCGGATGCGGGACGAGCCCTCGTACTCGGCCAGGGTCATCGTGTAGATCTCGCCCGGCCCGCGCGCGTCGAGGTTGCCCGCGTTCGCGTGATGCAGCGCGTGCTGGCGCTGCCACCAGCGGTAGGGCGTGAAGAGGAGGAAGCCGAGCAGGTGGCCGAAGCGGGTGTTGGCCGAGCGCGAGGCGAACAGCGAGGTGTGCGTCAGGTCGTGGAAGAGCGAGTACATCCGGATCAGGAAGACCGTGGCCACCAGGCCCAGCCCGGCAGCGAGCCACGGGCCCGGCCGGACGATCGCCGCGAGGGCCCAGACGCCCAGGTAGGGCAGCACGACGCTTGCGACCTGCCCGAGGCTCCGGCGCCGGTCGATCGCCAGGTAGCGGGAGAGGTCCTTCTTCCAGGTCTTGCGCGGAGGGATGGCTGCTGTGTCCACGGTCTTCCATTTCGCCCCGGGGCACGATTTGGATCACCCGGCGCGAACCGCCGCCCGCGCTGCTTTCCTGCCGGGCATGAACCGGACGCGCGGGGCCGTGCTCGCGGCGGCGGCCGCCGGGGTGGCCGTCCTGGCGGTGCTCAACTTCGCGCTGATCGGCGACTCCTCGCCCCACCGCGCGGCGGCTCGCTGCGGCGCCGGTGACCTCGGCTGCTACGAGACCCGCTACGCGCAGCTGGTGGACGACGCCGGGCCGGAGCGGGCGATGCGGGTCTTCCGCGCCGACTACGCGCGTGACCCGGTGGTCCGCGCCCGCTGCCACAGCCTGGCTCACGTGATCGGCCACGCGGCCGGCGAGCGCTATCGCAGCGTGGCCGAGGCCTACCGCCACGGCGACCGCTTCTGCGCCTCCGGCTACTACCACGGCGCGATGGAGGCGATCGTGGCCGGCCCGGAGCGATCGCGTGCGCTCGCGCGGCCCAACGGCATCTGCGCGAGCCTGCGCCGCCACTCCACCGACGAGGGCAATTGCGCCCACGGCCTCGGCCACGGCTTCATGGCGGTCAGGGCCAACGACGTCCCGAAATCGCTCGGGCTCTGTGACCGGTTGAGCGCAGGCTACGAGCGCCGCAACTGCTACGACGGCGTCTTCATGCAGAACGTGATGGCGCAGGACGATCCGCGCCATCCCACCCGCTACCTCGACCCGCAGCGGCCGCTCCGGCTCTGCTCGCTGCTGCCCGGCCGCTACAGCCTGAGCTGCCTCAAGCGCCAGGTGCTCTACGCGCTCGAGGTCACGCGCGGCGACTTCCGCACGATCTTCGCGCTCTGCCGCCGGGTCGGTGCCGGGGGTCGCCCGGAGTGCGAGCGCCAGCTCGGCGAGGCGGCGGCGGACCTGAACATCTCGAGCCAGCCCGACGTGACCGTCCAGGCGGGCGGCACGGCCCAGATCTGCGGCCTCGCGGCGGACGCCGCGGGCCGGCGCCGCTGCGTCGAGGGCGCGGCCGGCTGGTTCGTCTTCCACTACGACCGGACCGCGGAGGCCGCGACCTTCTGCCAGGCGGTGGGACCGCTGCGAGGCGAATGCTCGGCGGCGGTTCGGCGCGCGGCGGCGCGGGAGCCGTTGTCGTGAACGGCGGCGCCTGGACGGCCTTCGCCGGGCTCTGCGTGCAGTTCGTGGGCATCATCTGGGACACGCTGCTCCACCACCACGACCCCGGACTCGCGGAGCGGGAGAGCGTTCTCAGCCTCGGCAACCCCGGCCACGTCCTGATCGCCTCCGGCACCAGCATCACCGCCATTGGGATCGGGATATGCCTCTACCAGCTGGCTCGGGCGCGCTCGACCTGGGCGGCGATCGCGGTCGTCGCCCTCATCACCCTCTGGCTCGGCACGATGACGGTCACGCTGCGCACGAGCGGCCTCTCCGGCAAGCACAACCACGTGGACCCCGACACGGGCCGCGAGCCGAACGGAGCCGCCCGCGATCTGCCGCTCCAGCGCTAGCTGAACCTCTCCGGGGGTTGGGCCGTATTACCCCTTCTATATGGCACGCCAAGCAGTCCAATCACGCCGGCGCAACACCACGGTCCCTCACGCGATCGCGACCGTGACGCGCGGACAGGCGGCCTTCAGCCGGGGCGACGCCGAGGCCGTGATGGATCTGGCCACCAGCGACGTGGAGTGGGGAGCCAGCGGCGCCTTTCCCGGCATCGCCGAGGTCTACCGCGGCCGGCACGCGATCAAGGAGTGGATGCGTGCGATCCGATCGGCGTGGGAGGTGCTCGAGGCGACGCTCGACGAGGTGCTGCATCACAAGGAGGACGTGATCGTGATCTCCGAGCGCCTTCGCGGCCGCGGCCGCGGCAGCGGAGTGGAGGTCGAGATGAGCATCTTCCTCGTCTACTGGTTCGAGAACCGGAAGATCAGCAGGAGAGAGGCCTTCACCGAGCCGTGCGCGGCGCTCGAGGCCGCTGGACTGCCCTGCCTGGGCGGCTGCTAGCCGAGGCCCAGCCTGCGCGCGAGCGCGACCATCGGCGTGTGCAGCTTCCGCAGGCCGTCCACGTCGCCCACGGCCACCCGCGCCGTGACCATCTGGACGAGCGCGGCCAGCAGCGCGTCGATCGCGAAGCGGTCCTGCTTGCGGGTCGCTCCGGTCAGCACGGCGACCGACTGCACGAGGCCCTGCTGGAGCTCCTGCCGGCGCGCGAGCGCCGACGGCTCGGCGGCGTAGACCTCGACGAGGAACACGCGCGCCGCCGCGGGGTCGGCGGCTAGGGCGCCGAGGTAGTCGCGGAGCAGCTGTGAGAAGCGGTCGATCGGCGCGCCGCCACCGCTCGGAGTGGCCGCGTCGAGGAGGTGGCCGTAGGCCTCCTCGAAGGCGCTCATGAAGCAGTCCTCCTTCGAGTCGAACAGCTCGTAGAAGGTCTCGCGCGAGACGCGCGCCCGGCGCAGGATGTCGGCGACCGAGGTCCTGGCGTAGCCGCTTTCGGCCATGACCTCGCACATCGCCCGCACGAGGCGCATGCGCTGCGAGCCCTCGACCTGCTCGCGCGAGAGGCCGTGCCTCCCCCGCGGGAGGGGGCTCATCTCGACCGTCACCGGAGCGCCGCGTGCAGGTCGGAGCCGGGCAGCACCGGAAGCAGCAGCCGCGAGCCGCTCCCCGCGCCGACGCGCACGGTGTCGACGGACGGCGTCTGCGGCGCCGACGCCGCGGAGGCGCCGAGCACGTGTACGCGCAGGCGATCGCCCGCCTTGAAGCGGTTCCCGATCGGCCACAGCTCGATCCGGTAGAGCCGCTCCTGACCGGGAGTGGCCGGGGTCTTGTGCGAGTAGTCGCCGTAGGGCTGGACGATGGCCCCCGTGTCCGGGTCGTGCAGCGAGCGTGCGTCGTCGACGCCGGGGTATGCGGTCGAGAGCCGGCCGGTGGCCACCGAATGCGCCGTCCCCTTCGAATCGACGTCGGAGACCACCGCCCAGAGGCCGGTCTCCGGCGCGGTCGTGGAGACACGGAGCTCGAGGCTCGCGGGGCCGGCGGTGAGGACGTCGGAGGCGAACGGCTTGGTCGTGTAGCTCAGCCCCAGCGGCTCGGCGATCGTCATGTCGGTGAGGATCGGCAGCGGGCCGGTGATCGCGTTCGCCCCGGACGCGCCCACGAGAGCCGTGTTCGGCTGGTCGCTGGCGCTCGGCGGAGAGGGCAGCGAGGTGAAGCTCTGCTGGGCCGTGCCCGCAGGTGTGCCGAGCGTGAGCGAACCGTCGTTGAGCGACCGGCCGCCCCCGGCGCGGGCCGGGTCGAGAGCCAGCGACGACCAGCGCGTCCCGGGCACCGGCCAGTCGTCGGCGTCGAAGCGGACGAAGTCGCCCTTGAGGAAGTCTTCGCGGTCGCCGTCCGGAAGCCAGAGCTGCACCTTGCGGTGGGTGTCGACGCCGTTGTCGATCCCGCGCACGTAGCGGTCGAGCCAGGCGCGGGCCTCGCCGAGGCCGGCGTCGGTGCCCGCCGGCGCGCCGTCGTGGCCGCCCACCACGACGAGGTGGGCGCCGTCGCCGCGCAGCTGCTGGAAGCCCTGGAAGGCACCGCGGGACTCGACGTCGTAGAAGCCGTCGATCATGAGCGTCGGCAGGTGGTTGACGTCGCCGCGGAAGCCTCGCTCCCGCCACCAGGAGTCGAGGGTCGAGTGCTGCATGCCGTTAAGCCCGGCCTCGGCCAGCCCGCGGGCGATGTCCGCGCCCGAGGCGGGATTGCGGCTCAGGCGGTCGCCTCCCTGCTCGAGCGCGGGTGCGCCGATCAGCCCCATCACGCCCGCGGCAGGCACGAGGTTGCTGATGCCGCCCGGCCAGATCAGGTCGCGGTAGAGCTCGAAGGTCCCGGACTTGAGCACCGCCGCCTTGACGCACGGCAGCTCGTTGTGGAGCGAGTTGTAGATCGTGATCGCGCTGGCCGAGAAGCCGTTGAGCGCCAGGCGGCCGTCGCTCCAGGGCTGGTCGCACGCCCAGCGCAGCACCTCGGCCACATCGTCCTGGGTGCGCGGCCCGAGCGCGTCGAAGCTGCCGTCGCTGTCGCCGGTGCCGCGGATCTGGACGAGCAGCGTGTTGTAGTCCGGGCCGGGGTCGAGCGTGCCGCTGCCTCGCCCGTAGGGGCTGAATTCGACGAGCGTCGGCCGGGCGCTGAGCGATCCCTCGCCGCTGACCGTGGTCGCTAGCGACACGCCGTCGGACGCCGTGAAGCGCGCGTCCTGGGAGACCGGCGCCGCCTGCGCGGGCGCCGCCGCCAGCAGCGCCGCGAGAACGGCCCCGATGGCGAGCGCGGACCTCACGGCTGCTCGGTCGTCAGCGGCGGGCGCTCCGAGCGCGCCACCTCCATCGTCCTCCGCAGGCCACGGCGCGCCTGCGTCTCGACCACCCGCTGGGCGATCATCCGTATCGGCAGCACCGCGGCGACCCAGCGCGGCGAAACGACCCGGCGCGAGCGCCGCTCGATCCCGCGCTCGAGCGCGTCGATGGCGGGTTCCACGGGCGAGACCGGCAGCCTCCCCTGGCCGCCGATCGGCATCCCCTCGGCCGCCTTGGTGGCGAAGCCGCGCGAGGTCATGTCCGTGTCGAGCTCGGCGTAGTAGGCCACGCCCACCTTGGCGCCGGACGGGGCGAGCTCCAGCCGCAGCGAGTCGCCGAGCGACTCGACCGCCGCCTTCGAGGCGCAGTACGCCGACATCAGCGGCAGGTGCACGGCGGCGGCGAGCGACGCCGTGAGCAGGAAGTAGCCGCCTGGATGGGCGACGTGCGGGCCGGCCGCGCGCACGAGGTTGTAGGTCCCGCTGAGATTCACCGCCATGGTCGCGTCCCAGACCGAGTCGTCTCCGTCGACCAGCGTGTGCTGGCCGCCGATGCCCGCGTTGGCCACCGCCACGTCGAGACCCCCGAGCCGGTCGACCGCGTCGGTGACCGCCGACTCGACCGCGTCGCGGTCCGTCACGTCGCACTCGAACCAGGGCGCGTCCCCACACTCGGCGGCCACGCCCTCGAGAAGCTCGGGCTCGAGCCCGAGCAAAGCAACGCGCGCGCCGTGCTGGTGCAGGCGGCGGGCCAGGAGCGAGCCGATTCCGCGCGCCGCGCCGGTGATCACGACCCGCCGTCCCTCGAAGGTCATGTAGCGCGCTCCAGCAGGCGGACGATTCGCGACGGCGGCCCGCTCGGCAGCGGGTCGGGCTCGACTCCCAGCGAGTTGAGCGTCATCGCGAGCATCTCGTAGTGGCCGACGAGCATGCAGAGCTCGATCAGGTCGGCGTCGGACAGGAGGGAGCTCAGCTCGGCCCAGAGCTCGTCGGACAGCCTGCCGTCCTCGTGGAGCTCGTCCGCCGCGCGGAGCAGGAGCGCCTGCCGGTCGCTCCAGCCCTCGGCGAAAGCGCCCTCGCGCACGCGCGCGATGTCATCTGCGCTCAGGCCGGCCCGGCTCCCAAGTTGCTCGTGGTGCCGCCACTCGTACTCGCAGCCGGTGATGTGCGCCACGCGCAGGATCAAGAGCTCGGTGTCGACTCGCGGCAGCTTGCCGCCGGGCATCAGCGCGCCGGCGAAGTAGAGCCAGCGGCGGAAGAGCTTCCTGTGCCGGCCGAGCGTGGTGAAGACATGGGGCGGACCGCCGCCCGTCGCGACGCCGATCAGGCGCGCGATCGCGAAGTTGATGCGGCCGACGTCGGCCGGCCGGCCCGGCGATATGCGCGGCCCCGCAGCCGCGCTGCTCCCCTGCGCAGCACCCCCCACGCCCGGCAGCCTAGCATTTGCGAACGAGGCTGTTCGTAGGTACCTGCGGTGGTCAGGACTCCGTCGCGATTGCCGTTGCCCGGCCGACGTCCTCCCAGTCGGCGAGCTCGGTCGCGAGCCGCTCGTTGCGGCCGCGGATGTTGCCGATGGCGTCCGCGCCGAGCACCAGGCGCAGGGGCGGGTCCTCGGCCTCGAGCGCGGTGACGATCGCCCGAGCCGCCAGGTCGGGATCGCCGGGCTGCTTCAGGTGGCCGTCGCGGACGTAGGCGCGCGTCGGCCCGACCGTCTCGGCGTACTCGTCCATCTCGGCCGACTCATAGGCGGCGCCGCGGCGGAACAGCCCTGTGCGGAAGGCGCCGGGCTCGACGATCAGGACCCGGATCCCGAAGGGGGCGACCTCCTCCTGCAGGGCCTGGCTCAGGCCCTCGAGCGCGAATTTGGTCGCGCAGTACGCGCCGAACCCCGCCGCCGTGACCTGGCCCCCCACGCTCGACATCTGCACGATCGCGCCTCCGCCCTGCCTGCGCATGTGCGGCAGGACCGCCTTCGTCAGGGCGGCGGGAGCGAAGAAGTGGAGGTCGAAGAGGTCGCGCAGCTCCCGGTCCGTCGTCTCCTCGACGGCACCCACCTGCGTGCGGCCGGCGTTGTTGACGAGCACGTCGATCCGCCCGAACCGGTCGATGGCGGCCCCGATGGCCGCGGCCCGCCCGGCGGCGTCGGTCACGTCGAGCGGCACCAGGGCCACGTGCTCCCCCTCCGTCAGCGCCTCCAGGGACCCAACCGACCGGGCCGTCGCGACGAGGCTGTCGCCGCGCTCGAGCGCAGCATTCGCGATAGCCAGCCCGAAGCCGCTGGACGCCCCGGTTATGAACCACACCCGTCGCTCGCTCATCTCCTGAAGTCTGCCCGTCAACCCGAGCGGTGGAACTTGTCGTAGAGGTCGGCGAGCAGCCCGCGCGGATCGAGCTCTTGCTTGGCCGCCTCCCAGCGCTCGCGGTCGTAGACCTGCCAGAAGCGCTCCCGCGTATGGTGGTTGCGCGAGATCAGCGTCTTGATGCCGCCGAGCTCGTAGGTCTTCGCCTCGATCGCCTCCGACCAGTCGACGTCGCGATCGTTGTTGCGCTTGCCGTAGACCGCGCAGTCGATCATCAGCTCGCCCGCCAGGCCGACGGCGTGTGCGGGCGCGATCCAGGGATAGGGCTCCTCGACCTTGTAGGGGACGATCCACAGCGGCCAGTAGTCGAAATCGCGCTCGTACCAGCGCCAGAACTCGGCGAAGCGGCCGAGCGGGATGAAGACGTCGACCACCACGTCGGGGCGGCGGCTGAGCCGGTCGATCACCGGCCCGAGCCGCCCGCTCCAGCGGATGAGGTTCTCCGAGCCGAGCAACCAGCGGCCGAGCAGCCGGCGCACCGGCCGCCACTCGAGCGGCGGGGCGCTCCGCGAGAGCCAGTGGCACTCGGTGTCGTAGCGGAAGCAGTAGTCGAAGGTCGTCATGCGGTCCTCGCGCAGCTCGGCAGTGCTGCGGTAGTAGATCTCGCTGCCGCGGTAGCTCGACACGCTCGCGGCGCCGTCCGCGAAGCGGCCGAGGCAGAGGACCAGATGGTCTGGCGCGTGGACGATCCCGTCGACGAAGTCGTAGTCGCCCTCCGCGCAGCGCTCCCGCATGTCTGCCTCGAAGGAGGCGAAGTCGCTGTGGTGGCGGTAGCTCAGCTCGACGCACGGCTTGGCCGGAACGAGCTCGAAGACGAGCTGCGTGAGGATCGCGAGCGTCCCGTAGGAGCCGTGGATCATGTGGAACAGCTCGTCCTCCGGCGTGAGCGTCCTCAGCTCGCCGTTGCCGGTCACGACCTCGTACTCGCGGCAGCCGTCGTGGAAGCCGCCGTGGCGGAACGACATCGACTCCACCGAGCAGCCGGCCACGGCGCCGCCCAGCGTGATGCCCTCGAGCTCCGGGACGACCTTGGGGAGCAGCCCGCACGCGAGGGTGCGGCGCGCGACGTCGGCAAAGGTCGCACCCGGCTCTGCGGTGCAGGTCCGCCCGCGAACGTCCACCTCGAGCACCTGGTCGAGCGCCGAGACGTCGACCGCCCGCCCGCCGAAGCGGGTGTCGCCCGACAGCGGCACGAAGTGATGCACCCCGCCCTTCTGGATGTGGACCGGCTGCCCGCGGTCGGCCAGCGCCCGCACCTGCGCGCGTACCGCCTCGACCTTGCGGTCGTGAATGCTCGGCGCCATAGCCACGGAAATATAACGACCGTTCGTGCTAACTTTGATCGTGATGGCTACGACCAGGAAAAGCCCGGAGCGCCGCCGCCGCAGCGACGGCGAGCGCAGCCGCGGCGCGATCCTCGACGAGGCGGCCAAGCTCTCCACCGTCGAGGGCATCGGCGGGCTCTCGATGAGCCGGCTCGCGGACGCCGTCGGGATGAGCAAGAGCGGCCTGTTCGCCCACTTCGGCTCCAAGGAGGAGCTCCAGCTCGCCACCGTCGAGACCGCGAACGCCGTATTCGAGGCGCAGGTGCTGGCGCCGGCGGCCCACGCCTCGAGCGGCCTCGAGCGGCTTCGCCTTCTTGCCGACGGCTACCTCCGCTACGTGGAGGGCGAATCATTCCCCGGCGGCTGCTTCTTCGCCTCGGTGCTCGCCGAGATCGACATGCAGCCGGGCGCCGTGCGCGACCGGCTCGTTGTCTTCCTCGAGGACTGGCTGGGGCGGCTCGAGGCCGCGGTACGCGACGCGCAGAGCGAGGGCCAGATCGATCCGGCGGAGGACGCGGCGCAGCTCGTGTTCGAGATCGAGGCCGCGCTGCTGCTCGCCAACGCTCAGTACGTGGTCGCGCGCGCGCCGCAGCCGCTCGAGCGCGCCCGCCGCGCGATCGAGCGCCGCCTGGAGGAGGCGGCGACGGCCTGAGGGGCGGACGGCGGCTCGCCGCCCGCCCCACTGCGATCAGGCGGCCGCGGGCTCCTTGACCGGGTCGGGACGGATGACCACCGTGTCGGCCACGGTCCAGATCTCGTCCGCCGGCATTCCAACGCGGTGAGCGTGCTCGCGGATCGCCTGCGGGCTGCTGGCCTGGTAGATGCAGACGCTGCCGAGCGTGCCGTCCTCCTCCGCGATCACGTAGCTGCGGATCCAGCGGATGTCGGTCGGGAACTCGTCGTCGGCGACCTGCTTGGAGCGGGCGGCCACCTGCTCGACCTCCTCGACCGAGCCCCAGGCGAGCTTCCTGCGGATCGCGTACATCTGGAGCTCTGGTGTGCTGCTCATGACCGACTCCTTTCGGTAGTTAGTACGAACGGTCGGTTGTACTGTAACACATAGAACGACCGATCGGTCGTTCTTAACAATCGCCTAGAGGCCGAGGAGGTCCTGAAGCGGCCGCGTGTTCAGGACGTCGGCCGCCCGGGCCCAGCCGCGCCGCGCCGTCGCCACCGAGAGCGGCATGTTGGCGAGCCCCCGCTCGGAGTGGGCGTCGGTGGAGCAGACGATCCGGAGCCCGGCACGCAGCGCCTCGCGGGCGTGCGCGCCGCTCAGGTCGAGCCTGTCCGGCAGGCCGTTGACCTCCACGGCTACGCCGTGCTCGAGCGCCACCTCGAACGCCCGCTCGAGATCGAGCGCGTTCTCTGGCCGGCGGCCGATGTAGCGCCCGGTCGGGTGGCTGAGGCAGCGGACGTGAGGATTGCGCAGCGCCTCTACCACGCGCTTGGTCATCTCGCGCCGCGGCATCCGCTGGCCGCCGTGGACGCTCGCCTGCACCCAGTCGAGCTCGGCGAGCACGTCGTCGGGCAGGTCGAGACGGCCGTCGGGGAGGATGTCGCACTCGATCCCCCGGAGCAGGCGGAACGGCGCGAGCAGCTCGTTGGCGACGGCGATCTCGTCGCCTTGGCGCCGGACGTCGTCCGGAGTCAGGCCGCGCACCGCCCCCACCGCCGGGGTGTGGTCGCAGATCGCCAGGTACTCGTAGCCGCGCTCCCGCGCCGCGCGGCCCATCTCCTCGACACTCGCCCGGCCGTCCGACCAGGTGGTGTGCGAGTGGAGGTCGCCGCGGATGTCGGCCGGCTCGACCAACGCCGGCGGCTCCTCGCGGAACGGCTCCTCGCGAAGCTCCGGCGGGCACCAGGGCAGTCCGAGCGCGCGGTAGACGCCGGCCTCGTCCGCGGAATCCGGCAGGGGCTCCAGCGCCTCGACGTACGCGCTCGAACCGGTGGCACGCAAGAGCTCAGCGCCAAGATGCTCCGGCTCGGCGACCGACAGCTCGAGCGGCACCCCGTCGACCGTCACCCCCACGGCGCGCCGCTCTTCCCGCTCGATCAGCGAGACGATCTGGGGAAGCTCCGCGAACTCGTCGAGCACAGGGCTCGCCTCGGCGGCGGCGACGACGACCGCCAGCCGCTCGCAGGAGTCGCGCCAGCGGCGGACGTCGCCGGCGGGCTCGCCGCCGAGCGCGGCCGCAACCCCGCCCACGAGCTCCCAGGCCCGGTTGAGGAGCAGCCCGCGCCGGGGCCGCGGCTCCTCCTCACGGGCGAGCGCCTCGAGCAGCCGCGCCTCGATCTTCGGTCCGATGCCCGGCACGCTCCGCAGCCGGCCGGCTGCCGCCGCCGCGCGGAACTCGTCCGCCGTGCGGACCCCGAGCGCCTGCGCGATGTCGAGCGAGCGCTTGGCGCTCAGCCCCAGATAGCGGCCGAAGCCCACCAGCTCCGGCGCCAGCTCGCGCTCGAGCTCCGCGAGCTCTGCGATCGATCCCGTCTCGACGAGCTCACGCAGCCGGGCCTCGATCCTCGGGCCTATGCCGCGCAGCTCGCGAGCGCGCCCGGCGGCGACCAGCTCGGCGACGGGGAAGCCGGCGTCGCGGATCGTCTCCGCGGCCCGCCGGTACGCGCGCGCGGTGTACGGGTTGGCCTCCCCGAGCTCGAGCAGGGAGGCGAACGCCTCGAGGCGGTCGGCGATCCGGTTGTTGTCCACCCGGCCTAGGGCCGGTAGTCCCGGCAGGGCTCGCCGCGCAGGCCGGGGCAGGGCGGCAAGCCGGTCGGGACGTCCAGGCCTGGAATCACCGGGAGGACGAGCCGCGAGGCCTTGCGCTTCGAGTGCGCGATCGCGACGCGAGCGGAGCCCTTCGACGGCTTCGTCTCCCCGAACGACCAGATCGGCTGGTCGCCGTTCGGCGCGCTCAGCGTGACCTTGATGCGGGAGCCCGCCCGGTAGGCGTGCCCCTGGTAGTAGAGCGGAATCACGGCCCGCACGAAGCGCTTGCGCGGCAGCTTGCGCACGTCCTTCTTCCGGAGGCTCAGGACCGGTTCGAGCAGAGTGCTCTTCTTCCGGTCGAGCTTGCGCTCGTTGCCGCGGAGCCAGCCGCCCTGCACGAACGTCTCCTTGCCGTCGGGCCGGACCTCGCTGATGGTCGCCTGGAGGTCGACGTTGGTGCGGGTCGAGCGGAGCCACAGCCGGAGGGCCCCGGCGCCGATCACCGTCGTGTCGGACTTGAGCGGGCTGGTCACGTAGGAGACGGAGTTGCGACCGGAGCTCCGCAGCCATTTGTAGGGCGGGGTCGCGGTCCAGAGGCCGTCCTTGCCCGCGGCGGTGTCGCCGCTGAAGTCGGTCAGCGGGCGCGCGTGGGCATTCCACCTGAAGCGGTCGATCCCGGTGTGGGCCGCGCGCCCGTCGCCCAGGCTCCCCTTGGATCCCAGGTACCAGGAGCGGGCGACCGTGCCCGGGATCGGGAACCTGCTGAAGGAGTGCTCGAAGCCCGCCTCCGGCTGACCCGGCGACGAGCCGCCGGCGCCGTTGTCGAACAGGACGCGGATCTGCGGGAGCTTCTCGAAGGCCGCCAGCGCGCCGGCATAGGTCGGCTGCTGCTGGATCGGGTCGGGCGGCATCGTGACCCCGGAGACGCCCATCGCCTCCTGGTAGATCACCGGACTCGCGCCCTGGATCACCGCCGATTCGGAGATGGGCGCCTTGTGGGCCACGTAGAGCTGTAAGAAGTCGTACCAGCGGTTGAAGGTCGCGGGGTCGAGCGAGTCGACGTGGGTGCCGTTCGTGAACGTGAACCACTTGCGCGACGTGCCGCTGAAGTGCTCGGCCAGGTCGGGGCAGTGGCCGCCGGTCTGCTCGTCCGTGAACTGGCAGGCCATGAACACCGGCACGCCTATCTTCTTCACGAACGTGATCGGCGCCAGCGGGTCGGCCACCTTGCGGACGTAGTGGTTGTTCGCCTTGATCTTCGCCAGCAGGTTGGCTGCCTCGCCGTGCATGACCTGGTTGGCCTTGCAGGTCTGGTCGCCCTCCTGGATCCGCTTGTAAGCCCAGGGCTGGCCGGCGTTCTGCCCCGCCGGGAGCGCATCGTGCACGCGCTCCTTGGCCCAGTCGACGGCGAAGCCCGTGTTGAGGATGCCGCCCGGATACAGGGTCGTCTGCGTCGAGTCGATAACCGACAGCGGCGAGATCGCGGCCAGGCTCGGCGGCCGGGTCTGAGCGGTGAAGAGCTGGCTGATCCCCCCGTAGGAGATGCCCATCATCCCGACCTTGTGGCTCGCGACCCAGGGCTGGCGCGCGATCGTCTCGACCACGTCGTAGCCGTCGAGGCTCTGGAGCGGCTCGAAGAAGTCGAAGGCGCCGCCCGAGCAGCCGGTGCCGCGCATGTTCACGTCGACCACCGTGAAGCCCATCAGGTTGGCGAGGATCGCGATCCCGTTCTGCGGCCCGGCCGGGTCGGCGTAGCCGTAGCCCGAGTACTCGATCAGCGTCGGAGTCGGCCCGCTCGAGACGTGCGGCAGCGCGGACCCGATCGGCAGGACGTTCGCCACGTCCTGCGGCGGGTGCACGAAGTAGGAGAGCTTGGTCCCGTCGCGCGTGGTGAGGTAGCCGTAGCCCCTCTGGGGCACGCTCTGCCCGTAGATAGCAGCGCTTGGGGGGGCCGAGCGCTTGGAGAGGACCGTCAGCTTCGCCGACTTCGGCCCCTTCTTCGAGCGGCGGACCCGGTAGCCGCTGCCCGGCTTGACGTTGCGGAAGAGGAGGCCGCCCAGCGAGTCGGCTCGCTTCTTCGCCACGATCCGCCCGCGCCGGTTCACGAGGTAGAGCTTGCCGGCCGCGGGCAGCCCGGTGGCGTAGACCTGCTCGACGCTGCCGCGCACGCTGTACGCCTGGGCGGCGCCGGTGCCGGCGGCGAACGCCAGCACGAGCGCGACAACGGCTACAAGTACGCGGCTCCCCCTGATGATGGAGCTAACTGAAGCAGGCGCCGTGCGCCCGTGTCGCAGTCGCCCGCCAGGGCGTAGGGTCCGCCTGTGACCGACGACGGGCGACCGAAGCGCCTAGCGCTCGTCATCCACCCCACGCGCGACCTGGACACGGCGCTGGGGATGCTGAGGGAGTGGGCGCCGAGCCACGGAGTCGAGCTCGTGCAGCTCCCGGGCGACGACGCGGAGCGGCCGGACGTGGCCCCGCAGGCGACGCTCGAGAACGGCGACCTCGTGGTGGCCGTCGGCGGCGACGGGACGGTGCTGTCGGCGCTGCGCGCGGCCGCGACGGCCCGGGCGCCCGTGCTCGGCGTCGCGTGTGGCAGCCTCGGCGCCCTCACGGCGGTGTCGGTGAGCGAGCTCGACGACGCGCTCGAGCACGTGCGCGACGGGAGCTGGCAGCCGCGGGCCCTGCCCGCGCTCGCGATTCACTCGGCGGACGGCGAGGTCGACTGGGCGCTCAACGACTTCGTCGTCCTCCGCCGCGGCGCGGGACAGGTGATCGTCGAGGTCGCGGTCGAGGACGAGCTCTACGTGCGGCTCGCCGGCGACGGTCTGATCGTCGCCACGCCCGCCGGCTCGAGCGGCTACTCGATGGCCGCCGGCGGCCCGCTCCTCGCAGCCGACACGCCCGCGTTCGCGTGCACTCCCATCGCCATGCACGGCGGCGCCGCCGCGCCGCTCGTGGTCCGGGCCGACGCGACGGTCTCGGTCGAGGTCCACCCGACCTTCGGCGGCTTCGAGATCGAGATCGACGGACACCGGCGCCCCCTCCCGGGCAGCTCGTTCCGCCTCACATTCGAGGAGGACAGGGTCGACCTGGTCACGTTCTCCCCCTCGGACCAGGGGCTGCGCCGCCTGCGCGAGCGCGGCCTGATCGCAGACAGCCCGCGCGTGCTCGCACGCGACCGCCGCGACTCCTAGCCCCGCACCGAACGTCCCGCGTTGCCGCCCCTGGCCGGCACTCCGGGACGTTCGCCGTGGGCCCGGGCAGATCGTCGAGCCGGCGGCAACCGGATCGAGGTCACCTCCGGCGGCTACCTCTCATACGACCCCGATCCGGAGCCCTTCGTCTGGACCGAGGCCGAGCGGGCCAAGGGCCAGGCCTGGGGCGTCCAGACCGTGGAGAGCTTCCACACCTACGGCACGCCGGACGTCACGGCCGCACGGAGCTGAGCGCCCAGGACCGATGAGTTCACGACCCACCGGGGGTCCTTTCAGGTAACCCCGAACAACCAGGGAGGCGCACCAATGGAAGACATCCACCCAGTCGCCGAGCTCGACGCCCGCTTCAGCACCCAGGGTGCGACCGCGAAGGAGTGGCCGGAGGCCCAGCGGCAGCTGGAGGAGGCCCAGGTCTTCTGGGTGTCGACCGTGCGACCCGACGGGCGGCCGCACGTCACGCCCCTGATCGCGGTCTGGCTCGACGGCGCCCTCTACTTCTGCACCGGCCCGGACGAGCGCAAGGCCAGGAACCTCGAGCACAACCCGCACTGCATCCTCACCACGGGCTGCAACGCCCTCGACGAGGGCCTGGACATCGTGGTGGAGGGCGACGCCGTCCAGGTGGGGGACGACGCCAAGCTCCAGCTAATCGCCAACGCGTACGTCGCGAAATACGGCGAGGACTGGCGCTACACGGTCCGGGATGGCGCCTTCGTCCACGCCGCTCAACCGGATTCGGTCGTCCTGGTCTACGAGGTGGCGCCCGGGAAGGCCCTCGGCTTCGGCAAGGGCGAGGAGTTCAGCCAGACGCGCTGGAGCTTCACAGCCGCCAGGCGCTGAGCAGCCTCTTCGACGCCCGCCGGCTCCCGTTGAGGCGACGCTCGGCGATCCCTAGGGCCGTCACGCGCCCGCGACGTGTCTTGAAGACGACGCTTGCCGAGTGGCCGCTCGCGACGTACCAGGTGTTGCGCCCGACCTTGAAGCGCCGCTCGCCGTGGAGCTTGCGCCGCAGCGTGCGGACGCTCGATCGCACGCGCACCCCGCGGATCCGAAAGCGCCGGCTCGAGGCGAGGATGAGCACGGCGCGCCGGGTCAGTCGTCGCCGCAGCGACCGCCTGAGCTTGCGGCTGAGCCGGCGCGTCGGGTAGGCGATCCGGAAGCTGCCGCCGCCCGTCGCGCAGTAGCGGTCGATCCCGCCGCGCGAGCGCAGCCGCCCGCCGCGAAGGGCGCGCCGCTGGCGTGTCCGCGTGCGATCCAGCACGGCCGGACCGAGCCGCTTTCCGCTCACCCCGCTTCTCGAGTTGAGGCACCCGGTGCCGGCCGCCGCCGCGGCGCACGCGGTCAGCGACTCATGGGGCCACGGCCCGCTGAAGGCCACCGCCTTGTCCACGGCGTCGATCCGGTCCTCGGGCACCATCCAACCCTTCGACACCTCGTGGTCGGACCAGTTCCGGACCTTGGTCACGTAGTCGCAGTGGCTCTTGTAGCGGGAGCGCACCATGGCGTTCGACCAGGGCCGGTAAACGCCCCAGAGCACGCAGCCCTCGCCCGAGTTGAAGGCCACCGGGACCTGGATGAACGGGTGCCGCAGGCCGCCCTCGGCCATGCCGTCGGCGTCGCGGACGAGGTTGCCGTTCGCGTCGCGCTTCATCCGCGGCGCGCGCGGCGGCATCTTCCCGCTCTTGAAGTACTGGTCGCCCCAGTAGGTGAGCGCGTCCGCGCTGTACTGAACGGTGCCGCGGTTCACGTGGCACTGGGCGACGACCGGCGACAGCGGCGACGGCACCGTCAGGTCCCGGTGCTCGAGGTCGGTGCTGTAGTCCTGGAAGGCGGTGGGCGCGTGGGCCGTCCCCGCCTCCTCCCAGCCCACGAAGCGCGAGTTGTCCGGCTGCGGGATCTGGTTGTTCTCCTCGTTGAGGTTGAAGATCGGCGTCGAGAAGTCGTTGTACGGGCCGCCCCCGCGCGCGATCACATAGAGGTTCACGCCGCCGCGGTTGTAGCCCTGGTTGATGAACGTCGTGAGCTCCGACGCCGACTGCGAGGCGCCCGTCGCCACCACGTGGCGCAGCCTCATCCCCCGCATCGGGTCCGCGCCGCCCGAGCGCGGGTCGCGCAGGGCCTGGATCGCCTGGGAGAAGATGTCGTAGGAGAAGAGGTCTCCGGGATGCACGAGCGACCCGTAGCGCTGCGGGTCCCAGACCTTGAGCGTGCCCGGACCGGCGCAGCAGATCCCGGCGAGCTGGGCCGACACGCCGACGTACCCGATCCCCTTGCGCATGAGGTAGCGCGCCTCGATGGGCCAGGTCGTCTCGAGGTCCTCCTGCCCCGTCACGTTGAGCCACTCGACCAGGACGACGCCCTTGAACTTCTTCCTGTCGCGCGGCAGCCGGACGAGCATCCGGCTCTTGTAGGGAGCACTGGCGTTGGTCTGCAGGTTCGTCGCCGTGCCGCTGAAGAAGTACTCGTTCTCGGTGTAGTCGAAGCCCTTGCCCTTGAGGGCGTAGAGGCTGTGGTTCCAGGGCCGGTTGTGACTCCCGCCCGTGATCGGTCCCTGGACGGACGGGTTCGGCACGGCGGCCGAAGCGCTGGCGCCGCCGGCGGCGAGGAGCGCGAGCGCAAGCACGCCCGCACGCACCGTGTTCGACCAGCCACGTCCTCCCATACCCCCGCGGAAGCTACCGGCTAGTAGCTGAAGGCCGTCGCACCCGGTCGAGCATCCGCGGCGCCCACCACGCGGCGGGGCCGAGCAGGCGCAGGGTCGCCGGGAGCAGCAGCAGCCGGACGAGCAGGGTGTCGAGCAGCACCGCGACGCCCAGGATCACGCCCATCTCCTTGGGCGCGAGCGGCCCGGAGAGCGCGAAGGTGAAGAAAACGACCACCATCACGCCGCCGGCGGCGTTGATCACCCTGCCCGACCGGGCGAGCCCCTCGACCAGCGCGGCGCGTGGGTCCCCGCTGCGCTCGAGCTCGGTCCTGACCGAGCTCAGCAGGAAGACCGTGTAGTCCATCGCCAGCGCGAAGATCAGGGCGAAGAAGAAGATCGGCGCCCAGGCATCGACGAAGCCCTGGGAGGAGAAGCCGAGCAGGCCCGAGCCGTGGCCGTCCTGGAAGACGAGCCTCGCCACGTCGAACGCCGCCGCGGTCGCGAGCAGATTCATCAGGACGGACGCCGCCGCGGCGACCGGCGCGCGCACCACCAGCAGCAGCAGCGCGAATCCCACCGCGACGACCAGGCCGTACACGATCGGCGTCCGGCTGCTGAGGGCGTGCTCCAGATCGCGACCCTCCGCGGCGGCGCCGCCGACGAGCGCGTCAGCCGGGAGCCGCGAACGCAGACGGTCGACCACGTCGCCCGAGGCCGATACTCGCGTGAGCGCGAAGCGACTCCGGCGCTCCGGCGGCGCCGCAACCGCCGCACCCCGGGTCCGCTTCACCGCCGCGAGCACCCGCCGGGACTCGCTCGCCGGGGCCACAACCTGGAGCTCACGGGGCGCCCCGGGCCCAAAGGCCTCCTGAAGCCGGTCGTAGCCGGTCCGCGCGCTCGCGTCGGAAGGCAGGACGCCGGTGGTCGGCATCGCCGTTCGCAGCCCGAGCGCGGGCAGGGCGAGGGCGACGAGCACGGCGACGGCCAGCCCGCCGAGCACGAGTGGACGGCGCCAGATCAGGCGTCCCCAGCGCGCAAAGGCCTCGCTGCGGTGCTGCACGGCGCCCGCCCAGGGCAGGGCCAGGCGATCGATGCGATGGCCGAGGCGCGCGAGCAGTGCCGGCAGGAGGGTCAGCGAGGCCGCGAGCACGAAGCCCACGGCGAGCACGATCCCGAGCGCGCTCGTACGGAACGGCTGGCTCGGCACGACCATGACCGCGGCGAGCGACGCCAGGACGGCCACGCCGCTGACGAGCACCGCCTTGCCCGCGCTGTCCATCGTCTCGGCAACGGCGTCGACGGGGTGCAGGCCCGCGCGCAGTGCAGCCCGGAAGCGAACCACCACGAAGAGCGCGTAGTCGATTCCGACCGCGAGCGCGAACATCAGGGCGAAGTTCATCGCCCAGATCGTGATCCCGGTGAGGTGCGTCCCCAGCCACAGGGCGCCCGCGGTGGCGACCAGCCCGAGGATGGCGAGGAGCAGCGGAATCCCGGCCGCGGCGAGCGACCCGAAGGCGAGGGCGAGCACGGCCAGCGTGACCGGCCAGGACATCACCTCGGAGCGGAGCATCGCGGCCTTGTTGTCCTCGTTGAACTCCGACCACAACCCGGCGGATCCGGTGAGCGACACCTCGACTCCCGGCCCCGCGGCTGCCTGGAGCCGGCCCCGGAGCCGGCTCGCGGCGCGCACCATGTCCGCAGTGCCCGCCGCCGCACCGCCGCGCACTACGGCGACGCGTCCGTTCGGCGAGACCTGTGCCGGACGAACCGCTCCAACTGCAGGGTCGCGCCGCAGGAGGCCGGCGACTCGGGCGACCGTCGCCCGGAACGCCGGGCTCCGGCTCTCGCGCGTGCGTGAGCCGACGACCGCGACCAGCGCGTAGCTGCCCTGCCCGTCGAAGTGCCGGTCGATCAGGCCGCGCGCCCTCACCGACTCCGAGGCATCGGCCTGCCAGCCGCCGCCGGACAGCGCCTGTTCCGCCCGCGGGGCGAGCACGCCCAGGCAGACGGCGACGCCGACCCAGGCGAGGACGACCGCGCGCCGGTGGGTCGCCGCCCAGCGGCCGAGCCGGCCGACCGACCCCACGGCGCGCTCGTGACTTGTGGCGTTTTCGAACATGGCGCCGACCGTACGCCGACCGTTCGCGGCAGTCATGAGGCATTCGCCTCAACTTCGTGCGGCTCCGCCCTGGCTCGGATAGGGTCGCTCGGTCAAGGCGTCGGGCCCACGGCGCCGGAACTCGCACAGAAGGAGACCAAATGTTCCTGGCCACCACGACGGTCGAAGACTTCGACCGTTGGATGGAGATTTTCTCGACGACGAGCCTGGATAAGCGGAAGGAGCACGGCTCCAAGGGTGCGCAGGTCTACCGGGACCCCAACCAGGAGGACCGGGTCTGGGTGCTCTTCGACTGGGACGCCGAGGGCTGGCAGGCGTTCGTCTCCGACCCCGAGGTCGGGCCCATCCTCAAGGAAGCCGGGCACAAGGCTCCGCCCCAGATGGCCGACTCCGGCGGGAACCTCGAGGCGTAGCGATGATCAAGGTTGGAGTCATCGCCGATCAGACGGGCCCCATGTCGTTCATGGGCAACGCGGATGCCAACGTCGCCAAGATGGTGATCGACGACATCAACGCCGAGGGCGGTCTGCTGGACCAGCAGATCGAGCTGTACCTCGAGGACAGCGAGACGACCGACGAAGCCGCGGAAGCCGCCGGCGCCAAGCTCGTCGAGCAGGATCAGGTCGACGTGATCTTCGGGGGCATCCTCAGCTCCACCCGACAGGCCATCAAGGCCTCCGCGGTCACGAAGGGCAAGACGCTCTACATCTACCCCGAGCAGTACGAGGGACAGGAGGCCGATCCGCTCATCTTCTGCACCGGCCCCGTGCCGGCGCAGCAGGTCGACCCGCTGATCCCGTGGCTCATCGAGCAGACGGGGGCGAAGAAGTTCGCGCTGCCGTCCGCCGACTACGTCTGGCCGCGCATCATGAACGAGAAGGTCCGCAAGATCGTCGAGGCGGCCGGCGGCGAGATCGTGGAGGAGGACTACTACCCCCTCGACCACATGGACTACGGCGAGACCGTCGAGAAGATCATGTCCAGTGGCGCGGAGGTGGTCTTCAACACGATCGTCCCGCCCGGCGTGGTGCCGTTCTTCGAGCAGCTGCACAAGGCCGGGTTCAGCGGGCAGCTCGTCTGCACGTACTTCGACGAGACCTGCCTGAACCTCATTCCGGCCGAGCAGGTCGAGGGCCTGTACAGCTGCCTCGACTACTACCAGGACGCGGGCGACCCGTTCAGCAAGGAGCTCCTCGAGCGCTATGAGGAGCGCTATCCCGGCGGCGAAGTCATCTTCACCGGCGGGGGCGCGTGCTCAGGCATGTACCGGGGCATGAGGCTCTGGGAGGCCGCCGTGAGAGACGCGGGCTCGCTCGACCAGGAGGGCGTCGTCGCGGCGCTGGACCACGCGAAGATCGCGGACGGGCCCGGTGGCCCGGCCGAGATGGTGCCCGGCCAGCATCACGTTCGGATGAACATGTACATAGGCCAGGTGCGTGACGGGGCGATCGAGACCGTCAAGAGCCTGGGAGTCGTCGATCCGGACGAGGCGATGGTGCAGGCAGCCGTCCAGACGGCCTGACCGGCCGACCCACGTCACGACCGAGGGCCCCGTCCGCGGGGCCCTCGGTCTGCGGTCACCCAGTCGAGCATGCGGGCGCCCACCTCCGCGGGCCGCTCCGCATGCGGGAAGTGGCCGACGCCGGCTAGCACGTCGAGTCGGGAGCCGGGCGCGAGATGCTCTTCGGCGTCGCGGACGAGGCGCACGTCGACGCAGCCGTCGTCCTCGCCGTGCATGTAGAGCGTGGGCTGAGGCGGCGCACGGCGCAGCTCGCTGCCGGGGTCGTCGGCCCGGTAGTAGGCGACGGCGGCAGCGAGGTGCTCGGGGTCGCGCAGGCAGCGCTTGGCATTGGCGGCGTCCAGCGATCCGTCGTGGCCCGGGCTCCAGTCGCGCCAGAGCCGATCGACGAAGGCGAAGTCGTCGGCGGCGACGAGCCGCTCCGCGTCGGGCTGCTCCAGCAGGGACATGTACGCGAAGCGCTCGCGCTGCTCGTGGTCGGCGTACAGCCGATCGTCGAGCGCGAGCGGCGGTATCGCGAGCGTTACGAGCCGCTGCCAGCGCTCGGGCGCGGTCAGGCCTGCGATGTACGCGGCCTCGGCGCCCCAGTCGTTGCCGATCAGCAGAGAGCGCTCGCCTCCGCCGAGCTCCTCCTGCAGCGCGTTCGCGTCGGCAGCCAGGGCCGCGAGGCCGTAGTCGCCGTCGGGCGCGAGGCTCGTCGGCGCATACCCGCGCATGAACGGAGCCACCGCGTGGAAGCCCGCAGCGGCGAGGTCGGAAAGCAACGGCCGGAACGAGTGCGGCGAGTCGGGAAAGCCGTGCAGGCAGAGCACCAGCGGACCGCTGCCCATCTCCAGAAGGGCAAAGTCGATGCCGTTGGCGACTACGCGCCGCGGTCTACTCGGACAGGCCGTCGAATCCCTACTTGATGGTCATCGCGCCTGACGGAACGGCGGTCAGGTTGCGCCGGCAGGGCTGGTTGAGCAGCGTGTCGCAGGCCGGGAGCGGGGCCTCGGCGTGTCCTCCCTCGAGGTATCCGAGCGCGATGGCCGAGCGATGGTCGCCGTCCGCGTAGACCTGGTTCAGCGCGGGCGTCTTGATGAAGTCGAGCGACCAGCCGCCCGTCATTCCGGTGGGGGCATCGATCCACAGGCGGACGCTCGAGCCCTTGCGGAAGACGTGGTCGAACGGCCACAGCTGCACGCGCATCAAGGTCGGCTGTCCGGGCTCGAGCGAGCGGGCGTCCGCCTGCTGGTCGGTGTGGTAGGGGGCGAGCCGGGTCGAGCGCTTCGCATCGAGAGCCCGGTGGGATGCGCGCAGCCAGCCGCGCCCGACGTAGACCTCTTGCCCGTCGGGGCGGACCTCGGTGAGGGTGATCTGGAGGTCGGTGTCGGGCGCCGTCGAGCTCAGCCAGATGTCGGCCGACCCGGAGCCGAAGAACTCAGCGTCGCGGGTGAGCGCCGGCGTGCTGTAGCCGACGGATGCGCCGGGTGGCTCCTCGCCCTTCCACAGGAGGTTGTGCTGGCCGGCGACGATCCCGTCCTCGTTCCCGAGGGTCGGGCCGGGATAGGCGTACTGGTCCGGCTGCTCCTCACCCTTCGGCGGGGTGAGAGAGAGCTCGCCGCCGGATCGGAAGTAGAGCGCGAGCGGCCGGACCGGCATCGACGAGAAGGACCTGAAGCGGGTGACCCAGCTGGGCACGTCGTTGCCCGCGCTGTCGGTGCTCGCCTCGTGCCAGAGCTGGATGTGGGGAGTGCGCTCGAAGCCATTCGACTCGTGCTTGACGAAGCGGTCGAAGAACGCCACCAGCTCGTCGCTGATCCGCGGAGCGTGGAGGGCGCATTGGGCGTGATAGCCGTTCGTGGCGACGACCCACGTGCGCGCCGGATCGAGCTCGCTCAGATAGGAGGAGCTGCGGCTCGAGGCCTCGTCGTCCTGCCAGCTCAGGCAGCCGAACGTCGGGACGTCGATCTTGGCGGCGTTTGCGCCGGGCTCGCGATCCTGCCAGTACGCGTCATCGAACGTGTGCTGGAGGCCCTGCACGCCGAGGTTGTGCGTGGGCTCTGACGCGGCATGCGTCGCCTGAGCCTGGGCACATGCGCTGTCGGCGGCGGTTGCGGCGTGCTGGGCACCGCTGTGATACGAGGCCTGAGGCTGGTCGACACCGGCCCAGAAGGCGCCGAACCCCGTGTTCTGGATGCCTCCCGGGTAGCCGGCGTCGCGATAGAGGTCGGTGGCCACCTGGAACGGAGCGATCGCGTCCAGGTGCGGCGGGCGCAGCCCCGCCACACCGACCTGCGAGATCCC
>DASXBA010000157.1:0-1661 GCA_036406475.1 Thermoleophilaceae bacterium | reverse complement strand
GCTCAGGAGAGCGACCGTCGCGCCCGCATCGGCGGCGGCGGTCGCCGCGCGCTGGCCGGCCAGCCCCGCCCCGATGATGAGGACGTCATGTGCAGGCATCTGCCTATGGACTCTATAGGTCGCAAGGTGCGAACCGACCCGTGGCGACCGGGGTCACGACGGCTGTCGAGTCCGCTTCGCTACAACACCCGGATGCGCGTCCTGAGCCCTCTGGGCTTCCCTCCGAAGGTCACCCCGAAGGGCCTTGCGCCGAGCCTGCAGACCCTCGAAGGACGCAAGATCTTCCTGGTCGACGTCGGCTTCGAGAACAGCGACCTGTTCATGGTCCAGCTCGCCGGATGGCTCGACGAGCACCACCCGGAGGTCCGCACCGAGGTCGTGCGCTGGGAGAACCAGCACCAGCCCGATCCGGTGCTCAGCGCGCGCATCGGGAAGGAGGGCGACGCCGCGATCCTCGGCGTCGGCCTCTGAAGCACCTGCAGCCCGGAGGTCTCCGGGCACGCGATGTCCCTCGAGACGGAGCACGGCGTGCCGACGGTGGCCGTGCACACCGACGCCTTCGCCCGCCTGGTCGACTCGGTGCTGCGCGCCAACGGCATGCCCAATGCGCGGCGGGCGTACGTGCCCACCCCGGTCATGGAGAAGACCCCGGCCGAGCTGCGCGCGTACGTCGAGGGCGACGACCCCGTCCGTGGGCGCCCGTTCATGGACGAGGTGCTGAGCTCCCTCACGACCCCGGTGGGCGGCGACTCGGGCGCCGAGTTCGACCGGTCGCTGCCGCGGCTCGTCGAGGCCCGCTCGGAGGACGAGATGCGCCGGTTGTTCGAGGAGCAGCGCTGGACGGACTTCCTGCCGATCGTGCTGCCCACCGAGGAGCGCGTCGACGCGATGCTCCAGGGGACGTCTCACGCGCGCGAAGAGGTCGTGGGGCACCTGCAGCCCACCGCCTACCGCGAGCTGTGGGAGTTCACGGTCGAGAAGGTCGCCGTCAACGCGGTCATGGCCGGCGCGGACCCGTCGTACCTGCCGGTGCTCCTCGCGCTGGCGTCGAGCGGGATCACCGCGCGCAACTCGAGCACGTCCTCGATCGCGACGATGGCCGTCGTCAACGGGCCGATCGCCGGAGAGATCGGGATGAACCCCGGCCTGGCGGCGCTCGGCCCCTACAACCACGCCAACGCGACGATCGGCCGCGCCTACGGGCTTCTGTCGCAGAACCTCCAGGGCGGCTCGGTGCCCGGCGTCAGCTACATGGGCTGCCAGGGCAACGCGCTGGCCTACAGCAGCGTCACCTTCGCCGAGAACGAGGCGCAGAGCCCGTGGGAGCCCTACCACGTCAGCCGCGGGTTCGAGCGCGCCGACAGCGCGGTCAGCACCTTCGTCACCTGGGGCAACGTCTGGACCGAGGGCCTGCGCGAGCACTGGGAGGAGAAGGTCAGGGCCATGCTCGCGGGCATCGACCCGTTCCTCGGCACCATCCTCGTGCTCTCGCCGATCGCGGCGCGCGAGCTGGCGCAGCTGGGCTTCGACACGCGCGAGTCGCTCATCGACTGGGTCCACGAGAACGTCCGCACGCCGGCGCGGCTGTACTGGAACCACTACGCCGCCCAGACCTTCATCCGCGAGGACGCGCTGAACGGCGTCGAGCCGTTCGCCTCCTA
>DASXBA010000156.1:0-36952 GCA_036406475.1 Thermoleophilaceae bacterium | reverse complement strand
GACGATCCCGAGGCCCTCGCTCACCTGGCGGCAGCCGCGGGCGTTCACCTCGAAGCCGGCCGCGGACAGCTGCCTGCCGGCCCCGAGCATCACCGAGTCGCCGATCGCGAGCGGCTGCCGGCCGCGGACGAGGCGCTTGTGCGGGCTGAAGTGCTTGGTCCCGCCGCAGGCTGCCTGCGCCGCGCCGGGGGCGAGCAGCGCCAGCCCGGCAACTGCCAGTAGGGCTCCCCGGCGCATTACCCGCACTGTCTAACATGCCGCCGCCCGCTTGGTCTTTCCCTCCCTCGAGTTCGCAATCTTCTTCCCGATAGTGCTCGCGGTCTCGTGGGCGCTGATGCCGCGACCGCATCTGTGGAAGCCCTTCATCCTGGCCGCGAGCTACGTCTTCTACGCCGCGGCGAGCGTCAAGTTCTGCTTCCTGCTGGCCGGGGTGGCGCTCGCCAACCAGGCCGGAGCGCAGCTGGTCCACCGGGCTCCCGGCGAGCGCCGGCGAAAGCAGATCGCCGCGGCCACCGTCGCGATCGACCTCGGCGTCCTCGGCCTGTTCAAGTACTACAACTTCTTCTCCGACGACATCGGCAGCTTCCTCGACTCGATCCATCTGGGACTGTCGCCGCCCCTGCTGTCGCTCGCCCTGCCCGTCGGTCTCAGCTTCTGGACCTTCCAGGCGATCTCGTACGTGGTCGACGTCAAGCGGCGGGTCATCGAGCCCGGCAAGACGATCGACGTCGCGCTCTACCTGTCGTTCTTCCCGCACGTCGTGGCCGGGCCGATCGTCCGGGCGCGCGAGTTCCTTCCTCAGCTCCAGACGCCGCGCGACCCGCGCGACGTGGCGGTGGGCCCGGCCGTCGTGCTGATCGGGATCGGGCTGGTGAAGAAGGTGGCGATCGCCGACTTCCTCGCCCGCTCCGTCGTCGACCCGGTCTTCGGCGTCCCCCAGGCCTACCACGCGCAGGACGTCGCCCTGGCCGCCTACGGCTACGCCGCCCAGATCTACTGCGACTTCTCGGGCTACACCGACATCGCGATCGGGGTGGCGCTCTTGATGGGAATCGTCTTCCCGCGCAACTTCAACAGCCCCTACCGCGCCACGAGCTTCCGCGACTTCTGGCGCCGCTGGCACATCACCCTCTCGCGCTTCCTGCGCGACTTCCTCTACATCCCGCTCGGCGGCAACCGCCACGGCAATCTCCAGACCGCCCGGAACATCATGATCACGATGCTCCTCGGCGGGCTCTGGCACGGGGCCGCCTGGGGCTTCATCCTCTGGGGCGGCCTGCACGGCGTCGGGCTGGTGGTCGAGCGCCAGCTGCGCGGCCGGGTGAGCGCCCCCGCCTGGCTGCGCTGGGCAATCGTCTTCAACCTCGTGGTGCTGGGCTGGGTGCTGTTCCGCTCGGAAAGCATCTCGCTGGCCGGCACGTTCCTGTCGCGTCTCGCCGACCCGGGGCCCGCCACGCTCTGGACCTTCCCGGTGGTGCTGGCGATCGTGGCGACCGTCGGCCTCCAGCTGCTGCCGCCGCGCCCGCTCGACGCACTCCGCCTCCGCGCCGCCCAGCTCTCGCCCGCCGCGCTGGGTACCGCCCTGGCGCTCGTGATCGCCTTCGTCGGCGCCACGGTGCCGAGCCAGGCCGTGCCACCCTTCATCTACTTCCAGTTCTGATGCCGGACCGCGACGAGAACATCCCCAGCCCGCCGCCCGGCCGCCACCTCCGCGCCCGCGACGGCGTCCTCGTGGTCACCCTCGCGGTGATGCTCCTCATCCTGTTCAAGGGCGAGTCGATCCGGAGCTCCGGCGAGGAGATGCAGCCGGGGTTCGAGCGGAACGTGGTGCTCGCGGTGGGCCACCCCTCGGGCTGGATCGCGGAGAGACTGCCCTTCGACAAGTGGGGCAACACGCTCACCTCGTGGCTGTCGCCGGGCGAGCAGCTGGCCGACTCGGGGGGCTTCGACCAGCCGGTCAGGCAGACGCGCCAGCGGGCCGTGCCGCCGGTGAGCCCGGAGTCATTCGACCCGGCGTCGCTCGGCGCCAAGCCGCGGCCGCCGCGAAAGCTCCACACCGTGCTCGTGACCGGCGACTCGATGACGCTGGGTCTCGACCTGGAGCTCGGCCGCCGCCTCGCCGGGCGCGACGGCGTCCGCGTGATCCGCGAGCCGCACCTCGGCACCGGCATCTCGAAGACCGGCTTCGTCGACTGGGGCAAGCTCTCGACGCAGCAGGTGGGGGACAAGCACCCCGAGGCGACCGTGGTCTTCATCGGCGCGAACGAGGGCTTCGACATGCCGGGGCCGAACGGGAAGAAGGTCGTCTGCTGCGGCCCGGACTGGGCCGCCGAGTACGCGTTCCGCGTGCGGCGGATGATGAACACCTACCGCCAGCGCGGGGCCGCCCGCGTCTACTACCTCACGCTGCCGTTCCCGCGCGAGAAGAAGCGGCAGGAGATCGCGCGGGCCGTGAACGCCGCGATCCAGGTCGCCTCGGTGCCCTACCGGTCGAGCGTCCGCGTGATCGACACCGTGCCGATCTTCACCCCGGGCGAGCGCTACCGCGCCGCGATGGACGTCGACGGCCGCAAGCAGATCGTCCGCCAGCCCGACGGCATCCACCTGAACGGCACCGGCTCCAAGCTGGCGGCCGATGCCGTCATGAAGCGGCTGGACGCCGACTTCGGCGGCTAGGTGTTCTGCGTGTACGTGTGCCAGACGCGCCGGTTGCTCTTGCTGCAGCGCACCTTCGAGTCGAACGAGACGCTGCTCTTGTTGAAGCGCTTCTCGCTGCACTTGTAGCCGAACACCCGGTGGTGGCACTTGCCGTTGCGGTGGTGGTGCTCCTTCCGGCACTTCTGGAACGCCTTGACGATCCGGCGGCCGTCGCCGCACTTGGTCACCCGGACCCTGAGCGAGAGCACGTAGGTCGTGCCGAGATGGGTCTGCTGGTGGTAGCTCAGGTGACAGCTCTTCGCGGCGGCGTGCGCGCTCGGGCCACTGCCGAGCGAGGCCGCCGGCACGATGGCGAGCAGGGCCAGAGCCGCGAGAAGGGCGCAGGTCCGGGCGAATCGTGGCATCGGGCGGGTCTCCCTTTGGACGAGGTACGGGGGGCAGCCCGAGATATACCAGTCAGCCCGTGGTGGCCTCCACCACGTTGCGCACCAGTTCGACCGTCTCCGGGCGCGCCTTGGCGGTCGAGCCGCTGTCGAAGGGCGGCTGGGGGTCGTACTCGATCGCGAGCTGGATCGCCTCGGCCACCTCGTCGCCCGCGAGGCGGGCGGCCAGGACCAGGGCCATGTCGATGCCCGACGACACCCCTGCCGCGGTGATGACCTTGCCCTGCTCGACCACCCGCCGCGAGGTGGGCGTCGCCCCGAAGCGCTCGAGCGTCTCGAGCTCCAGCCAGTGGGTGGTCGCCTCGAGCCCGTCGAGCACGCCGGCAGCGCCGAGCAGCAGCGAGCCGGTGCACACCGAGGTGGTGTAGGTCGAGCTCTCGTGCGCGCGGCGGATCCAGCCCACCATCCGCTCGTCGTTCAGCAGCGCGCGCGTGCCGTAACCGCCGGGCACCATCACGATCTCGGGCTCGGGCAGATCTTCGAGCGCCCCGTCGGCCACCACGCCGAGCATCCCGTTCTCGGTGCGGTAGAGCCCTCGCTCGACCGCAACGAAGGTCACCCTTGCTCCCGGGAGCCGGGAGAGCACGTCGTAGGGCCCGACGGCGTCGAGCGCCGTGAAGCGGTCGTATAGGGGAATGGCGATGTCCATCAGGCAGCCTCCTCGGCGTTGAAGCGGTCGCGATAGTCGGACGGGCTCACGCCGAGCCGCCGGCGAAAGGCGCGGCGCATGGTCTCGACGGTCCCGAAACCCGTGCGGCGGGCGACGAGCTCCACCTGCTCGCCGCCGCTCTCGAGCGCGATCCGGGCGCGCTCGACCCGCGACGTCTCGACATACGCCGCCGGCGTCATGCCCACCTCGCGCCTGAAGGCGCGGGCGAAGTTCCGCTCGCTCATCGAGACCTTCCGGGCGAGCGCCGGAACCGACAGGTCCGCGTCGAGGTTGTCCGGGATCCAGGACTGGAGCTCCTTGAGCGGCTCGCGCTCGGCGGTCTGGGCGGCGAGCTGAGCGCTGAACTGCGACTGGCCGCCGGGGCGCCTCAGGAAGAGGACGAGCCAGCGGGCGACCTCGAGCGAGACGTCACGGCCCTCGTCCTCGTCCACGAGCGCCAGCGCCAGGTCCATGCCCGCGGTGACGCCGGCGGAGGTGTAGACGCCGTCGTCCTCGACGAAGATCGGGTCGGGCTCGACCTTCGTCTCCGGGTGGCGCCTTGCGAGGGCCGCGCAGGCGGACCAGTGGGTGGTCGCTCGTTTGCCATCGAGGAGGCCCGCTTGAGCGAGCAGGAAGGCGCCGGTGCAGACGGAGGCGGTCCTCCGCGACCGCTTGGCTGCGCTCGCGATCCAGCGGACCAGCCGCTCGTCCCCAGCCGCCTCGCGGACGCCCGTGCCGCCGGCGCAGATCAGCGTGTCGATCGGGCCGCGGCAGCTCGCGATCGCGCGGTCGGGCATGAGCTGCACGCTCGTGGCCCTGATCGGTCCCGCCCCCGGCGCGACGACCTCGACGCTGTAGCCGGGCGGACGGATGCGGGCGGCGGTGTTGAAGACCTCGGCCGGCCCGACCACGTCGAGCGGCTGCACACCCTCGAAGGCGACGATGACGACGCGGCGCATGCGGCCATGATGCCGCGCCAGGCGCTTGGCAGCAAGGACATCAACCGGACGATTTCAGCCAGCGAGACGGAGGAGCTTTTCTGGATTGGGGGCGGATAGCGCCCCAAAGCCGATCAGCTCGTGAACTTGAAATTCACGACGTCCCCGTCCTGGACCTCGTACTCGCGCCCTTCCGTCCGGAGCAGAGCGCGCTCCCGGGCGCGCGCATAGCCGCCGGAATCGACCAGGTCCTTCCACCACACCACCTCCGCGGCCACGAAGCCGCGCTCCATGTCGGTGTGCACTGCGCCGGCGGCGCGCCGGGCCGGGGTGCCGCGGCGGATCGCGCGGGCGCGCGCCTCCTTGCCCGTGTCGGCGGTGAAGAAGGCGATCAGCTCGAGCAGCGCGAACGCCTCCCGAACCACGCGCTCGAGGCCGGACTCGCCGGCACCGAGCTCTTCGCGCATCGCGGCCGCCTCCTCGGGATCGAGCTCGCCCAGCTCCGACTCGAGCCGGGCCGACACCGCCGTGGCCCTGGCCCCGCGCTCGCGCGCATGCTCCAACAGCTCGGCGGGCGGCTCGAGCCCCTCGCCCTCGCCGACGTTCGCCAGGTACAGGACCGGCTTGGCCGTCAAGGGCGAGAGCAGGCGCAGCGCGTCCGGCGCAGCCTCGGGCACCGGCACGGACCGAACCGGCCGGCCCGCGGACAGGGCATCCACCACCTGGCGCAGCCAGGCCTCCTCGGCCACGAGCTCCTTGGCGCCGGAGCGCGCGTCGCGCTCGACCCGCTCGAGCCGTCGCTGCGCGCTCTCGAGGTCGGCGTAGAGGAGCTCCGTCTCCACGGTCTCGGCGTCCGCCATTGGATCGACTCGGCCGTCGGGATGGGCCAGCTGGTCGTCGTCGAAGGCGCGGACGACGTTCACGATCGCGTCGGTCTCGCGGATGTTCGCCAGGAAGCGGTTGCCGAGTCCCTCGCCCTCGTGGGCCCCGCGGACGAGGCCGGCGATGTCGTGGAACTCGATTGTCTCGGGCAGGATCGGCGTCGCCCGGACCGTCGCGGCCACCTGCTCGAGCCGCTCGTCGCGAACCGGAACGACCGCCACGTTCGGCTCGACGGTGGTGAACGGGTAGCCCGCGGTTGCGGCGCCCGCGCTCGTGAGCGCGTTGAACAGCGAGGACTTGCCCGCGTTGGGCAGCCCGACGATGCCGACCTTCACGGGACCAGCTTGGCGACCGCGTCGCCCAGCGCGGCGCCCGCCAGCGTGTCGCTGGGGTAGTGGACGCCGAGGTACAGCCGCGACAGCGCCATCGCCGTCGCGAGCGGGTACAGCGGCAGCGGGAGCGCTCGCGCGGCGGCGAAGGAGGTGGCCGCGTGCGCCGACGGATACGACAGCCGGCTCATCGTGCCGGTGAGCGGCGGCAGGCCGGGCAGGTCGGGCCGCCGCCGCCGGACCGTGAACTTGATCGCCTGGTTGGCGAGAAACGCGAGCCCGATCGCCCGCATCGCGCGCACGTAGACCTGCCGCCGCTCGCGGTCGACCAGCGCGCCGATTCCGGCCAGCGCGTGCCAGCCGAGGCCGTGCTCACCCAGCCTCGAGAACGCCCCGACCGCGGCCTCCGCCCGCGCGCCGTGCCCCCACGTGCGGGCGAAGCGAAGGAGGCGGGCGTCCAGATTCAGAACCCGACGCGCTGCTCTTCGGTGTCCACGCGGACGTAGACGACCTGCGACAGGTCGAGAGCGATCTGCGAGTCCTGCGTGTCGAGCACGTGCCAGCGCTCCGCCGACGAGTCCTCGAGCGCCCTGCGCAAATCGTCGTAGGCGGCCTGCTTGACCCGAGCGGGCAGCACCTGCCCGCCCTGAAAGCCGATGTCGATCCGGCTGTGCTCCTCGGCCATCGGTTAATGCCCCTCCTCCGCGGGTTGAACGAGCTCGGTCAGGACGCCGCCCGTGGCCTTGGGGTGGACGAAGGCCACCCGGCTGCCCAGGATGCCGGTCCGCGGCTCCTCGTCGATAAGGCGCAGGCCCGCGCTCCGGGCGGATTCGAGCGCGGCCTCGATGTCGTCTGTTCGGTAGGCCACGTGGTGCATACCGGGGCCGTTGCGCTCGAGGAACTTGCCCACAGCCGTCTCCGACGACAGCGGCGCAAGCAACTCCACGTGGCTGTCGCCGATCTCGAGGAGCACGGCCTCGACGCCCTGCTCCTCAACGGTCTCGCGGTGCTGCTCGGGCATTCCGAGCCGGTCGCGATAGAGGCTGATCGCCTCGTCGAGATCCTCGACGGCGACGCCGATGTGGTCGATGGCCCCCAGCATGAAGGGCCGCAACGATAGCTAGCGCTCTGGGTCTACCCGCTCCGCCGCTGCGATCTGGACCTCGCCCGGCTCGCTGATGAAGCGGCCGCCGTCCGGGGTCGCCCGGTAGCGCGACATCAGGCCGTCGATGTCCTCGCGCTCGAGGACCTCCTTGTCGAGCAGCGTGAAGGCGAACGCCTCGAGCAGCGTGCGGTTCTCGGACAGGAGCCCGGTGGCCCGGCGGTGGGCGAGGTCGGTGATGTACTGCTGCTCCTCGTCGACCATCCGCCGCGTGGCGTCCGACATCGAGTAGTCGTCGGCGGGCAGCTGCTTGGACTGGAGCTCGGTGCCCATGCCGTACTCCGTGACCATCTTGCGGCTGATCTCGTGGACCTTCTTCAGGTCGTCGGCGGCGCCGGTGGTCACCGAGCCGAAGACGAGCTGCTCGGTCACCCGCCCGGCGAGGAGCACCACGATGTAGTCGAGGAGCTCCTCCTTGGTCTTCAGGTAGCGATCCTCCTCGGGCAGGTTGAGCGTGTAGCCAAGCGCCTTGCCGCGCGGGATGATCGAGATCCGGTGGACCTTCTCCACCGACGGCAGCAGCTCGGAGCAGAGCGCATGCCCGGCCTCGTGATAGGCCACCACGCGCTTCTCGTGGTCGGTGATCACCCGGCGCGACTGCATGCCGGCGATCACCCGCTCGAGCGCCGCCTGGAAGTGCCGGGTGGTGACCGTGCTGAGGCGCTCGCGGCCGGCGAAGATCGCGGCCTCGTTGCAGATGTTGGCCAGGTCCGCGCCGGTGAGGCCGGCGGTCTGGCGGGCGACCAGCTCGATATTCACGTTCTCCGCCATCGGCTTGCCGCGTGTGTGCACCTTGAGGATCTCGCGCCGGCCCTTGAGGTCCGGCGGAGTGACGAAGATCTGGCGGTCGAAGCGACCGGGCCGCAAGAGCGCCGGGTCGAGCTTGTCGAGCATGTTCGACGCGGCGATGATCACGACCTCGTCGCGCTCCGAGAAGCCGTCGAGCTCGACCAGCAGCTGGTTGAGCGTCTGGTCCTTCTCGCCCGAGACGTCGCTGCCGCGCGTGGCGCCGACGGCGTCGAGCTCGTCGATGAAGACGATCGCCGGCGCGTTCTTGCGCGCCTCGCGGAAGAGACGCCGGATGCGGTGGGCGCCGAGCCCGACGAACATCTCGACGAACGACGAGGCCGACTGGGCGAAGAACTTGGCGCCTGACTCCTTGGCCACGGCCTTGGCGAGGAGCGTCTTGCCGGTGCCGGGAGGGCCGTGGAGGAGGATGCCCTTGGGAACCCTTGCTCCGAGGCTCCGGAAGCGCTTCGGATCGCGGAGGAAGTCGACGACCTCGCGCAGCTCGTCCTTGGCCTCCTCGACCCCGGCCACGTCCCCCCAGCTCACCGAGCTCGCCGACTTCGGCTTGATCTGCTCGGGCTTGGTGCGCGGCATGAACCGCAGCATCCAGATGATCGCCACAGCGATCAGCCCCATGAAGATGATCGGCAGCCAGATGACGGCCCAGTCCTGGAACTGCTGGAAAGTGAAAGCGAGGACCGTCATGCCCTGGCGTCCGTGCCCGGTTGCATGGGAGTGAGTGTACGAATAAAGGACGATTTCGCCAGTCAGTTGACCGGCTCTAGACGACCGTTCGATTTGTACGCCCGGCCCGCCTTGGCGCGCGGTTCGCCCTCGACCATCACCACGTCGGCCGTGAAGTCGTTCTGGCCGCGGAGTAGCGAGGAGCCCACGCCGTAGGAGTCCACAGGTGCCCCGGCCTCCTCGAAGCTGCTGATCTTTTCGGCGTCGAAGCCGCCGGAGACGACGATCTTCACGCTCTCGTGGCCGGCGGCATCGAGCGCGTCGCGCACCCGGCGGACGAGCAGCTGCGTGACGCCCGTCGGCTTGAACTCGCCCATCTCGTGCCAGAGCGAGCGGTCTACCAGCCGCTCCGAGGTGTCGAGCCGGACGCCCCAGAGCTTGTCGCCGAGCGCGTCCGCCACCTCCAGCGACGTACGCACGGAGTCGTTCTCGAAGTCCACGAGCACGGTGACGTTCATCTCGTCGGCGAAGCGGTCGGCGAAGTCTGCGGCGGCGGCCACGGTGTCGCCGCCGTAGGCCGCGATGAGGGCGTGCGGAACGGTCCCAACGCCGCGGCCGCCCCACCACGACGCCTGCGCGTCGGTCGAGACGCCGATGGCGCCCGCCACGTGGGCTGCCCAGCCGTCGCCGGTCTGGACGAGCCAGTGATCGTGGCGCGCTGGGAAGAAGAGGATCGGCTTGCCTCGCGCCGCCTCGACCACGCCGCGGACGTTGCGCATCACGAGGCTGCGCCGCGCCAGGCAGCCCAGGTAGACGGTCTCGAGATGTGCGAACAGCGTGTAGTCGCCCTCGATGGTCATCACCGTCTCCCAGGGCTCGACCTCGTCGCCCTCGTGGAGCGCCTGCACCTCGAGCTCCTCCCAGCCGTCCACCCAGCCGCCGTCCACGTGCCGGCCGGCGCAGAGCTTGAGGACCGCGATCGCCTCGTCGATGCCGCCGAGGATCGACGAGTCCTTCTGGAAGACCTGCATCGTTACCCGCGGGCAGTGGCCGCGCTCCTCGAGCAGCTGCTTGGTGAAGTTGAAGTAGGCGTCGGAGTAGTAGCCCTCGCGAATCCGCTCGACGGGCAGGCGGAACACCTCGGGATCGAGGCGCGTGCGCGTGGTGGCCATCAGGCCGGCGCGCCTTCCACCCGCAGGATCTCGGCAAGCGCCGCGCGCCCGACCTCGAGCTGCTCGCTCGTCGGCTCGCGCGTGCCCACGGCGCGCTGGATCTCGAAGCCCGGCCGGCGCAGCAGGCGCGCGAGCGCGGTCTCGGAGTGGCGCTCCGACCAGGCGAACACCTCGACGGCGACAGCCGCGCTGCCAAGGCCGACCGCCGCCTCGGCGGCGGGCCCGCGCAGGCCCGCGCGGCGCGCGGCGACGTTCCCCAGCGTGGCCGCGGCGAGCATCGGCGCCACCAGATGGGAGCCGCAGCGCTCGTGCTCCTTGTGCGCGTCCGCCGCGTCCTCGCCCTCCTCGTAGCCGGCGATCGCCTTGTGCTCCACGCCGTGGTAGGCGGCCAGGTCGCCGCCGCGGAGCGCGAGCATCGCCGGCGCGACGCTCAACAGCGCCACCGCCGCCTCGCGTCCGACAGTCCGGGCGCCGCTCGAGCGGATCGCGTGTCCGCCCGCCGCGGCGGCGCCCATCGCACCGAGGGTGCGCAGGTCCTGCATCGGCAGCTTGGCCTCGGGCAGCGCCCGCTTGACGAGCGGGATCACGGCCACCGCCTCCGCGAGCTTGAGCACGCCGCGCACGCCGGGCCAGCGCTCGGAGGCGCGGCCGCCGAGGTCGGGCTTGGGCCCGGATGCGACCTTGAGCTCACCCTCCGGTGTCCTCACCGCCGCGGCCCAGTGTGTCGGGCCGTGCACGAGCAGGCCGTTGCGAAGCGCCATTCCGCCGAGACGGAGCTTCTCTTCGGGCTCGTTCATCTCAAGAGCTCCTGAGCCAGCTGCGAGTAGCAGCGCGCCGCCAGGCCGAGGTCCTCCACGGGCACCCGCTCATCCGCCCCGTGCACCAGCGGCGCCGCCTCGAACAGGTCCATCGCCTTCTGCGGGAAGAAGCCATACGCCACGCAGTCCGGGAAGGCGGCACGGAACCAGCGCGAGTCGGAGAAGCCGGGAAGCACGACCGTGGCCACCTCCGCGCCCGGGTCCTCCTTCTGCACGAAGTCGCGGATGGCGTCCATCAGCGGCGTCTCGCCGGAAGAGCGGTTGCCGACGACGGTCTCCTCGAAGCGCAGCTCGTAGCCGTTGTCCCCAAGCACCTCGTGCACGCGCTTGCGCGCGTGGTCCTCGCCAAGCTCGGGCGGCACGCGGCAGTCGACCTTGAGCTCGGCGCGGGCCGGGATCACGTTGATCTTCTGCGAGGCGCTCACCATCGTCGGCGTGAGCGTCACGCCGAGCATGGGCTCGAGCAGCACGCCCACGCGCGGGTCGCGCGCCTCGACCTCCTCGAGCGCCCTGTCGAGGTCCGACGGGTCGAGCCCGAGCGCCTCGATCAGGGCCACAGGCTCGGGCGAGGCCTCGAACGCGGGGCGGCCCGCCTTGAGCGCCTCGAGCACCGGGCCGAGCTTGGTCAGCGCGTTGTCGCCGATGCGCGGGATCGACGCGTGGCCGGCAACTCCTCGAGTGGAGAGCGTGAAGCGGAAGACACCCTTCTCCGCGGCGCAGACGCCATAGACGCGGCGGCCGTCGAACTCGAGCACCTCGCCGGCGCCCTCGTTGACCACGAGGTCGCAGCGCACCTTGTCCGGTTGCTGCTCGCACAGCCACTTGGCTCCGTACTCGGCCCCGGCCTCTTCGTCGGCCGTCACCACGATCATCAGCTCGCCCGACTCGGGCCGCCAGCCCTCCTCGGCGAGCAACGTCGCCGCCGCGATCTCCGCGGCCACCTGGCTCTTCATGTCGAGCGCGCCGCGGCCCCAGACGCACCCGTCCTTGAGCTCGCCCGACCAGGGGTCGAGGCTCCAGTCGTCGCGGTCCGCCAGCACGGTGTCGACGTGCCCGAGCAGGCACAGCACCGGCCCGTCGGAGCCGCCCTTCAGCCGCGCAACGAGGTTGGGGCGGCCCTCGACCGCCGCCAGCAGCTCGCACTCGAAGCCCGCGGCCTCGAGCGTGTCGCGCAGGAAGTGCTGCGCCTCCTCCTCGTTACCCGGCGGATTGACCGTGTTGAAGCGGATCAGCCGCTGGAGGAGCTCCGTCGTCCGGCTCTCGAGTGCCTGGGGGTCGGGCACGGAGTCGATCGTAGTTGAGGCGCATCAGCTCGATCACCTCGCCCACGTCGTCGTCGCTCTCGATCCGCCGCGCGCCCGGGCCGGCCTTGCCCGGGAACACCGGGTGGTCGACGACACGGCCCTCCGCCTTCAGCTTCAGGCCGAGCTGCCTGCCGAACATGAAGTGCGCGGCGCGGTCGCCGTGCAGGTGGCCGATCTCGCGCCGGCCGAGCTTGAATCCGAACTCGCCCCGGCTGCCGTGCCCGGCCTCGATGCCGGGCCAGGACGTGACCTCCTCGGCGATCCGGTCAGCTCTCGACGAAATAGCTCCCACTCCCCTGGCCGGTCGAGAAGTAGCGGCTCGTGACGGTCTTCTTGCGCGTGAAGAACTCCACCGCGTCGGGGCCGTGCGCGTGGATGTCGCCGAGGAAGGAGTCCTTCCAGCCCGAGAACGGGAAGAACGCCACCGGCGCGGCGACGCCGATGTTCACGCCGACCATCCCCGCCTGGATGTCGTGGCGGTAGCGCCGGACCGACGCGCCGGACTCGGTGAAGATCGACGTGCCGTTGCCGAACGGGCTGCGGTTGACGAGCTCGATCGCCTCGTCGAGCGTCTCTACGCGCATGATCGAGAGCACCGGGCCGAAGATCTCCTCGCGGCCGGCCTCCATATCGGGGGTCACCTCGTCGAGGATGGTCGGGCCGACCCAGGCGCCGCCGTCGCCGCCGTCCGCTTCGCGTCCGTCCACCACCAGGCCGGCGCCCTCCTCGAGCGCGCGGTCGATCGCCTTGTGGATCCGATCCCGGGCCTGCGGCGACACCACCGGTCCCACGTCGACTGCCTCGTCGAGGCCGTCGCCCACCTGGAGCCCCTCCGTCGCCTCGCTCAGGGCCGGCAGCAGCCGCTCGTGGGCCTCGCCCACGGTCACCACCACCGAGCCGGCCATGCAGCGCTGGCCGGCGGCGCCGAAGGCCGATCCGGTGATGCCGTTGACCGTCTCCGCGATCACCGCGTCCGGCATCACGACCATGTGGTTCTTGGCGCCGCCGAGCGCCTGCACCCGCTTGCCGGACTTGGCCGCGCGCTCGTAGACGATCCGAGCGACCGGCGCCGAGCCGACGAACGAGACCGCGTCGATCCCGGGGTGGTCGAGGATCCCCTCAACGACCTCGCGGCCGCCGTTGACGAGGTTGACCACGCCCGGCGGCAGGTCGAGCGAGTCGAGCACCTCGAAGGCGATCTGCTGCGTGAGCGGCACCTGCTCCGACGGCTTGAGCACGAAGGCGTTGCCGCAGGCGATGGCGAACGGCAGGAACCAGAACGGCACCATTGCCGGGAAGTTGAAGGGCACGATCGCCGCGCAGACGCCGACCGGCTGGCGCACGGTCTCCGCGTCCACGTTGCGCGAGACGTCCTCGAGGACCTTGCCCTGCATCGTCGTCGGCACCGCGCAGGCGCACTCGACCATCTCGATCATGCGACCGACCTCGGCGCGCGCGTCGACGATCGTCTTGCCCATCTCGGTGGTCACCGAGCGGGCGAGCTCCTCGCGCCGCGCGTCGAGCCGCTCGCGCAGGGTGAACAGCCGCCTGGCCCGCTCGATCACGCTCACGCCGCGCCATGCGGGCAGTGCCTCGCGGGCGGCGGCCACGGCGGCGTGGAGGTCGGCGCTCGCCGACAGCGGCACGCGGGCGAGCACTTCGCCACTGGCGGGGTTGGTGACGTCGAGCGCCTCGGACGAGGTGGACGGCGTCCAGCGACCGCCGATGTAGTTGTCGAGGAGGCGGGTGCTCGTGGAGGCGGTAGTCACCGCATCCAATTTACTCCCGAGGCGGAATCTCCTGAACTGACCACGCGGTGCCGTCGTGAGGTCGCTTTTCGCGGCCTCGATGTCGCTCACGACGAGCTGAAGGCCCTTCGCGGAGCCCCGCGCGCGGTCGACGTTGGGCCCCGGTGAACGTCCCGCGATGCCGCCCATGGGCGGCAGCCACGGACGTTCGGGCAGATGCCGGCGCCTACCTCGGGAACATATCCCGCGCCCGCCACAGCCACAGGTAGTTGCCCTTGAGGCGCAGGCGGCGGGTGGCGAGGAGGCGGCGCGGGTCCTGGCGGCCGGCCACCGTGTCGACCCAGTCCTCGAACGAGGAGCGGAAGGTCACGGTCGGGCTCTCGACGCGGCCCCGCACCGGACGCGTGGAGCCGTTGGCGACCACGACGTGGAAGGGCTCGGCGTCGGGGAACTCCCACTGGATCACGCCGCCGCCGTTCGGCGACTGGGACGTGTCGAAGCCGGCGGCGACCGACTCGAACAGGGTCTCCATATCGGCGGGGTCGGTGGAAGGCGGCCCGGTCTTCTCGCCGAGGTAGCCCGCCTTGAGCAGCTTCTTGCCGCGGGTGGCGCGCTCCAGCGGCGTGCCAGGGATCGGGAAGACGGGCGGCCCCGGCAGGTCGTCGATCGGCAGGCCGGCGCTCCGCATCTTGGTGTCGAGCGAGGCGGCGCCCTCCGCGCCGAGCTCCTCCAGGGTGATGCCGAAGCACTCCACGTAGCGCTCGTCCCAGCCCGGCGGCACCAGCACGGCGCCGGTCCAGGGGATCACCTCGCGCAGGAGGTCGGCCACCGCGTAGCGGGCGTCCGGGTCCATCTCCACGAGCTCCGACAGCAGCTTCACGCCGAAGCCGATGTGGCGCTGCTCGTCGGCGGCCACGTTCTCCATCCCGCCGCGGAAGCCGGGCAGGCGATCGCTCTCGGTGAGGTAGTTGGCGATGAAGTGCTGGCCAGGCTGGGCGAGCGTCGCCTCGATGATGATGTGGTAGAGCGCGACACCGGCCGCGAGCTGCGGGATCGACGGGTCGGCACGCAGCTCGTCGCACATCTGCTCGAGCCGCCCGAAGACCTTCTTGTAGCCCCACGAGAGCTCCGGCTTGATCGCCTCGAGCCGCGAGGCGGTGTCGTGGCCGCCGACGCCGCAGACCTCGTGCAGGAAGCGGCTGAAGAAGACGGCGTGGCGGGCCTCGTCCACCTGCTGCGTCGTCAGGAAGTACTTCTGCTCCTCGCGCGGCGCGGCGTCGATGTACGGCGAGAGCCCGTCGGCCACCGCGTCCTCGCCCCAGAAGAACATCGCGTAGTTCCAGAGGGCGGCCTTGCGCTCGAGCTCCGAGAAATCGGCCTGCCATTGGCGGGCGTCCTCGCTGAAGTCGATCTCCGTGGCTCGCCAGTTGCCCTGCTCCCAGCGGGCGTAGAGATCCGTGTAGTCGATTCCTTTGGCCGCGACGGTCATGGTACGTTTGTACCGGTGAGTGGGACGAATGTACCACCCCGCGGCGAGGCGCGGCGTGAGGCCATCCTCCGAGCGACGCTCGCGGTGATCGGCGAGCACGGGGCCGACGCCGTCACTCATCGCGCCGTCGCCTCTCAGGCAGGCCTCCCGCTCTCGGCCACCACCTACTGGTTCTCCTCTCGCGACGAGCTGCTCGAGGAGTCGCTCCGCCTGGCCGCGCGCGAGGAGGTGGACCGGCTCGAACGCCTGGTGGTCAACCTCGCCCCGCGGCAGCTGACCATCGCCGAGTGGGCCGAGGCCGTGGCCGCGGAGCTCGCCGGCGACCTGGCGCGCGACCGCGGCCGCCACTTCGCCATCGCCGAGCTCGCCCTCGAGGCGGGCCGCAGGCCGGGGCTTCGCGACGAAGTGGCCCGCTGGCACGAGGCCCACCTCCGCCTGGCCGAGCTCGGGCTGCGCGCCGCCGGCTCCGACGAGCCCACGAGCGACGCCCCGATCGTCGTCGCCGCGCTCTCCGGCTTCGTGCTCGCGCAGCTCTCGCTGCCCAACCGCGGCTTCGAGCAGGACGTGCTCCGGCCGGCGCTCGAGCGGCTCTTCTCGCGCCTGGTCGCGGAGCCCGCCGCAGTATGAGCCTCCACCACCGCGAGGCCGGCCCCGAAGACGGACCCGTCGCACTCCTCCTGCACGGCTATCCGGAGTCCTCGTACATGTGGCGCCACGTGATGCCGGCGCTGGCCGAGCGCGGCTGGCGCTCCCTGGCGCCCGACCTGCTCGGCTTCGGGGACTCCCCGAGCCACCCGCCGCACACGTGGGAGCGGCACGTGGAGTCGATCGAGGAGTTCCGCAACGAGCTCGGGCTCGACCGCGTCGCCCTGGTGACCCACGACTGGGGCGGGCTGATCGGCTGCTGGTGGGCCTGCGAGCACCCCGACGCGGTGAGCGCGCTCGTGCTCAGCGCCACCGGCTTCTTCCCCGACGGCCGCTGGCACGGGGTGGCCGAGGCCGCGCGCACGCCCGGCACGGGCGAGGAGATGATGGAGGGGATGACCAAAGAGGGCTTCACCGCCCTCCTACGCCAGAACGGCTCCGGCTTCGACGACGAGGCGATCGACGAGTACTGGAAGTGCTTCGGCGACGAGGACCGGCGCCGAGGCCAGCTCGAGTTCTGGCGCTCGGCGGACTTTCCCAAGCTCGAGCGCTTCGACGGCAAGCTCGCGGAGCTGGGCGTACCGGCGCTGATCCTCTGGGGCGAAACGGACCCGTTCGCGTTCGTCCCGAGCGCCCACCGCTTCCACAAGGAGATCCCGGACTCGAAGCTCGTCATCGTCGACGGCGCGGGGCACTTCGTGTTCGAGGACGCGCCCGAGCGGACGGCCGCCGAGGTCGCCGGCTTCCTAGCCGGCCAGTAACCGGATACGCATCAGCCGGCTAGGACGCGCGGGCGCGCCGGCTTGGCCGGCGGCACCGCCGCCACCTGCCGCCCGGAGCTGTTCCAGTCGCGGAAGCTGCCGCGGTAGAGCGCCTGGACCACCCAGAGGAAGTAGAGGCCGGCCGGCACGGCGAGCCAGTCGACCACGCCCATGTGGGTGTCGAGGTAGTAGCTGCCGGTGAGCGTGTAGTAGGCGTAGACGGCGTGCATCACCGCGCAGGTCGGGAAGATCACGGTGAGCGCGAGGCCCGAAATCGACCAGCCGCCGAGTGGGCGCCGGTTGGCGAGCTGCGTGCGCAGCAGGTAGTAGCCGATCAGCGAGTAGATCCCCACGAGCAGCACGTTTGGGAACGCGCCCGGCACCCGGCCGGCGTCCAGCGCGGACCCGCCGGCCATGATCGTGACCATCGCTCCGAGGTAGACGCCCGCGAGCGTGGGCACCAGCATCAGCGGCCAGGGCGTGCCGGCGACGAAGCGGTCGCCGCGGCCGCCGCGAAACGCCTCTACGCGGAGGAGGAACCAGCCGACGCCCGCGGGGAAGCCCACGAGCACGGCGACCATGTCGAGCGAGCTGCCCGCCTGGCCCTCGAACAGCGCGTGCACGCCGTGGACGAGGTGATGCGGGCCGCAGGTGAAGGCCATCGCGACCCATGCCGCCCCGAAATGCGAGAAGCCCATCCGGTCCCAGTTCCGGCGCATCTCGACCAGGGTCATCGTGCCGTACTGGAGGTAGACGGACCCGAGCACGAAGTTCAGCGCGCCGACGAACTCGTTCATTGGATCCTCGCCGGGATGCCGATCTGGCGCATGAACTCGCGGATCACGAACGGGTCGCCCAGACCCGGCTGGGCGTGGGCCTCGAAGCCCTCGAAGCTCAGGACCTCGGGCCGCTCCGGGCGCGCGAAGAAGAAGCCCTGCGCGTAGCCGCAGCCGAGCTTGCGGACCTCGGCCAGCTGATCCTCCGTCTCGATCCCCTCGGCCACCACGGACAGGCCCATCTCGTCGGCGAGTGAGACGACCGCAGCGACGATCGCCCGGTCCTCGACCCCGCTCTCGAGCCCGTCCACGAACGCCCGGTCGAGCTTGACCACGTCGAGGGGCAGGGAGCGGAAGTAGCTCAGGGAAGTCGCGCCCTTGCCGAAGTCGTCCAGCGAGATCCGCACGCCCATCTCGCGCAGGTCGCTCAGCACGCGGACCGCGCGCTCCGGATCGACCATGACGCTGGCCTCGAGCAGCTCGACCGACAGGCAATGGAGCGGCAGGCCCGCGGAGAGCGCGGCGTCCTTGACGTCCTCCACGAACGACGCCTGCCCGAGCTGGGTGGGAGACACGTTGACGCTCACCGTGAGCTGGCGGCCATCGCGTCGCCACGCGGCGGCCTGGCGGCAGGCCTCGCGGAGCACCCAGTCGCCGATCGGCACGATCAGGCCGTTGTCCTCGGCGAGCGGGATGAAGTCGCCGGGCATCATCTCGCCGCGGTCCGGGCTGCGCCAGCGCAGCAGCGCCTCGCAGCCGGCCACCGCCCCGTCGCTGACGGTCACGAGCGGCTGGTAGACGAGGTACAGCTCGTCGCGGCCCACCGCCTGCCGGAGCTCGGTGGCCACCCGGACGCGCTCCACCGCCTCCGCGCGCGCGAGCTCGTCGAACAGCTCGTGGCGGTCGCGGCCCGCCGCCTTGGCGCGGTACATCGCCATGTCGGCCTCGCGCAACAGTTCGTCCGGCGACGTGTCGTGCCGGGGTGGCGCCAGGGTGAGCCCCACGCTGGCGCTGATCGCCACCTCCTCGTGCTCGACCCGGAACGGACACTCGAAGGCGAGCACGATCCGCTCGGCGAGCGCGAGCGCCGCGTCGTGGCTCACGAGGTCCTCCGCAAGCACCACGAACTCGTCGCCGCCGAGCCGGGCCACGGTGTCGGTGTCGCGGACAGTGTCGCGGAGGCGGCGGGTGGCCTCGAGCAGCAGCGCATCGCCCACGTCGTGGCCGAGCGTGTCGTTGGCGACCTTGAAGCGGTCCAGGTCCACGAACAGCACCGCGATCTGGCGCCCGCTCCGCCGCTGGCGGCGAAGTGCCAGCTCGAGCCGGTCCATGAGGACGAGCCGGTTGGGCAGGCCGGTCAGCGGATCCTGGAGCGCCCGCCGCTCGAGCTCCTTGCGCTCGGTCACGTCCTTGGCCACCGTGTACCAGACGTCGCCGTGGGGGCAGGCGCTCCAGAGGAGCCAGCGGTAGCCGCCGTCGCGGGTCCGGTAGCGGTTCTCGAAGTTGACGACTTCCTGGTCCGGGGTGTCGGCCAGGGCCAGCGTGGTGTGGAGGTCGTCCTCGTGGACGAGGTCGACGGCGCGGCGACCGCGCAGCTCGTCGAGCGTCCAGCCGAGCGTCTGCTCCCAGGCAGGATTCAGGTACTGGAAGCACCCGTCCCTGCCGAACGTCGCCAGCAGGTCGTTGGACATCTCGAAGAGACGCCGGATCTCGGCGTCCGCGCTTGCGAGCCCCTGGACCACCGATACGGACATCGTCAGTGGACGAATGTCCGGACATCGAACATCCGTCCGCTTCGCTGCCAGAATCCTCATGTGGAGCGGCTCTTCGACATCGAGGACGGTCCGCGCGGGCGCACGGGGGTGCCCGTCCCCGACCAGCCGCTGGCGGCCCGGATGCGGCCGCGCTCACTGGGGGAGTACGTGGGCCAGGAGCATCTGCTCGAGCGCGGCTCGGCCCTGCGGACGGCGATCGAGGACGGCCGCCCGCACTCGATGATCCTCTACGGGCCGCCGGGCAGCGGCAAGACGACCATCGCCCGCATGCTCGCGACCAATGCGCGGGCGGCGTTCGAGGAGGACTCGGCGGTGAGCGCCGGCCGCCAGGAGGTGCGCGACGTGCTCGAGCGCGCCCAGCACCGGCGCAGCACGAGCGGCGAGCCGACGATCTTCTTCCTCGACGAGATCCACCGCTTCAACAAGGCCCAGCAGGACACGCTCCTGCCGGCGGTCGAGGAGGGCCTGGTCGTGCTGATCGGGGCCACCACGGAGAACCCCTTCTTCGAGGTCAACTCCGCCCTGCTCTCGCGCTGCCGGATCTACGAGCTGCGGCCGCTCGCCGACGAGCAGGTGCTGGCGCTCCTGCGCCGCTCGCTCGGCGACGAGCGCGGAATCCCCGACGCGCCCAAGGTCGAGGACGACGCCCTCGAGTTCCTCGCCGCGCGCTCAGGCGGCGACGCCAGGATCGCGCTGGCCGCCCTCGAGCTGGCCTGCGACACGGTGGGCGACGGCGCGGTGACCGTGCGGGTGGCGGAGGACGCGCTCCAGCGCAAGGCCGTGCTCTACGACAAGGGCGGCGACCTCCACTACGACACGATCTCGGCCTGGATCAAGGCCACCCGGGGCTCCGACCCCGACGCCTCGCTGCTCTACCTCGCCGCGATGCTCGAGGGCGGCGAGGATCCGCGCTTCATCGCCCGCCGCATGATCATCCTGGCGAGCGAGGACATCGGCAACGCCGACCCGCGGGCGCTCGAGATCGCCGTGGCCGCGGCCTACGCGGTCGAGCACGTGGGCATGCCCGAGTGCGCCCTCAACCTCTCCCAGACGGCGATCTACCTGTCGCTCGCGCCCAAGTCCAACGCCTCGATCAAGGCGATCGGCCGCGCCCGGGCCTGGGTGCGCGAGCACGGCACGCCCGACATCCCCGCCTACCTGCGCGACGCCCACTACCCGGGCGCGAAGGCCCTGGGGCGCGGCGAGGGTTATGACTATCCGCACGATCTCCCGGAGGGCGTCTCGGACCAGGAGCTGATGCCCGCGGAGGCCGCCGCAGAGCGCTTTCTCGAGCTGTCCGAGCACGGGGAGGAGCGCGAGCTGGCGGAGCGGCTGCGGCGGATCCGGCAGGCCCGCGGTCACAAATAGGACGCGTCAGCCGTCATCCCGTATGTCAGGCTTGAAGGGATGGCTGAACCGCGGCTCACAGACCCCGGAGCGCTGCTCGCGACGACCCACGAGGCCGGCGAGGGCCTGCGCGTGCGGCTGCGCCTGGCGCGGCCCAGCGACGCCCTCGGCGTGCGCGAGTTCCTCGAGCAGCTGACCCCCGACGAACCGGTGCCGTCCGCGGTCGTGCGCGACTACACGTTCGTCGATCCGCGCAAGCGGCTCGTGGTGGCTGCGTCGGCGCCGCTCGGCGGGCGCAACCGCGTGGTCGGGCTCGCGGATGTCGAGCTCACGGGCACCGGCGTGGCCGAGCTGGGGGTTCGCGTCGACGAGCGGGCCCGCAACCGCGGCATCGGCAAGCTGCTCACCGAAGCGGTCGCCTCGCTCGCGATCCAGCAGGGCGCCACCCACCTCCGCGGCGAGCTGCCGGGAACCGACGGACCGGTGATACGCCTGATGGAGCGCCTCGGTCCGACCAGCCGGACGATCGAGGACGGCGCCGAGGTCCTCTACACGGAGCTCCCGGCGCCTCGCCGCCGGGCGGCATGACGACTGCGCCGGCGTCCGCCGACCTGCTCGAGTCCTACAGCCCGATCGACGGAAAGCGCCTCGGCGCGGTCCCGGTCGCACGCCCGGAGGACGTGCAGGCGATCGTCGACGACGTCCGCGAGATCCAGCCCTTCTGGGCGCAGCTGCCGCTCGCCGACCGCGGCCGCTACATGCGCAGGACCGCGCAGGTGATCCTCGACAACCTCGACGAGCTGAGCGAGCTCCTCACGCGCGAGCAGGGAAAGCCGCGAAACGAGTCGTTCTCGATGGAGCTCGTGCCGACCGTCGACTCGCTCAAGTGGATCGCCGAGGCCGGGCAGAAGATGCTGGCTCACGAGAAGGTGCCGCTGCCGCTGTTCATGCGCCCGAAGAGCGCCCACTTCGAGTACGAGCCGATCGGCGTGGTGGGCGTGATCGCGCCCTGGAACTACCCCTGGTCGATCCCCTTCGGCGAGGTGGCCATCGCGCTGATGGCCGGCAACGGAGTGGTGCTCAAGCCGTCAGAGCTGACACCGCTGATCGGCGAGCGGATCCGGTGGGTGTTCGAGCGCGCCGGCCTGCCCGAGGGGATCGTGCGCGTGGCGCAGGGCGCGGGCGAGGTCGGCGAGGCTCTCGTCCGCTCGAGCGCCGACAAGATCTTCTTCACCGGCTCGGTGGAGGTGGGCAAGCTGGTCGGGGCGGCCTGCGGCGAGCGGATGAAGGGCTGCGTGCTCGAGCTCGGGGGCAAGGACCCGATGATCGTCTGCTCGGACGCCAACCTCACCAACGCGGTCTCCGGGGCCCTCTGGGGCGGCTTCGCCAACGCCGGCCAGACCTGCTCGGGGATCGAGCGCATCTACGTGATGCGCGACGTGGCCGAGCGCTTCGTCGAGGGCGTCGTCCAGGGCGCGGAGGGCCTCAGCGTCGGCGACCCGATGAGCTGGACCACGGAGGTCGGGCCGATGGTCTCGCACGAGCAGTTCGAGATCGTGCGCGAGCTCGTGGACGATGCCGTGGCGAACGGCGCGGAGCTGCGCTGCGGCGGACCGGTCGAAGGGGACGGCGACTACTACGCGCCGACCGTCCTCACGGGCGTTACCCACGACATGCGGATCATGCGCGAGGAGATCTTCGGCCCGGTGCTCCCGATCGTCTCGGTCGAGTCCGAGGAGCGGGCCATCGAGCTGGCCAACGACTCCGACTTCGGGCTCGGTGCCTCGGTCTGGACGCGCGACGGCGGCCGCGGGGAGCGCATCGCCTCGAGGATCCAGGCCGGGATGGTCTGGATCAACGACCACATGTACACGCACGGCGCCTGCGCCTGTGCATGGGGCGGCGTCAAGGAGTCCGGGCTCGGGCGCTCGCACTCGAAGTTCGGCTTCTACGAGTGCGTCGACGTCAAGCTCGTGGCCTGGGAGCCCTCGCGTGCGCGCGACTTCTGGTGGCACCCCTACGACGAGTCGCTCGGCAGGGGCCTACAGGCGGCGGCGCAGCTTCTCTACGGCCGCGACGCCGACAAGGCGGCCGCCCTCCGGCGCGGCGCGGGGCCGCTCTTGAGCCTCGCGCGAAAGTCGTTGCGCGACGTCCTCAAGCGGTGAGGTCCACCGCCGTCCCCTCCTGCCAGTTGCGCATGGCCTCGGGATCGCCCCAGGGGCTCGGGACGCCGTCCGGCAGCCGCTCGACCTGCTCGGCATAGGCCTTCATCGCCGCGATCGCCGCGGGAGCCGCGGCAGAGGCGAGGAAGCCGGCGCGCTCCATGTGCAGGCCCTCGGGCAGCGAGCGCGAGCCGCCCTCGTACACCGACCGCTTGGCCGCGGCGACCGAGGCCGGTGCGCGCCGCGCCAGGCGCTCCGCGGTCGAGCGTGCCTCGGCGAGCAGCTCCGCCTGCGCCAGCACCCGATGGACCAGGCCGGCCTCGAGCGCCTCGGCCGGGGGCAGCGGCCGCGCCTCGAGGATCAGCTCGATCGCCTTCGCCGGGCCCAGGGCCCGTGCCATGCGCTGCGTCCCGCCGGCTCCCGGGGTGATCCCCAGGCTCATCTCGGGCAACCCGATGAGGAAGTCGCCCTCGGCCATGTAGCGCAGGTCGCAGGCCAGCGCCAACTCGCAGCCGCCGCCGGTGGCCATCCCGTTGATCGCCGCGACGAAGACCTTGTCCATACGCTGCATGCGCAGGAAGAGCTCGTGGATCCGGCGCAACTCGAGCACGCCGGCAGCCGGCGTCCGCGCCAGCGCTCCTTCCGCACCCGGCATCCGCGCCACGGCCCCCACCGCGCGCAGCGTTCCGCTCACCAGGCCCGGGGTGACGCTCGGGCTCGACTCGGCGCCCGCGGCGATCTCGGCGACGTCGTAGTGCATGATGAAGATGCCGTCGACGGCGCCCGTCAGGACCACCGCACCGATCGACCCGTCCGACTCGAGCGCTCGCGTCAGCTCGTCCAGCTCGGCCACCATCTGGCCGTTCATGAAGTTCCGCGGCGGGTTGTCGAACGTCACGGTCATCACGCGACCGTCGCGCTCGGTCCTGATCAGCATGGTCAGCCTTTCTCTCGGAGCTACCCTCCGGTAGCCTCCCATGGCGATGAGGCAGGGGAGCCTCGCGGGGGTTGTGGTCGGCGTGCTGCTCATGGTGGCCGCGCCCGCCTACGCGCACGAGCAGCTCGCGCCCAAGCTGGGCGCCGCGGCGCCGACGCTGAACGCGTCCGAGGTCTCCGACCCGGCCCAGGGCGGGAACTTCGGCGACCCGTTCGAGGAGCCGACGATCGGCGGCAAGCTGACCGGCGCCAAGTGCATCACGGACGAGAACGACGTCACGATCTGCAAGCCGGCTGCGGGCAGCGTGACCGTGCTCGCGAACGGCAAGGTCCTCTACTGGAACGCCCTCGAGGGCACAGAGCGCGTCAAGGCGTCGATCGTCGCCGAGTACGGCGCCGTGGCGCTCAACGACCAGACGCGGCTGCTCGACCTCAGCACAAGCCCCTTCAAGTGGACGGTGCCCGCGCCCTCCGACGCCGGCGCCAACCCGGACGGGAACGACAACGAGGACATCATCCCGGGCGGGAACTCGGAGAAGAACAACGACGGCGCGCTCTTCTGCTCGGACCTGACCTTCCTGCCGGACGGCCGTGTGCTGGCCACCGGCGGCACCTCGTACTACCTCGAGCCCGAGGTGGGCAACACGGGGCTCGGCGTCTCCGAGCTCGAGGGCCTCAAGAACGCCCGCATCTACGACCCGCGGACCAACACCTGGAGCCAGACGGGGTCGATGAAGTACGGCCGCTGGTACCCGACGATGGTCGAGCAGGGGAACGGCAAGATCTTTGTGGCGAGCGGCGTGACCAAGCTGCTCAAGCCCGTCTATCCCGACCATCCGCTCGACTCCGGCCGCAACGTCGCCCAGACCGAGACGTTCGACGGCTCCACCGGCAAGTGGACCTACAACGGCACGTCGGCCGACCGCTCGCTGCCGCTCTACCCGCGGCTCCACCTGCTGCCGAACGGACACATCTTCTACAACGCCGAGGGCCAGTCGTTCAACCCGTTCGGCCAGGCATACGACGAGGCGCTGTGGAACTACCAGGCCTCCTACGACCCGGAGGCGCACACCTGGAAGCAGCTCGGCATCCCCGGCCTGCCGTCCGGGTCGAGCCTGTCCGACCTGGCGGCGTTCGACTTCGGCAACCCCGTGGGCGACGTCGCCAACTTCGGGCTGCCGGGCGGCGGGCGCAGCACCACGCTCCCCGGCTTCCGCGGCTCGACCTTCTCGATCATGATGCCGCTGAAGGCGCCCTACACCAAGGCGTCCTTCCTGACGGCGGGCGGTGTCCTCAATCCGCCGAGCCCTGGCAGCTACGTCACGACGAGCGACAGCCGCATCTCGACCGTGGACACGACTGCCGGCGACGCGGTCTCCACCCACCCGACCGGCGACCTCTCCCGGCCGCGCTGGTACTCGACCGGTGTTCTGCTGCCGACCGGCGAGGTGATCGCCTTCTCCGGCTCCGACCGCGACTCGGTCGACGCGCCTGGCACCGAGTTCCCGATCGAGCAGGCCGAGATGTTCGACCCGAAGACCGAGTCGTGGACGCCGATGGCCACGGCGCACCGGCCGCGGACCTACCACAACACCGCCGTCCTGCTGCCGGACGGCCGCGTGCTCGTGGGCGGCCACGCCCCGATCTCGACGCTGTACCTGCGCGACACGACCCTTCCCGGCGGCTTTGCGCCCAACGACGGCCGCGACCCCTCGTTCGAGCTCTACAAGCCGCCCTACCTCTTCCGCGGCGACCGGCCCTCGATTACCGGAACGAGCGGCGGCGGCTACGGCGACTCGCTGCACGTGTCGGTGAACGTGCCGTCCTCCGACATCGACAGCGTGGTGATGGTTCGCAACCCGACGTTGACCCACCTGATCGACGGCGAGCAGCGCAACGTCGACCTACCGGTCCTCTCCCGCAGCGGCAACTCGCTGACTGTCGCCATGCCCCCGAACGGCAACGTGGCCCCGCCCGGGCCGTACATGCTGTTTGTGAACAGGAAGTCTTCGAAGGGCCTGGTCCCTTCGGTCTCGAAGCAGCTGATGTTGAGTCGTTAGTCGTTTGTCGTTAGTCGCTAGGAACGGCTGAGGGTCAGTACCTAGCGACTAGCGCCTAGCGCCTAATCTTCTAGGCCATGCCAGCCCAGGCCTACGCCGGCAAGAAGTGCGTCTGCCAGTTCCGCAAGGGAATCTGCGATCAGAGCTGCGTGCAGGACATGCTCGACACGCCGTTCTACATCGCCTGCCTGCGGCTGTCGGGGCGGCGCTGTGTGGTCGTCGGCGGCGGCGACGTCGGGCTCGAGAAGGTCGAGGGCCTGCTCGCCTGTGACGGCGAGGTCACCCTCATCTCCCCGGACGCGATCGAGCCCCTGCGCGAGCTGGCCGAGGAGGGCTCGATCCGCTGGGAGCGGCGCGAGTACGACGCGGCCGACCTCGAGGGCACCTTCATCGTTATCGCCGCCACCGGCGACACGGACGTGAACATCCGGGTCTTCGAGGACGCGGAGCGGCGGGCGATGCTCGTGAACGTGGTCGACGTGCCGCCGCTGTGCAACTTCATCCTGCCGGCGATCATCCGCACCGGCCCGCTCGCGATCGCGATCTCCACGGCCGGCGCCAGCCCGGCGCTTGCCAAGCGGATCCGCAACGAGATCGCCGACGAGTACGGCGAGCCCTACGCCCGGCTCGCCGTGCTGCTCAACGAGGTGCGCGGCTGGGCCAAGGGAACGCTCCCCACCTACCAGGACCGCAAGGAGTTCTTCGAGGGCATCGTGAACGGGGAGCCCGACCCCGTGGAGCTGCTGCGCCAGGGCGACGAGCAGGCAGTGCGCGACCTGATCGAAGCCGCGCGGCAGACTCACGCCCCGGCGTGAGCGATCTGTCGCATCTGGACGACGCGGGCAGCGCCCGCATGGTCGACGTGGGCGGCAAGCCGGTGACCGAGCGGCGTGCCGTGGCGCGGGCGGTGATCCGGATGTCGCCTGAGACGGCCGCCGCTGTCGCCCGCGGCGACGCGCCCAAGGGCGACGTACTCGGCACTGCCCGTATCGCCGGCATCCAGGCGGCCAAGCGCACGGCCGACCTGATCCCCCTCTGCCACCCGCTGCCGCTCTCGTTCGTCGACGTGCGCGGCGAGCTGGGCGACGACGCCGTGGTCCTCACCGCCGAGGCGCGGACCGCCGCCCAGACCGGAGTCGAGATGGAGGCGATGACCGCCGCGAGTGTGGCCGCCCTGACCGTCTACGACATGGTCAAGGGGCTGGAGCGCGGAGTGGAGATCGCCGAGGTCGTGCTGCTCGAGAAGTCAGGCGGGCGGCACGACTGGACCCGCGAGGGCTAGCCGAGCTTCCAGACGCGTCCCAGCGCTCGGAGGCATCGAACGTCCCGGACTGCCCCCTATAGGCGGTACTGCGGGACGTTCGATCCCCGCAGAGGCGGCCCTCAGGCTGCCGGGCCCGCCGACAGCGAGCGCGCGTAGTCGACCCGGGCCGCGTAGTCGGTCACCGCGTAGGCGTCGTAGACCGGCACCTGGGTCGTGTGCGTGAAGCCGGGGGCCTGGACGGTCACCTGCACCCAGCCCTGGGTCTTGTCCTCCTTGGCGAGCAGGAACAGCAGGCTGAGGAAGCAGACGAGGAAGAAGCCGACCACCGCGCAGACGACCGCCCAGGTCGGGGTGGTCTGCCAGGTGTGCGCCTGGTTCGTGAAGGTCCAGGTGACCTCGCGGATCGGCCTCGCGCCCGACGGCGTGACCACCTGGTCCTGCGTGCAGTAGATGTCGCCGATGCTCACCAGCGGCGGATTGCTGCTCACGCGGCCACAATACGCATATGCGAGCAGCCGTATTGACCGTTTCCACGTCCCGTGCCGAGGGCGGCGAGGAGGACGTGTCCGGCGAGCGGCTCGCCGAGCTCTGCGCCGAGGCGGGTCTCGATGTGGTGCGCGACACCGTTGCGGACGACCGCGACGCGATCGCCGTGGCCCTCAAGCGGCTGGCGGACAGCGAGCGCGTCCGCTTCGTCTTCACGACCGGTGGGACGGGCCTCACCCCGGACGACGTCACCCCGGAGGCGACACGCGACGTGATCGACCGCGAGGCGCCCGGCTACGCCGAGACGATCCGCGCCGAGTCGCGCGACCACACGCCGCTGGGCATCCTCACCCGCGGCGTCTCGGGGATCCGCGGGCGGACCCTGATCGTGAACTTCCCGGGCAACCCCAAGGCGATCGGGCAGTCGTGGCCGGTGGTCGAGCCGACGCTCGAGCACGCCGCCGCCACGCTCGAACGTGATTGAGCTCGACGGCCTCGAGCGCCGCTTCGGCGACCGGGTGGCGCTCGAGGGGATCACGGTCCAGGTGCCGGAGGGCGCGACGCTCGCCGTGCTCGGCCCCAACGGCGCCGGGAAGACCACGCTCCTGCGGGTGCTGGCGGGGCTGCTCCGGCCGCACGCCGGCTCCGTCCGGATCGGCGAGGCCGAGCTGCCGCGCGACCGCTGGCGGCTGCCCGGCCTCGTCGGCTACCTCGGACACGAGGCCCTCCTCTACCGCGAGCTGAGCGCGCGCGAGAACCTCGGCTACCACGCCCGCCTCCACGGCGTGAACGGCGACCGCGTCGGGGAGCTGATCGCGGCGGTGGGAATGGAGCGGCGCGCCGACGAGCCGCTGCGCGACCTCTCGCGCGGCATGGTTCAGCGCCTCGCCGTGGCGCGGGCCGTGCTGCACGAACCGGGCGTGCTCCTCCTCGACGAGCCGCGCTCGCACCTCGACCCCGGCGTGGGCGAGGCGCTCGAGCCGCTCATCGGCCGCGGCTCCGGCCGGACACGTGTGCTCGCGAGCCACGACGTGGAGGGCGCGCTCGAGGAGGCCGACCTGGCGCTCGGGCTGCGCGGGGGCCGCCAGGCGTTCGCCGGCGAGGCCACGGCCGAGCAGGCGCGGGAGCTCTACCGGTGATCAGCGCCGCCCGCGCCATCCTGGCCAAGGACCTGCGGCTCGAGCTCCGCACCAAGGAGTCGGTGCCGGCGATGACGCTGTTCACGCTCACCGTCTACGTCCTCTTCCACTTCGGACTCGACCGCGACACCCTCGACGGCTCGCTGGCGAGCGGCGTGCTCTGGGTCACCCTGCTGCTCGCGGCGATCATCGGCGTGGCGCGCCTGTTCGCCGCCGAGCGCGAGCAGGGCGGCATCGACGGCCTCCTGCTGGCGCCGGTCGACCGCACCTCCCTCTTCCTGGCCAAGGGCGCGGCGCTGTTCCTGTTCCTGTGCGCGGTCGAGCTCGTCGCCCTGCCCGCGTTCGCACTGCTCCTGCTGGGCCCGGACCTGCTCGAGCCGCTGCCTCGCCTGCTGCCGGTCCTCCTGCTGGCCAACCTCGGACTGGCGGTGGTCGGCTCGCTCGTGGCGGCCCTGGCCACGGCCACCCGCTCGCCCGACCTAATCGTGCCGCTGCTCCTGCTGCCGCTGCTCGTCCCGGTGCTGATCGCGGCCGCCGAGGCCAGCGAGCCGCTCCTCCGCGACGATCCCACCGCCGACCGCCTGGGCCGCTGGCTGGGGGTGCTCACGCTCTACGATGTTGTGTTCGTGCTTCTCTCGCTGGCGGTCTTCGACTACCTGCTCGAGGACTGATGTACTCGAAGGGCTTCAAGCCGCTCTCGATCGCGACGGTCGTCGCGCTCGCGACCGCGCTCGCGCTCGTCTTCTTCTACGCGCCCAACGATGCGGACCAGGGCTTCGTCCAGAAGATCTTCTACGTCCACGTGCCGATGGCGATCGTGGCGCTGGGCGGCTGGGTGGCCGGCGGCATCATGGCGATCCAGCACCTCCGCACCGGCGACCGCTCCTGGGACATGCGCTCCTACGTGGCCATCCACCTGTCGATCATCCTCGGCGTCGGCGTGCTCGTAACGGGCTCGATCTGGGCTCGCGCTTCGTGGGGCCACTGGTGGGTATGGGATGAGCCGGTGCTGGTGAGCTTCCTGATCGTCTTCCTCCTCTACTGCGTCTACTACCCGCTCCGCTTCTCGATCGAGGACCCCGAGCGCCAGGCGCGCTACTCGTCGGTGTTCGCGGTCACGGCCGGTGCGTTCGTGCCGCTCAACTTCATCGCGGTCCGGCTGGCGCAGTCCTTCACCCACCCGCGCGTCCTCTCGCAGACGGGCGGGAACCTGCCCGGCGAGATGCGGCTGACCTTCCTGGTGAGCCTGGTCGCGATGGTGCTGTTGTTCGTGACCCTGTGGAAGCTGGAGCTGATGTCGAAGAATGCCTCAGCCCAGCTCAAGCGACTCAGGACCAAGCTCAATGCCCGCGTTGCCGCTTGACGAGGCCGGCAAGTACGTCGCGGGCGCGTACGTAGTCTTCTTCACGCTAGTGGTCGTCTACGTGGCGATCATCGGGTCGAAGATCGCACGGATCGAGCGCGAGATCGAGGAATTGAACGAGATGGTCGATGAGTGAGCTGCTCGCCCTAGGTGCCTCGCACAAGACCGCCCCGCTCGCGCTGCGCGAGAAGCTGGCGCTGCCCGCCGGCCGCGCGATCTCGGTGATGCGCGAGCTCACCGCGCACGACTCGGTCCACGAGGCCGTGGCCATCTCGACCTGCAACCGCACCGAGATCTACCTCGTGGCCGCCGACCCGGTCGAGGCCGAGAACGCCACCCTCTCGATCCTCTCGCGCCAGGCGGAGATCCGGACCACCGAGCTCGTCGCCTCGATGTACTCGATCCGCGGCGGCGAGGTGATCCGCCACCTGTTCTCGGTCGCCTCCGGACTCGACTCGATGATCGTCGGCGAGGCCGAGGTGCAGGGTCAGGTCAAGCGCTCCTATGAGCTCGCCCTGAGCGAGGGCACGACGGGCCCGATCTCCAACCGCCTCTTCCGCGACGCCCTGGCCGCCGGCAAGCGCGTCCGCACCGAGACCGGCGTGGGCCGCTCACACGCCTCGGTGTCGAGCGTCGCCGTCGAGCTCGCGGCCGGCGCCGTGGGCGACCTCGGCAAGCGCCGCGTGCTCGTGATCGGCGCCGGTGAGAACGGCGAGCTCACGGCCCAGGCGCTCCACCAGCGCGGCGTCGAGACGGTCTTCGTGGCCAACCGCCGCTACGACCGCGCCATCGGCCTGGCGCAGCGCTTCGGCGGCCACGCCGTGCGCTTCGACGACCTGCCGGCCGAGCTGGCCCGCGCCGACATCGTCGTGAGCTGCACCTCCTCTCCGCACCAGATCTTCGGGCGTGAGGAGCTCGAGGTAGTGCTCGAGCTGCGCGGCCGGCAGCCCCTGGTCCTGATCGACATCGCGGTGCCGCGCGACATCGAGCCGAGCGTCCGCAACCTCTGCAGCGGTATCACCCTCTTCGACATGGACGACCTCCAGGCGGAGGTCGACCGCAGCATCTCGGTGCTCGAGGGCGAGGCCGACAAGGCCCGCTCGCTCGTTGACGAGGAGGCCGAGCGCTTCGAGGGCTGGCTCGACACGCTCGAGGTCGTGCCCACGATCTCCGCCCTGCGCGAGCTGGGCGAGCGGATCGTGGAGCAGGTGCTGAGCGAGAACGACTCGCGCTGGGAGTCGCTGTCGGATGCCGACCGCGAGCGGCTCGGCGTGATGGCCCGCGCCGTGGTCAACCGCCTGCTGCACGAGCCGACCCTCCGCCTCAAGGCAGCGGCCGGCGAGGACGCGTTCATCCAGCTGAGCGCCGTGCGCGAGCTGTTCGGGCTCGAGGCCGCTCCGCCCGGTGAGCTCCCGGACGCCGACGTCGCCGACCTCGACAGCCGCCGCCGCCAGCGCCGCCGGTGAGGATCGGCACGCGCGGCAGTGCCCTGGCGCTCGCCCAGGCGCGGCTCGTGGCGGACCTGCTGCCGGGCGAGCCCGAGATCGTGCCGATCACGACCTCCGGCGACCGCGGCCGCGGCGACGACAAGGCCCGCTTCGTCAAGGAGATCGAGGAGGCGCTTCTGGCCGGCGAGGTCGACCTCGGGGTGCACTCGGCCAAGGACGTCCCGTCGGAGCTGCCGGACGGGCTGGCGATCGTGGGCGTGCCCGCCCGCGCCGACGCCCGCGACGCGCTCTGCGGCGCCGCCTCCCTGGACGATCTCTCCGAGGGAGCGTCCGTGGGCACCGGCAGCCTGCGCCGGCGCGCCCAGCTTCTCGCCGCCCGGCCGGACCTCGAGGTGAGCGATCTGCGCGGCAATGTCGACACCCGCCTGGGAAAGCTCGACGAGTTCGACGCCATAGTGCTTGCCGCGGCGGGCCTGGCGCGGCTCGGCCGCGAGGCCGAGGGCACGCCGCTGCCCGCCGACCAGCTCATTCCCGCGGCCGGCCAGGGCTGCCTGCTGCTCGAGGCACGGGAGGGCGAAGAGGAGCTCGCCGCCGGGATCAGCGACCAGGATGCTCTCGTCTGCCTGACCGCCGAGCGGGCGGTCGTGGCCGGCCTCGAGGCCGACTGCCACACGCCGGTCGGCGTCCACGCCACGGTCGACGGCGAGCGCCTGACGCTCGCGGCCTTCGTCGGGGCGCCTGACGGCAGCACCTGGGTCCGCGACGTGCTCGAGGGCGGTTCCGCGGAACCGTCGGCCCTCGGCGAGGAGGTCGCGGAGCGCGTCCTGTCCGCCGGCGGTGCGGAGATCCTCGACGCCGCAGCGACCTGAGCGCTATGAGGGGGCGGGGTCCGCTCCGCCGTCCGCGCCGAAGTAGCGATCGAGTGTCGCCCGCCAGCGCGCGTCGCTTCGCTCGAGCGCCTTGTCGAACCTGAGGAGCATCTCGTACATGAACTGTCGGTTGAGATCGAGGGCCTCGCGGTTGAGATCGAGGGCCTCGCGGTTGAGGTCGAGCGCCTCGCGGTTGTCGCGCATCAACTCGTTGCCCTCGGCGAGGCGGGCCTCAATGCTGGCCAGGACATCGCGGTCGTCCACAGTGGTGATTCTGACACTGCCCGTGTTACGTGGGACAGCCCCCGAGTGACGATTCGGCCATCCTCTCGGCTGCGATGAGCGGCACCGTGTATCTCGTCGGGGCGGGCCCGGGCGATCCCGGGCTCATGACCCGGCGTGCCCTGGAGCTGATCGCCGAGGCGGACGCGATCCTCTACGACCGGCTGATCCCGGCCGGAGCCCTCGACGGAGCGCGCGCCGACGCCGAGCTTCGCTACGTGGGCAAGGAGCCCGGCGCGCCGGCGCTGCCACAGGACGAGATCAACGCTCTTCTGGTCGACCTGGGCCGCGAGGGCAGGACGGTCGTGCGGCTCAAGGGCGGCGACCCGTTCGTCTTCGGCCGCGGCGGCGAGGAGGCGGAGGCGCTGGCGGCAGCCGGCGTGGCCTTCGAGGTCGTGCCCGGCGTGACCGCGGGCGTGGGCGCCAGCGCCTACGCCGGTATCCCGGTGACGCACCGCGACGCGGCCTCCGGGGTGGCCTTCGTCACCGGTCACGAGGACCCGGCCAAGGGCGACGGAGCGCTCGACTGGGACGCGCTCGCGTGCTTCCCGGGAACGCTCGTCCTCTACATGGGCGTCAAGGCGCTGCCGGCCATCAGCGAGCGCCTGATCGCCGCCGGCCGCGATCCGGACGAGGCCGCCGCCGTGGTCGAGCGGGGCACACTGCCCGGGCAGCGCACGGTCACGGCGCCTGTGAGCGAGATCGCCGAGCGGGCCGCGGAGGCGGGCATCAGGGCGCCCGCGATCACGGTGGTGGGGCCGGTGAGCGACCTGCACGACACCCTCGCCTGGCTCGAGCGGCGGCCGCTGCACGGAAAGGTCGTGGCGGTCACCCGTGCTCGCGCCCAGGCCAGCGGGCTGGCCGCCCGGCTGCGGGCGTTGGGCGCTGAGGCGGTCGAGACGCCGGCCATCCGGATCGAGCCGCGCGAGTTCGAGATCGAGGACGTGGGCGGCTACTCGCTCGTCTGCCTAACCAGCCCGAACGGTGCTCGGCTGCTGCTCGACAAGCTGCGCGACGCGCGCGAGCTGGCCGGCGTAACGGTCGCCGCGATCGGGCCGGGCACCGCAGCCGAGCTGCAAAGGCGGGGCGTGCGCGCGGACGTGCTCCCCGGGCGGTCAGTGGCGGAGGCACTGGTCGAGGCGCTCGAAGAGGTGCCGGTCGAGGGCAAGCGCGTGCTTGTGGCCCGGGCGGCGGAGGCCCGGGACGTGCTCCCGGAGGCGCTCCGCGAGCGCGGCGCCGAGGTCGACGTGCTCGCCCTCTATGACACCGTGGCCGAACCGCTCGGCGACGAGCAGCTCGAGGCGCTCGGGCGCGCCACCCACGTGACGTTCACCTCCAGCTCCACCGTCCGCTTCTTCCTGGAGGCCGGCGGCCGGGTACCGGCGGAGGCGCGGGTGGTGTCGATCGGCCCGGTGACCAGTGCCACGGCGCGCGAGCACGGCCTGACGGTGCACGTCGAGGCCGAGCGCCACGACATCGACGGACTCGTCGCCGCCGTGGTGGAGGATGCGCAGCAATGATCGTCACCCTCCTCACCGACTACGGCCACGACGACGACTTCGTGGGCGTCTGCCACGGCGTGGTCGCCTCGATCGCGCCCGACGTCCAGGTCGTGGACATCACGCACGGGATCCCGCGCTATGGCGTGAGGCACGGCGCGATCGTGCTGCGCAACACGCTCCCGTACATGCCCGCGGGAGTGCACGTTGCCGTGGTCGACCCCCAGGTGGGCACCGAGCGCCGCGGCGTGGCGCTCCGCTGCGACGACGGCCGCATCCTGGTCGGCCCCGACAACGGCCTCCTGAGCCTTGCCTGGCCGCGCTTCGGGGGCATCGACATGGCTGTGGACATCAGCCGCTCGCCGCACCGGCTCGAGCCGGTATCGGCCACCTTCCACGGCCGCGACATCTTCGCGCCGGTGGCGGCCCGCCTCGCTGAGGGGGCGGAGCTGGCCGACGCCGGCGAGCCCCTCGACGCTGCTGAGCTCGCAACCGTCGACCTCCCCGAGCCGCGCCAGGACGCAGACGACCTGGTGGCGCATGCCCTGATCGTCGACCGCTTCGGCAACGTCGGGCTGAACGTCGACCACGAGCGGCTGGCCGGCACCGGGATCACGCTCGGCCAGGGCGTCGAGATCGAGGTGGGCTGGGAGCGCCACCCCGCCACCTACGCCCACACCTTCGCGGACGTCGAGCCGGGCGAGCTCCTCATCTACGAGGATGCCTACCGCACGCTCGCCGTGGCGATCAACCGCGGCGACGCCGCCGCCACGCTCGGCCTCGAGCCGGACGGCGAGCTGCGGCTGCGCCCGCGATGATCGGGCACCCGCGCGTCCACCACCGGCTCACCGACTCGACCAACGAGCGCGCCAAGGCCCTCGCCGACGCCGGGGCTCCGCACGGCACCATCGTCACCGCCGACGAGCAGACCGCCGGCCGCGGCCGTCAGGGAAGGGCCTGGAGCGCGCCGCCGCGCAGCTCGCTGCTTCTCTCGCTGCTCGTGCGCGGGCTGGAGGAGCGCCACGCCCTGCTGCCGCTCACCGCGGCGGTGGCCGTGTGCGACGCCCAGCCCGAGCTCGACTGCCGCATCAAGTGGCCCAACGACATCTGGATCGACGGCCGCAAGCTCAGCGGCATCCTGCTCGAGGGGCGACCTCAGGAGGGCTGGGCGGTGCTGGGCATCGGCCTGAACGTGAACGTAGATGTCGACGAGCTCCCGCCGGAGCTGCGCGAGACCGCAACGTCGCTCGCCGCAGCGGCCGGCGAGCCACGCCACGTCGAGGACGCGCTCGAGGCGCTGGTGGCATCGCTCGACCACTGGATCGACGCGCCCGCGGATGAGGTCCTCAGCGCTTGGCGCGAGCGCGACGCGCTGCTCGGCAAGCAGGTGAAGTGGGCGGACGGCGAGGGCCGTGCAGCGGGCATCGACGACTCCGGCGCCCTGCTCGTGGAGACTGGACAAATGGTCGTCCAGCTAAGTGCGGGCGAAATCCACCTTTCTGACCTATGGTGAGTCAAGCGGATACCTGTTGCTGCCGATGTTCGAGGCAAGGAGGCCCGATGACGGCACTGAAGAGCGAGTCACTCACCTGCACTGTCTGCCGGAAGGAGCTGGCAAACGGTGAGGAGTATCTGGTCCGGATGCGCGAGGGTCGACCGACCACCGTCCACCGGCACCTCTGCTTCCCGCCGGCCGCGAGCCGGCCGGAGCCGCAGGAACCTGCCGTACAGACGGCCGCGTAGCGCGGCGGCCGAGGGCTAGGCGGCCTCGGACTCCTCCGCGTCGTCGTCGTTCGACGCGGCTGAGTCTTCCTGCTCCTGTTGCTGCTGCTTCTTCTTCGAAGCGTCGTCCTTCGCACCGTCGGCGTCGCCACCGCCACCGCGTCGCCGGCGGCGGCGGCCGCCGCGGCGGCGCTTGCCCTTGGGGAAGTCGCGCAGGAGCTCACGCGCGAGCGCCGAGGGCTTGCGGGCAAGTCGCATGCGGGCGCCGTCGAGCACCTGCTGCGCCTCCGGCGTGTGCGCCAGCGCTGCGGCGAGCAGGGCGGCCGACAGGCGCCTGTCCTGCTTGCGTGCAGCCTGCACCAGCCTGCGGGCATTGCGCGCATGGGCCGCGCCTGATGAGTTGACGAGCAGGCCGAGCAGGCGCTTGGTCTCGGGCCAGCGCTGGACCGCGTACTCCTCGTGCACCTCGCGGCTGTACTCGGCGAGGTGCCAGAGCCAGCGCGCGGCCTGGTCGCGGCGGCCGATCTGCTTCTCGGCCAGAGCCTGAAGCAGGACCTTGACGCCCTCGCGACGCTCGTCTCGAGACCAGCCGCCAACGATCTCCACGGCCTCGTCGAAGGCCTCCGGATCGCGCAGGTTGCCCACCTCGGACAGCGCCCGCAGCCGCAGCTGCGTGTTGCGGTTGCGGCGCAGGCAGGTGATCAGGAACTGGCGGCGGAGCTCACCGGTGGAGTCGAAGTGGAGCATCGCCTTGGCGCGCCGCCAGTTGTTGGAGGCCACGCGCGCGCCGGCCAGCATCGCCCAGGCCTGCTGCTCGCCCCAGGAGAGGTGCTCGACGGCGATCCGCCAGAGCTCGCGCTCGAAGACCTGTGCGCGCCGCGCCGGGTCGGCGGTGACCGGCACAACGCGGCGCTCGACCCGCAGCCGCCGGCCGCGTCCGCGACGCACCGGCCCGACGACGATCGCGCCGCCGCGGTAGACGTCGCGGTCGAGCAGCGAGTGCAGAGTGATGACGGGATCGTCGTTGGGCGTGGCCGGGTGGACGAAGTCGACGATGATGCCCGCCTCCTTGCCCGGAGTCCGGCGCGTAACGCGGCCCACCCGCTGCTGGTAGATCCGCCGCGAAGCGGTGGGCGCGAGGTGCATGCAGACGGTGGCCCGCGGCGAGTTCCAGCCCTCCGCCAGGAGCTGGGCGTTGACGAGCACGTCGATCTCGCCGCGCTCGTAGGAGGCCAGCACGCGGGTCAGCTCCCGCTTGGGCGTCTCGCCCGACACCGCCTGCGCCTTGATGCCGGCCTCGCGGAAGGCGTCGGCCACGTTGTGGGCGTGCCGCACGCCGGCCGAATAGACGAC
>DASXBA010000155.1:0-4666 GCA_036406475.1 Thermoleophilaceae bacterium | reverse complement strand
GCGGGCGCGAGTCTCGTCGCGCGCCCCCAGCCAGTGGCCTGCCACCGCCATGCTCGAGCCGCCACGCGCTCCCAGCTCCTCGGCGAGATCGCGGTGAAGCCCGCGGCGGCGCAGCCAGGGCACGTCCGCGTAGAGCGCCTCTCGCGTCAGCGAGTGGCGGAAGGCTCCGTGCCCGGGCGTCGTCTCGCGCACCACTCCCCGATCGAGCAGCTCGGCAAGGCCGTCGTCGCTCGCGAGGGCCGCGATCAGGTCGAGCTCGAAGTCCTCCCCCGCGACCGCCGCGACGTCTGCCGCGGCGCGCGCCTCGTCCGAAAGCTCGTGGGCGCTCATAAGCACGGCGTCGCGGACGGTGTCCGGCAGCGGCACCTGCCCGCGCTCGGCCAGCTCGAGCCCGTTGCCCCCGGGTCGCAGGGCGTCGGTGACCACCAGCGCGTGCGCCAGCTCCTCGAGGAAGAAGGGCACGCCCTGGGTGCGGTCGTGGAGGGCCTCCACCAGCGCGGGCGACGGCTCGCCCTCGAGGATGCGGCCGAGCAGCTCCTCCGCCTCGTCGCGCTGGAGCGGCTCGATCGTCAGCTCGCGAAGCCTGCCCGCGCGGCGCAGCTCGTGGCGGACCCGGCGCAGCAGGTGATCGCGCGCGAGGCCGTCGCTCCGATAGAGGGCGAGCACGAGCAGCGGGAGCTCGTCGAGCGGCTCGGCGAGGGCGGGCAGGAGCTCGAGGGTGGCCTCATCCGACCAGTGCAGGTCATCGAGGACGAGCACCGCCGGGCCCTGACGGGCGACGTGCAGGAGCGCCGCCCTGATCGCCTCGACCAGCGTCGCGCGGTCGCTTGCGGGGGCGGCCTCGCCGAGCTCGGGCAGGATCAGGGCGAGGTGTGGGCGGAGCGGCCCGCAGTCGTCGAGGCCGTTCGGGTTCGCCCGCAGGTAGGAGCGCAGGGCCGCGGCCACGGGGCCGTATGGCGCACCTGCTCCCTGGCCGGCCGCGCCCCGCAGCGTGACCGCCTCCGACTGCTCCAGCACGTCGTCGGCGAGACGGGTCTTGCCTACCCCAGCCTCGCCCGCGACGAGCACGAACGAGCCGCTCCCGTGCCCGGCGGCCTCCACTGCCTCCCGCAGCGCCTCACGCTCGGCCTCGCGACCGATCAAGCCGCTGCGAGTCGCCGCCATGGGCCGAGTCTAGGCTGGAGACGCCGGCGACCGACAGGGCCGCCGGCGTCTCGTCGGCTTCAGGCCTTGGCGGGCTCGGGGTCCGGCCGCACGACGACGGTGTCGGCGATCGGCACGACCTCGTCGGCCTGCATCCCCGACGCCCTGGCGTGCTCGCGAATCGCCTCGGGGCTCTCCCCCTCGTAGATGCAGAAGGTCCCCAGCTCGCCGCCCTCCTCGCTCAGGACGTAGCTGCGGATCCAGCGCACTCCGGAGCCGGGCTTGTCGCCCTCGGCGGCGGAGCGCTCGGCCGAGGCCTCGAGGTCGGCCGCGCTGGCCCAGGCGTTGCGTCGTTGGATTCCGTAGAGCTGCATGTGAGTCTCCTTCCGATTGGCGTGTGAGCCCACCGTACGAGCGCGCCGGCTCGCGCACATCCGCTGAACCGCCGTACTTTGGGCCGGTCATTGCCGTACTTCAGGGGGATACGGCAGCGGCCGGCCGCTGGCTCGCCTGTGTGACGGTTCTCTCATGCCCGCGACCGAGCGGCCGCGGGCCTAGCGTGGGCTACTTGTCGCCGTCGCCCTCGGCCGGAAGGTCGGCCAGGTCGCCGAAGGCGCCCTCGCCGTCACCGCCACCGTCGCCGCCGATCCCGAAGCCCTCGATCTCGCCGGAGTCGGTCAGGCCGAGCTCGGCCGCCAGCTCCGTCTCGTCGAGGAGGCCGATGTCGTCGGGCGTGGCCCGGCGGATCGGCTCCGTCGGCTCGATCTCGACGCGCCGGTAGCGCTTGAGACCGGTGGCGGCCGGGATCAGCTTGCCGATGATCACGTTCTCCTTGAGGCCGAGCAGCTTGTCGGTCCGGCCCTCGAGCGCGGCGTCCGTGAGCACCTTGGTGGTCTCCTGGAACGACGCGGCCGAGAGGAAGGAGTCCGTGGCCAGCGACGCCTTGGTGATGCCGAGGATGATCTCGTTGTACTGCGCCAGCTCGTTCTTCTTGTTCTTCTTGAGCTCGGCGTTGCTCCTCAGCATCTCGTTGCGGTCGACGTACTGGCCGGGCAGGTAGGTCGTGTCGCCCTTCTGCTCGACCTGCACCTTCTTCATCATCTGGCGGACGATGATCTCGATGTGCTTGTCGTCGATGTCGACGCCCTGCGACTTGTAGACCTTCTGCACCTCACGGATGAGGTACAGCTCGGTCGCGGTGCGCCGGTCCGCGTCGGCCTTGCCGGCGTAGGCAAGCAGGTCGTGCGGGTAGACCGAGCCCTCGTTGAGCTGCTCGCCCGACTCCACCGTGTCGCCCTTCGACACCCGCAGGCGGACCCGCGGCGGCAGGGTGTAGGCGTGCTCCTCGCCCTTTGAGTCGGTGATGACGACCTTGGTGGCCTTGTCGGTCTCCTCGGTCTCGGTCACCTTCCCCTCGACCTTGGACAGCTCCGCCAGGCCCTTCGGCTTGCGCGCCTCGAACAGCTCCACCACGCGCGGCAGACCGTGCGTGATGTCAGCGCCGGCGACGCCGCCCGTGTGGAACGTCCGCAGGGTCAGCTGCGTGCCCGGCTCGCCGATCGACTGGGCGGCGATGATGCCCACCGCGTCGCCGATCGCCACGACCTTGCCCGTGGCGGGCGCGACGCCGTAGCAGCGCTGGCAGACGCCGGCGTCGGCCTCGCACTTCATGACGCTCCGGACCGGAACGATGGAGTCCTTCTCGTCGGCGAAGGTCTCCGCCAGCTCGTCGAGCTCGGTCTGGGTGATGAGATCGCCCTTCGACAGCAGCGAGCGGCCGCGCTTGGTCTTGAACTCCTTGGCCGCGAAGCGCCCGAGCAGGTTGTCGTTCACCTGGCCGTCGAGATGCACGGGCATCTCGATGTGGTCCTTGGTGCCGCAGTCCTCCTCGCGGACGATCACGTCCTGGGCGACGTCCACGAGCCGCCGGGTCAGGTAGCCCGAGTCGGCCGTGCGGAGCGCCGTGTCGGCGAGGCCCTTGCGGGCGCCGTGCGTCGAGATGAAGTACTCGAGCACGGTCAGGCCCTCCATGAAGTTGGCCTTGATCGGGCGCTCGATGATCTCGCCCTTCGGGTTGGCCATCAGGCCGCGCATGCCCGCCAGCTGGCGGATCTGCTTGAAGGAGCCGCGAGCACCCGAGTTGGCCATCATGAAGATGGGGTTCAGGTGGTCGAGGTTGTCCTGCATGGCCTGCCCGACCTCCTCGGTCGCGCTGGTCCACTTCTCGACGGCCGCGTCGTGACGCTCCGTCTGCGAGATCAGGCCCGTCTCGTACTGGTCCTGGATCTCCTCGACCTGCTTCTCGTACTGGTCGAGGATCTGCTCCTTCTGCGGCGGCACGACCACGTCGTTCTTCGAGATCGTGATGCCGGCCTGGGTGGCGTAGTGGAAGCCGAGCTCCTTGAACGCGTCGAGGACCAGCGCCGTGGCGTAGGGCCCGTGGGTGGCGACGAGATCCTCGATCACGTCGGCCATGTCGCGCTTCTTGAGCGGCCGGTTGACGAACTCGTAGGTGGTCGGGTCGTACTCCTCGTCGAGCGTCTCCTCGAGCGCACGCTCGATCCGCTCGTTGAGGATGATCCGGCCGACCGTCGTCAGGACGTGGTCGCCGCGGTGACGCCGCCGGTACTCGGCGGTGTCGTGCAGCCGGACCTTGCCCTCATGCAGTGACAGCTCGGCTTCCTGGGCCGAACGGAACACGTGCGGGCGGGTGCCCAGCTTCTTCTCGTCCCACTTGCCGGCGAACAGCGTCTCCTCGAGGCCGGCCAGCTCGTCCTGGTCGGGCCCGTAGGTGAGGTAGTAGGCGCCGAGCACCATGTCCTGCGTGGGCGTGGCGAGCGGCGAGCCGTGCGCCGGCGAGAGGATGTTGTTCGCCGACAGCATCAGGATCCGCGCCTCCGCCTGCGCCTCCGCAGACAGCGGCACGTGGACCGCCATCTGGTCGCCGTCGAAGTCGGCGTTGAAGGCGTGGCAGACGAGCGGGTGGACCTGAATGGCCTTGCCCTCCACCAGCACCGGCTCGAACGCCTGGAGGCCGAGGCGGTGGAGGGTCGGCGCGCGGTTGAGCAGCACCGGGTGCTCCTGGATGACCTCTTCGAGGACGTCCCAGACCTCGGGAATCATCGAGTCGACCATCTTCTTGGCCGCCTTGATGTTCTGCACCGACTTGCGCTCGACGAGCCGGGCCATGATGAACGGCTTGAACAGCTCGAGGGCCATCAGCTTGGGCAGGCCGGCCTGGTGGATCCTCAGGTTCGGCCCGGCGACGATCACCGAGCGGCCCGAGTAGTCCACGCGCTTGCCGAGCAGGTTCTGCCGGAAGCGGCCCTGCTTGCCCTTGAGCATGTCGCTGAGCGACTTGAGCGGGCGGTTGCCGGGGCCCGTGACCGGGCGGCCGCGGCGGCCGTTGTCGAACAGCGCGTCGACGGCCTCCTGCAGCATCCGCTTCTCGTTGTTGACGATGATCTCGGGCGCACCCAGGTCGAGCAGCCTCTTCAGCCGGTTGTTCCGGTTGATGACCCGG
>DASXBA010000154.1:0-2599 GCA_036406475.1 Thermoleophilaceae bacterium | reverse complement strand
CGTGGCCAGCCCGTTCCACACGCAGCTCGCCGGTGTGGACGGCGCCGGGCTGAACTCCAGCCTGCAGAGCCCGTACTTCCAGATCCACCCGCCGATGCTGTACCTCGGCTACGTCGGCCTCACCGTGCCGTTCGCGTTCGCGGTCGGCGCGCTGCTCTCCGGCCGCACCGACGAGCGGTGGATCGTCGCCACCCGCCGCTGGACGCTGGTCGCGTGGATGTTCCTCGGCGTCGGCCAGCTGCTCGGGGCGAAGTGGGCCTACGAGGAGGTGGGCTGGGGCGGGTACTACGCCTGGGATCCCGTCGAGAATGCGGCCCTGATGCCGTGGCTGGCGGCGACCGCCTTCCTGCACTCGGTGATGGTGCAGGAGAAGAAGGGGATGCTGAAGGTCTGGAACATGCTGCTGGTCATGCTCGCGTTCTCGCTCTCGCTGTTCGGGACGTTCCTGACCCGCTCGGGCGTGCTCAACTCGATCCACTCGTTCACGGAGGGCTCGATCGGGCCGTGGTTCCTCGGGTTCATCTGCTTCGTCACCGTTTCCTCGCTCGTGCTCCTCTTCTGGCGGCTGCCGCTGCTCCGCTCGAAGACGAGGTTGGAGTCGCTCGTCTCCCGGGAGGCGACCTTCCTCTACAACAACCTGCTGCTCATCGCCCTCTGCCTGACCATCCTCTGGGGCGTCACGTACCCGATCCTCCGGGAGGCGCTGACAGGCGAGGCGGTGACGGTCGGCCGGCCCTGGTACGACTTCTTCCTGCGGGTGTTCGGCCTGCCGCTGCTCCTGCTGATGGGCATCGGCCCGCTGATCGCCTGGCGGCGCGCGTCGCTCTCGTCGTTGAAGCGCGTGTTCTTCTGGCCAACCGCGTTCGCGCTCGCGGTCGGGATCCTGCTCCTCGTCCTGGGAGCCGGATCGTCGCTACCGGGCCTGATCGCCTACACGTTCTCCGCGTTCGTGGCAGCGACGATCGTGCTCGAGTTCGCCCGCGGGACGGCCGCCCGCCGCGCGCTGTCGGGCGAGCCGGTTCCACGTGCCCTGGCCTCGCTGGTCGGGCGCAATCGCCGCCGGTACGGCGGCTACGTCGTCCACGCGGCGATCGTGCTGCTGGCGATCGGCATCGCCGGCTCCAGCGCCTACGACACGTCGCGGAGCGCCCGCCTGAGCGCAGGCCAGTCACTGAAGGTGCGCGATTACACGCTCGTCTACCGCGGCCTGACGAGCGCGCGCTCGGCGAACGCGGTCGAGGAGCGCGCGACCATCGACGTCTACCGCGGCGGCTCCCGGATCGCGGTGATGCACCCGGGCAAGAACGACTATCCGGTCGAGCAGCAGGTCTCGAACGAGGTCGCGATCCGCTCGGACTGGCTGACCGGCGAGGACCTCTTCCTGATCACCGAGCAGGTCAACGGCAACGGGACGATCGACTTCAAAGCGATCATCAACCCGCTCGTGAACATGATCTGGCTCGCCGGCCTCGTGTTCGTGCTCGGCTCGGTGATCACCCTCTGGCCCGACGCACGCGAGGAGAGGCGGCTCGCGATCCGCTACGGCCGCCTCGCCCCCAAGCCTCGGACCTAGATGATTGACCGGCAAATCCACGCAGCCGCGGATGGGGGCCGGCGCACGGCGCATTGCGGCCGCCTCGCCCGGCGCCAAGGCTCACCAGCCTTGCCACCGGTCGAGTCGGCCCCACTGCTTGGTGCATGCCCTCCCCACAGCCACGTGGATTACCGGTCAACCATCTAGTGCTCACCGCCGCGCTCGTGATCGGCGCCCTGCTGGCGGTTGCCGCCGTCTGGTTCGTCGCGCGCCCCTTCCTCGGCCGGGAGCCGGACGCGCTCCCGGACGAGCCGCCGCCCGAGCGCCTCGCCCTCGAGGAGCAGCGCGACCGCGCGCTGGCCGCGCTCAAGGAGCTGGAGTTCGACCACCGGACGGGAAAGATCTCGGACGAGGACTACCGCAACCTCGTCGGCGACCTGCGCCGGGATGCGGCGGAGGCGTTGAAAGCGCTCGACCGGGGAAGACCGCGTCAGATGCGCACGTCCGAGACCGCCGTCCCCGAGCAGGTGCCCGTTCCGGTGCCGGAGCCGTCCCCGGCGCCCTCCGAGCCGCCCGGCCCGGTGATCGTCCCCGAGCCGGAGCCCGTTCCGCACGAGCCGCCCGGCCCGGTGATCGTCCCCGAGCCGCAGCCTCCAGAGCACTCCGACTAGCCCCGCCGGGCGGGCAGGGGCGCCCGGGCCGCCGCCGAAACCAGCAGGATGCGCCGCCTCGCCCTCGGCCTGGTCGCCCTGCTCGTCGTCGCAGCGCCCGCCGGCGCCGACAACGTCGAGCGGAAGCAGTCGGTCGACGCGAGGATCGCCGCCCTCCAGGCCCGCGTGGCCGACGCGCAGGAGAAGGAAGCGTCGCTCCAGGGGGAGATCGACGACGTCTCCGGGCGGATCCGCGGGCTGGAACAGCAGGTCGGCGACGTCTCCTCGCGTCTCGGCCCGCTCGAGCACGAGCTGCGGCTGCGCGAGGTCAAGCTCAACCGGCTGAACGCGCTCTACCGGGTGCAGAGCGACCGGCTCGTCTTCCTGCGGGCCGAGTACCGGATCGCGCTGGGCC
>DASXBA010000153.1:0-15321 GCA_036406475.1 Thermoleophilaceae bacterium | reverse complement strand
GCATTTGGGAGGGTCGCCCTAGTACCCCGACGTTAGGACTTGCGGATGGCCCGCTCCGACCCTGGACCCCGGAGTGAGGACAAGGCACAAACGCCGAGCGTTGCCTCACGCATGGGGCACTGGAGCGCCAATCACCGGAAGAAGGCGATCTGGGGCTGGCTCGCGTTCGTGGTCGTGGCCGTGTTCATCGGCAATGCCGTCGGCGCCAACACGATCCACGGCGCCGACCAGTTCTCCGGCGAGGCGGGCAAGGCGGAGCACACCCTGTACGGCGCGGGCCTCCGGCCCAACGACGAGCACGTCCTGATCCAGAGCAAGAAGCTCACCACCACGGACCCCGAGTTCCGGGACGCGGTCGACGAGGTGAGCGCCAAGCTCTTCTTCGCGAAGCACGTGAAGCACGTCGTCTCGCCGCTCGCGGGTGAGGCGCCGGTCTCCGACGACGGCCATTCCGCGCTCGTCGACTTCCAGATCACCGGGGACTCGCTCGAGGCCCAGGACCGGATCGAGCCGTCGCAGGACGCGGTCAAGGACGTCCAGGCCCGTCACCCGAACATGATCGTCGAGCAGTTCGGCAGCGTCAGCTCGCAAAAGGAGCTGAACGACACCTTCGAGTCCGATCTGAGCAAGGCGGAGACGATCTCGCTCCCGATCACCCTGCTGATTCTGGTGCTCGCCTTCGGCTCGCTCGTGGCGGCGCTCGTGCCGCTACTCCTCGGGATCACTGTTGTGATGGCGGCTCTCGGTCTAGTCAACATTCCGAGCCAGCTCTCGCCGATCGACAGCAACCTGTCGTCGGTGATCCTGCTGATCGGCCTGGCGGTGTCGGTCGACTACTCGCTCTTCTATCTCCGTCGCGAGCGCGAGGAGCGCGCCGCCGGTCGCAGCGAGCGCTCGGCGCTCGAGGTGGCGGCGGCCACCTCGGGCCGCGCGGTGATGATCTCGGGACTCACGGTGATGGCCGCGATGGCCGGGATGTTCCTGAGCGGCGACAAGACGTTCTTCTCGTTCGGCCAGGGGACGATCCTGGTGGTGGCGATCGCGATCGTCGCCTCGCTCACCGTGCTCCCGGCGGTCCTGGCGTGGCTCGGCGATCGCGTGGACAAGGGCAGGATCCCGGTGATCGGCCGCCGCCGCCGCGCCGGCCAGTCGCGTTTCTGGTCGGCACTGGTGGACCGGGTCATGCGCCGCCCCTGGCTTGCGATCGTCCTGGCCGGCGGCCTCCTCATCGCCCTGGCCATCCCGGCGTTGTCGATCAACATCGTCCAGACGAGCACCGACGACCTGCCGCAGAACCTCCAGGTGATCAAGACCTACAACCGGCTGCGGGCGGCGTTCCCCGCGGAGGCCGTGACCGTCGATGTCGCGGTCAAGGGTGGCAATGTCCGGCAGGGCGCCACGGCCCAGGCCATCGCCGCGCTCGTCAGGCAGGCCGAGCGGAACAAGAACGCGCTGCCCGGGGCGGAGGTGACCTACAGCAAGGACGACAAGGTCGCGCTCGTCTCGATCCCGACACGTGGCAACGGCAACGACGGCACGTCTACGGCGGCGGTCAACGACATCCGCAACGACGTCATTCCCGCCACCGTTGGGAGGGTGGACGGAGCGAGCGCGCAGGTGACCGGCAACGCGGCCTCGTCGCTCGACTTCCGCAATCAGCTGAGCGACCGCCTGCCGCTGATCTTCGCGTTCGTCTTCTCGCTGGCGTTCCTGTTGATGCTGTTCACGTTCCGCTCGATCGTGATCCCGATCAAGGCGATCGTGCTCAACCTGCTCTCGGTGGGCGCCGCCTACGGGATCCTCGTACTCGTCTTCCAGGACGGGCACGGCGAGGGCGTCCTGGACTTCCACTCGAACGGCGGCGTTACCTCATGGCTGCCGCTGTTCCTGTTCGTGATCCTCTTCGGGCTGTCGATGGACTACCACGTGTTCATCCTGTCGCGCGTGCGCGAGTCGTACCTGGGCGGCATGAGCACGACGGAGGCGGTGCGGCACGGGATCGCGACCACCGCGGGGACGGTGACGAGCGCGGCGATCGTCATGGTGTTCGTCTTCGGGGTCTTCATGACCCTGAGCTTCCTCGACTTCAAGGAGATGGGGCTCGGCCTTGCGGTGGCGGTGCTGATCGACGCGACGATCGTGCGCGGCGTTCTCCTGCCCGCCTCCATGCGGGTCCTGGGGGACTGGAACTGGTACCTGCCGAGCTGGCTCGAGTGGATCCCGCACGTGGGGACCGAGGGCGAGGCCGTGCCGCCGGTGGACGCGCAGCCGCCGCCCGAGCCGGCGCCCGCGCGCTAGCGCCGAACGTCCCGGAGTGCCGCCTATAGGGGGTAGCGCGGGACGTTCGCCGCGTCGCCGGCGACCCGGGCCGCTCGCTAGGCCGCCAGGGCGAGCTCGTCCGTCCGTGAGGCGATCGCCTCGAGCAGCCGCTCGTACGACGCCGCGAAGGCGTCGATCCCCTCACCCTCCAGCTCGGCGGCTATGCGGTCGAGGTCGACGCCGGCTTCCGCGGCCCGAGCGAGCACGTCCTCGAAGCCGCCCGCCGGTGCGACATGGGGCTCGCCGTGGCGGGCAAACGCCTCCAGGGTGTCGAGCGGCATCGTGTTGACGGCGCCGCGCGTGACCAGCTCCTCGACGTAGAGCACGTCCCGGTAGGAGGGGTCCTTGGTGCCGGTGCTCGCCCAGAGCGGGCGCTGCGGGCGGCCGCCGGCGGCCTCGACCCGGTGCCAGCGGGCGCCGCCGAAGCGGCGCTTGTAGAGGGCGTACGCGCGCCGCGCGTTCGCGATGGCCAGTCTGCCGCGCAGGGGCGAGTCGAGCGGGAGCAGGGGGTCCGCCTTCGAGTCGATGCGCGAGACGAAGAACGATGCCACCGAGGCGATGCCGTCGATCGGCAGCTTCCTGGCGACGCGCTGCTCCAGCCCCCGCATGTAGGCGCCGATCACCTGCTCGTAGCGCTCGGCCGAGAACAGCAGGGTCACGTTGACGTTCACGCCGAGCAGGGTGAGCCGCTCCGTCGCGGTCACTCCGGCGTCGCTGGCCGGCACCTTGATCATCACGTTGGGCAGCGCCAGCCGCCGCCACAGGGCGAGGCCCTGGTCCACGAGTCCCGCGGCGTCATCCGCCAGGTCGGGCGTCGTCTGGAACGAGACGTAGCCGTCCCGCCCCGCGCTCAACGCGTATGCGGGCCGCAGCAGCTCCGCCGCCGTCGCCACGTCGTCCAGCGCGAGGTCGAAGAACGCCATCCGCGGGGATTCGGTCCAGCCGCGGAGCTGTGCGTCGTAGCGGTCCGACCCAGCGATCGCGCGCTCGAAGATCGTCGGGTTCGAGGTTGCGCCGGTCACGCCGTAGTCGTGGACGTAGCGCTCGAACTCGCCGCTCTCGAGGAGCTCGCGGGAGAGGGTGTCGAGCCAGATCGACACCCCCGCCCGCCGTAGTCGCTCGAGGGAGCTCATCGGTCGTAGACGGCAGCCAGCCGCGCGAGCGCGAGCGCGCCGAGCAGCAGCCCGAAGTCGCGCAGAGCGACGTCGTAGTAGCCGGAGTAGCTGAGGAGGTTGACGATGATCCCGCCAAGCCAGGCCGCGACGACGTAGGCGCCGTAGCGGGGCTTGAGCGCGACGGCCAGCCCGGCCACGATCTCCACCACGCCGACCACGTGCATGAAGGCGCTCCCGCTCCCCGGCGCGATGTCGTTGACCCAGGGGGCGAGGTACTTCGGCCAGTCGACGAGCACGTCGAAGAACTTGTCGAGCCCGAACAGGATCGGCGCGACGGTGAAGCCGATCCACAGGATCGCGAAGGCCTGGAAGCGGGCGTCGCTCCAGTTCCGCTCAGTTGCCTGGGAACTGGAGGTGCTGCGACGACCGAGAGCTATAGACGACATATGGCGGCTCCTTTCTAAAAACAATAGATCTTGTTGCAACGTAGCGGCCATCCACTCTTTTGTCAATATGAATTGGCGTTAGACTGGAGCGCATGAAGGACGAGATCAACCGCATCGCGACACTCGACGACCCGCTGCGGCGGCGGCTGTACGAGCTGGTGCGGTCAAAGCGGCGGCCGGTCGGGCGCGACGAGGCCGCCAGGCAGCTCCGCATCGGACGCTCGCTGGCCGCCTACCACCTCGACAAGCTCGCCGAGGAGGGCTTCCTCGAGACGAGCTACGCGCGGCCCGAGGGCCGCTCCGGCCCCGGCGCGGGCCGCCCGGCCAAGCTCTACGCGGCGGCGGACGCGGAGTTCGCCGCCACGGTCCCCGCCCGCGACTACGAGTTCGCGGCGGAGATGTTCGCCGACGCCGCCGAGGCCGACGCGACCGGAAAGGTCGCGGAGGCCGTGCAGGACACCGCGAGGGACAGCGGCCGCGAGCTGGGCGAGCGGAGCCGCACGCTCCGCGCCGCGCTGGCGGCCCGCGGCTACGAGCCCTACGAGGACGAGGACGGCACGATCCGCCTCCGCAACTGCCCGTTCCACCGGCTGGCGGCCGAGCACACGGACCTCGTATGCGGCATGAACCTCGCCTTCGTGGACGGCCTCCTCGAAGGCCTGGCCGACGACGAACTCGTTTGCTCGCTCGACCCGGCACCGGGTCGCTGCTGCGTGGCGATTAGCCTGCGCGAATGACCCAACGCGCCGTGGGCGACAAGGCCTCGCGGACCCGCACGATCAGCGCCCGTGACATCGAGCTGTTCACCGAGATCACCGGCGACCGCAACCCCCTGCACTACGACTCCGAAGCTGCCGGACGCTCGCGCTTCGGCGGGATCATCGTCCAGGGCGGGATCACCTCCGGCCTGCTGAACGCCGTGGTGGCAGAGGACCTGCCGGGTCCGGGCAGCGTCTTCCTGCACGTCGACTGGGACTTCAACGCGCCGGTCCGGCCCGGCGACGAGATTACGGCCGAGGTCGAGGTGCTCGAGGCACGCGAGGACAAGCCGCTCACGAAGCTGCGCACGACGATCACGAACCAGGAGGGCACTGTCGTGCTCGACGGCTCGGCGCTCGTGTGGACCGAGCCGCTCTAGCGTGGCCACCTACGTCCTCATCCACGGGGGCGGCGACAGCGCCTTCTACTGGCATCTCGTGGAGCCGGAGCTGCGGGAGCGCGGCCATGACGTGGTCGCGATGGACCTGCCCTGCGAGGACGAGTCGGCCGGGTTCCCGGCGTACGCGGACGTGGTGGTCGAGGCGATCGGCGCGCGGAGGGAGCTGGTCGTCGTGGCCCAGTCCCTCGGCGGCTTCACCGCACCGCTCGTCTGCGACCGCCTGCCGGTCGAGCTGATGGTGCTCGTGGCCGGGATGGTCCCGCTGCCGGGCGAGAAGGGCGACGACTGGTGGCCCAACACCGGCTATCCCGGCCCCGGCGCGACCGAGGGAGACCTCTTCTACCACGACGTTCCCGAGGCCCTGGCGGCCGAGGCCCGGAGCAGGGAGCGCGGCCAGTCCGATGCCCCGGGCCGCGAGCCCTGGCCGCTCGAAGCCTGGCCGGCAACGCCGACCAGGTACCTGCTCTGCCGCGACGACCGGATGTTCCCGGCGAACTGGCTGCGCGGCGTCGTGCGCGAGCGCCTCGGCATCGAGCCCGACGAGATCGGCGGCGGCCACTGCGTAGCGCTGAGCCGCCCGCACGAGCTGGTGCGCCGGCTCGAGGGCTACCGCGGCGAACTCGAGCTGGGCTAGTCCCCCCCGACCCCCAGCCCCGCGGTGAACGTCCCTCGCGACCGCCTATAGGGGGTACTCAGGGACGTTCGGCGGAGCGGGCTGCTAGTCCCAGCCGTCCAGGAACAGGTCCAGCGCCAGCTCGCCCTCGCCGTAGGCGTAGGCCGACAGGTCGTCGACGCCCTCTTCGGCCAGGACCTCGTCGTCTATGTAGAAGTTGCCGGTGGCCTCGCGGCTCGGCCGGCTCAGGATCGCGTGGGCCGCGTCGGCGATGATCTCGGGCCTGCGGGAGCGCTTCATCGCCTCGTCCCCGCCGAGCAGGTTCTGGACCGCGGCCGTGGCGATGATCGTGCGCGGCCAGAGCGCGTTCACCGCTATGCCTTCGTCGCGGAACTCCTCCGCCATGCCGAGCACGCACATGCTCATCCCGTACTTGGCGATCGTGTAGCCGACGTGGTTGCGGAACCACTTGGGGTCCAGCGACAGCGGCGGCGAGAGCGTGAGGATGTGCGGGTTCCCGGCCTGCTTCAGGTGCGGGATGCAGGTCTTGGAGACGAGGAAGGTGCCGCGCGTGTTGATGTCCTGCATCAGGTCGTAGCGCTTCATCTCGAGCGCCTCGGTGCCGGCGATGTTGATCGCGCTGGCGTTGTTGACAACCGCGTCGATGCCGCCGAAGCGGTCCGCGGCCTGGGCCACGGCCGCGGCGACCGATTCCTCGTCGCGGATGTCGCCGGCGATCGGCAGCGCCTGGCCGCCCGCCTTCTCGATCTCCTCGGCGGCCGTGAAGATCGTCCCCTCGAGCTTGGGGTGGGGCTCGGTCGTCTTGGCGATCAGCGCCACGTTCGCGCCGTCGCGGGCGGCGCGGAGCGCGATCGCGAGACCGATCCCCCGGCTCCCGCCGCTCACGAACAGTGTCTTTCCGTCCAGGCCTGCCATTGGCGAAGTCCGGGAGAATAAACTCGTTCACCTGGTCGAGAAGGACTCAGCGGAACTCGGGGTGGGGGCACCCAGCAGCGAGCTGCTGCGCTTGGCGCTCGACAACCTGGCCGACTCGGTGACGATCCACGACGCTGACGCCAAGCTCGTGTACGTCAACGAGGCGACGCGCACGCTCATGGGTGGGCAGTCCACCGACGAGATCGTGGACGCGGAGCCGGGTGCGTGGAAGGAGCGCTTCCACATGTACGACGAGCACGGCCATCCGGTCGACCTCGACGCGCTGCCGGGGCGGCGCGTGTTCGCGGAGGGGGAGGGGGGCGAGATCCTCGTGCAGAGCGTGGACACGGCTCTCGGCATCCGCCGCTGGATCCGTATCAAGGCCGAGCCGCTCCGCGACGAGGACGGCCGCATCGTGGCCGCGGTGAACGTCAGCGAGGACGTGACCGAGGTCAAGGAGGCGGAGTCCGCGGCGCAGCTCCTGTCGGACGCCAGCTCCGCCCTCGCCACCTCACTCGACTACCAGCGCACGCTCCAGCACGTGGCCCAGCTCGCTGTGCCCGACTTCGCCGACTGGTGCGGCGTCGACCTGATCTCCCCCGCGGGGCAGATCGAGCTCGTGGCGATCGCCCACGTCGACCCGGAGAAGGTCGCGCTCGGCCGACAGTTGCGGGAGCGCTACCCGGTCGATCCCGGGACCGACGACGGGATGGCGCGCGTGCTGCGCACCGGCCAGTCGGAGGTGGTCCGGGAGATACCCGACGAGATGCTCGTCGCGGCGGCGCAGGACGACGAGCACCTGGAGATCCTCCGCGGGCTCGGGCTCAACTCCGTCCTGATCGTCCCGCTGCGCTTCGGCGACCACATCCTCGGCACGATGAGCTTCGTGCTCGGGCCGCCCCGGAGGTTCTCGGAGAAGGACCTGAGCACGGCGGAGGAGCTGGCCCGGCGCGCGGTGACGGCGATCGAGAACTCGCGCCTGTTCACCGAGCGCGAGACGATCGCGCGGACGCTCCAGCAGGGCCTGCTGCCGACTTCGCTCGCCGCGCCGCCGGGCTATGAGACCGCCGTGCTCTTCCGCGCGGCGGGAAGCGCGAACGAGGTGGGCGGCGACTTCTACGACGTGATCCCGCTCGGCGACGAGTGGCTCGCCTTCATCGGCGACGTGACCGGCAAGGGCGCGGCCGCCGCGGCGCTGACCGCGCGTGCCCGCTACACGATGATCTCGGTGGCGCAGTTCACCGGCGGGGTCGATGAGGCGATCGATCGCGTGAACGAGGCGCTCGTGGCCCTGCCGGGGCTGCCGCTCTGCACGCTCGCGTCGCTACGGCTGACCGGATCCGAGGTCGAGATCCGCTCTGCCGGGCACCCGCTGCCCTACCGCCTCAGCTCGTCCGGCGTGGAGGAGGTGGGCGCCACGGGGCCCCTCCTGGGGCTCGACAACGACATGACCTGGCCCGTCGAGCGGGCGCAGCTCGAGCCGGGCGACTCGCTCGTGCTCTACAGCGACGGCGTGCTCGACACCGTCGGCCCGGGCCGCGAGCACTTCGGCGACCTGCGCTTTCGCGAGCTGCTCGCGGACTCGGTGTCGTGCAGCGCCGCCGAGCTCGTCGAGCGCATCGACAAGCGCCTGCTCGAGTTCCAGGACACCGAGCAACGCGACGACGTGGCCGTCCTCGTGATCCGGCGCGAGCCCTGACGCCAGGCAGTAGCTTCTGAGAGATCGCGAAGCGAACTCTCGTCGGGATCGGATGCCTTGGCGTGCTCGCCGCACTGCTCGCGCCGCCGGCTCTCGCCGCGCGCCCGAAGCTGAGCCATCTGAAGGCCACGATCAGCGCCAGCGGCAAGAGCGTGCTCGTGACCGGCCGGGTGCGACACGCCACCTCTGTGCGGACCGCCTACCGCGGTAACTGCGGCAGTCGCCGGCTTCGGGGCAGGCACAGCTTCCGCATCAGGCTGCGTCGCGCCGCCAAGCGCCATGCACGCCGCTGCCGGACGACCCGCAAGCGGGTGCTCGTGCGCGCCTGCCGCCGCCACCGCTGTGTCCGCCGCAAGGTGCGCGTGCGCCACCGGCCCGCGGCCGTCGCGCCCTTCCCCCAGCTGCCCAAGCTGCCGACACCGCGGGTGTTCCTCAGCCCGCTGGGCAACGACCTCGGGCCCTGCACCCGCGCCCTTCCCTGCCGCTCCTTCGACCGCGGCTATCGCCAGGCCGCGCCCGGCTATCCCGTGGAGGTCGCCGGCGGCGCCTATCCGGAGCAGACGATCCGGCACGACCCGGCCAAGACGTCGCCCGCTGACGTCTATCTGGTGCCCGCGCGTGGCGCGCACGTCGTCGTCCAGGGGAACATCCGCGACTACGGCTCGCACATCGCCTTCTACGGCATGAGCGCCAATGACACCGACGTGCCCTACGACGGCCCGGTCCCGGTCGACGACGTGACCTTCGCGGGGATGAACGGGCGCAACTTCACGATCGACTCGGCCACCAACGTGCGCGTGCTCGGCGGCGACTACGGGCCGGCGAGCGACTGCGGCGGCCCCTATGGCGGCAGCAACAACGGCATCCGCAAGAACGCGCCGACGATGCCCTCGAACATCCTCATCGACGGCGTCAACTTCCACGACATCCAGTCCTACGACCTGGATGCCTGCCACATCGAGTGCCTGATCGTCGGTGCGGGCCGGAACATCACCGTCCGCAACTCCAGGTTCAGGAACTGCTCGATCTTCGACATCTTCTTCCAGCCGTTCAACGGCGACATCTCGAACGTGACGCTCGAGAACAACTGGTTCGCGGCGCCGACGGATCCGGCGGGCCGCGTCAACAGCTCACGCGCCGTGGAGTTCTCCGGCGGCGGGCCGTGGCGCAACGTGTTGATCCGCCACAACTCGATCAACACGCACATCAACCTCAACGACGGCGCGCCGGGACCGAGTTACTCGGGAGTGCGCGTGATCGGCAACCTCGCGAAGGACCCCGGCGGCTGCTACGGCGGCGTCGTCTACCGCGCCAACGTCTTCCAGAACGGCACCTGCAACTCCACCGACCGCAGCCTCAACGGCGGCGCGATGCCGTTCCGGAGGGCGATCGACGGGCCCGGCTTCGACTACCACCTGACCGGCGGCGCGGCCGTCGACCGGGTGTCCGCCGCCTACTCCAACCTCGGCGACGACATCGACCGCCAGCGGCGGCCGCGGGGCAAGGCGCGAGACGCCGGCTCGGACGAGCTGCGCTGAGCTAAGATCGCGTGACTGTCCGGCAGAGGCGGGAGGGGGTCGCGAAATGCGGCCGATCGACTGGGACGAGGATCACGTTCAGCTGCAGTGCCCGGCGTGCGGGGCGGCGACGACGATGGGCGCAAGGGCGTACTTCTGGGCGCTCGGCCGGCACGTCGCCGTGAGCTGCCCGTCGTGCCGTGCCGCGAGCCAGGTCGAGGACCGGCGCACCCTCGACGCCGTGGTCGCGAGCGACCGCCGCTTCGCGGCTCAGGACACCGGCGCCAGCGGCCCGCAGGCCTGAAGGTCGCGCAGCATCATCTGAGCGGGCGCTTCGTGCCAGCGGCCCACCCGCACGAGCGCCTCGATCAGCCTCACAGCGCAGGCGAGCGAGTCGAGCGTGTGCTCGTCGTCCCGGTCGCCGTCCGAGAACAGGAGCGCGTCCGCGGCCTCGCGGATCTGCTCCTCCTCGTGCGGCAGTAGCTCCGACCTGCCGGACGACCGCAGCCTTCGCATCAGCCGCCCGTATGCCTGCGCTCGTTCGGATGTCATCGCAGCGCCCTTATGCCCGCAGGCAGCGGCGTCACACCTCGGCGCGGAAGGAACTCGCCCCGCTCAAGCGAATCCCTTGGCCGTGACCCGCTCGACCACAACCGCGCTCACCGTCTCCGAGGAGATCCGCCAACGTTTCGACGAGTTCTCGCGCTCGCAGAAGGACGTCGGCCAGTACATCGTCGACCACCTCGAGGAGGCTGCGTTCCACACGGCGGAGGAGCTGGCCCGGCGCGCCAACACCTCGTCGTCGACGGTGGTGCGCTTCGCGCAGGCGCTCGGCTTCGAGGGCTTCCCGGAGCTCCAGGCCGCGGCGCGCGACGAATACCGGCGCGCGCGCGAGCTGGGCGGAGGAGTCGAGCCGGCCGGAGCCCCGCTGTTCCCGATCGACCAGACCGAGTTCGAGGCGGCGCTCGCCGCCGACCACGCGAACATGGAGGAGACGGCGCGCAAGGTCGACCGCGACGAGGTGGCGGCCTCCGCGGAGCTGATCTCGGGAGCCGAGCGGATCGTCCTCTGCGGCACCGACCAGATGGCCTTCTTCGCGAGCTACCTTCGCCACCTGCTGATGCTGCTCGACCTGCGCGCGGAGGTGGTTGCGAGCCCGAGCCAGGAGGGACTCGCGCGCCTCGGCAGGGTCGACGACAAGACCGTGCTGGTGGGCTTCTCCGCCGGCCGGCCGCATCCGCTCGTGGTGCGAGCCCTGAAGCTCGCCCGCAACCGGCGCGCGGCGACGATCGCGATCTCCGACGCGACCCTCTCCGAGATCGCCAAGCTCGCCGACCACAAGCTCTACTACTCGTCGAACAGCCCGGCCTACGTGCGCTCGCACAGCGCCCTGCTGAGCGTGATCCAGGCGCTGGCTTACGGGATCTACGCGCTGGACGAGCCCGCCTACGCGGATCGCATCAGGGCGTTCCGCCTGAAGTAGATACAAACGCCGGGTGTACGACCTAGGCGTCCTGACGGCGCGGGCTACCATCCTGGCCTGATGAAGGACGTAGCCACCTTCCGCGTAAAGGCCGGCCTGGCCGAGATGCTCAAGGGCGGCGTGATCATGGACGTGGTCAGCGCCGAGCAGGCCAGGATCGCCGAGCAGGCCGGCGCCGCCGCGGTGATGGCGCTCGAGCGGGTGCCCGCGGACATCCGCGCCGATGGCGGCGTGGCGCGCATGGCGGACCCCACCAAGATCGAGGAGATCAAGAGCGCGGTGACCATCCCGGTGATGGCCAAGGCGCGGATCGGCCATTTCGCGGAGGCCCAGGTGCTCGAGGCGCTCGAGGTGGACTACATCGACGAGTCCGAGGTGCTGACGCCCGCCGACGAGGCCAACCACATCGACAAGTGGCCGTTCAAGGTGCCGTTCGTCTGCGGTGCCACGAATCTGGGCGAGGCGCTCCGTCGCATCGCCGAGGGCGCCGCGATGATCCGCTCCAAGGGAGAGGCCGGCACCGGCAACGTGGTCGAGGCGGTCCGCCACATCCGGCTGATCACCGGCGAGATCAAGCGGCTGGGCACGCTCGACGAGTCCGAGCTGCCGACGGCGGCAAAGGAGCTCCAGTCGCCGCTCGACCTGGTGCAGCAGGTCGCGCAGCAGGGCAAGCTCCCCGTCGTGCTCTTCTGCGCCGGCGGCATCGCCACCCCCGCCGACGCGGCGCTGATGATGCAGCTCGGCGCCGAGGGCAACTTCGTGGGCTCGGGGATCTTCAAGTCGTCCGATCCCGAGCGCCGCGCCCGGGCCATCGTCGAGGCGACCACCCATTACGAGGACGCCGAGCGCGTGGCGGCGGCGTCGCGTGAGCTCGGCGAGCCGATGCAGGGGCTCGAGATCTCCTCGCTCGAGGAGTCCGGCGGGCTTCTCCAGCAGCGCGGCTGGTAACCAGGCGGGAGGGTCCCGCCCCTGGCTACCATGCTCCCCTCGTGAAGGAGCCCGAGACGACAATTGGGGTACTGGCGCTCCAGGGCGACTTCGAGGCCCACGCCAAGGTTCTCGAGCGTCTTGGAGCAGAAGCTCGTGCTGTCCGGACCCGCGAGGATCTGGAAGGGTTGGACGGGCTCGTGATCCCAGGAGGGGAATCCACCACGATGACGATCGGCATCGAGCGCGAGGAGCTGGCGGAGCCGCTCCGTGAGCTGATCCGCTCGGGCAAGCCGACGCTCGGCACCTGCGCCGGCCTGATCATGCTCGACCGCGAGCACCTGGGCCTGCTCGACCTGAGCTCCCGCAGGAACGCGTTCGGTCGTCAAGTTCAGAGCTTTGAGTCCGACCTCGACCTGAACGGCTTCGGCCCCCTGCGGGCGGTGTTCATCCGCGCGCCCTGGGTCGAGGAAAGCGGGGCCGAGGTGGAGGTGCTGGCCGAGCTGGATGGACACGCTGTCGCGGTGCGCCAGGGGAACGTCATAGCGGTGGCGTTTCACCCGGAGCTGACCGGCGACGACAGCCTGCACCGCTGGCTCGTGGAGCTGTCGAACGGAAGGAACGGAGGTTGAAGGACCCACGCATAGACGCGCTCGCGGCCATCCTCGTGCGCTACTCGACGAAGGTGCAGGAGGGCGATGTCTGCATCATCCAGTCCACCACGAGCGCCGAGCCGCTCGTGCAGGCTGTGTACGAGGAGGTGCTGCGCGCCGGGGGGCGGCCGATCATGCAGCTCACCACGGAGGGGGCAGCCGCGGCGTTCTACGGCCTCGCCTCCGACGACCAGCTCGACTGGATCCCGCCGACGGCCACCTGGGCCGCGGAGAACTCGGACGTCCGGATCGCGATCATGTCCGACGTCAACACGCGCGAGCTCTCCCGCTCCGACCCGAAGCGCCAGGCGCGGGCACAGAAGGCGCGCAAGCCGCTGATGGAGACCTCGATGAAGCGGGCGGCCGCGGGCGAATATCGCTGGTCGCTCACGCTGTTCCCGACCCATGCCTACGCGAGCGAGGCCGGGATGTCGCTGCCCGAGTACGAGGACTTCTACTACGGCGCCTGCCTGGCCACGGACGGCGATCCGCTCACGGCCTGGCAGCGCCAGTCCGACGAGGTCAACCGGCTCACCGAGTGGATCCAGGGGAAGGAAGAGGTGCGGATCACGGCGCCCGGCACCGACATCAAGCTCGGTGTGGCCGAGCGCACCTGGATCCCGTGCGTGGGCGAACACAACATGCCCGACGGCGAGTTCTTCACGGGCCCGATCGAGGACTCGGTCGAGGGAGAGGTGTCGTTCTCCTTCCCGGCGACCTATGGCGGCCGCGAGGTCTCGGGAGTGCGCTTCCGCTTCGAGGGCGGCAAGGTGGTGGACGCCACGGCCGAGCAGGGCGAGGAGTTCCTCCACGAGATGCTCGACTCCGACGACGGCGCCCGCCGCCTCGGCGAGCTCGGCATCGGCACGAACTACGGCATCGCAACCGGCACCAAGGAGATCCTGCTCGACGAGAAGATCGGCGGCACGGTCCACATGGCGATCGGGATGGCCTACCCCGAGTCCGGCGGAACGAACGACTCCGCCGTCCATTGGGACATGGTTTGTGATCTGCGCAACGGTGGCGCAATCACGGTCGACGGCACCGAGCTGCAGCGGGACGGGAAGTTCAGCGTTTGAGTCGCTAGTCGTTAGACGCTAGTCGCTAGGGCTGTGGGCTCGGCCGTTCCTAGCGACTAGCGACTAGCGTCTACTCACTCCGCTCTAGACTCGGCTGGCCATGTCAGGACATTCGAAGTGGGCCAGCATCAAGCACAAGAAGCGCGCTGTTGATGCCAAGCGCGGGAAGCTGTTCACGAAGCTTGCGCGGGCCATTCAGGTGGCCGCGCGGGACGGTGGCGGCGATCCGGACGGGAATCCGGCGCTCGCCCTCGCAATCCAGAAGGCGCGCGACGCATCGATGCCCAAGGACAACATCGAGCGCGCCATCGCCAAGGGGACGGGCGCCGACGCCGACGCCGAGGCCTTCGAGGACGTCACCTACGAGGGCTACGGGCCGGGTGGCGTCGCGATCCTCGTCGAGGCGCTGACCGACAACCGCAACCGCACGAGCGCCGAGGTCCGCCACGCGTTCACGTCGCGCGGCGGCAACCTCGGCGAGCCCGGCTCGGTTGCCTGGACGTTCGAGAAGAAGGGCGAGCTCGTGCTCGACGCGGGGCGCTACGGCGAGGACGACCTGATCGCCGCGATCGACGCCGGCGCCGAGGACGTCTCGCTCGACGAGGACGTCTGGGAGGTCATCACGGAGCCCGCCGACTTCGCGGCGGTTCGTGAAGCCCTGGAGGGGCTCGAGCTCCAGTCGGCCGAGCTGGTGATGCGGCCCAAGACCACGACGCCGGTGGACGAGTCGGACGTCGGGACGCTTCTCCGGCTGATCGAGGACCTCGAGGACCACGACGACGTGCAGGCGGTGCACGCCAACTTCGACGTGGACGCCGCGGTGCTCGAGCGCGTGGCCGCGGCCTAGCTGTGTCAGAGGCCAACGTCGAGGTCGTCCGGACGATCTACGAGGCGTTCGCCCGCGGGGACTTCAGCGTGGTCGATTCGTTCTCCGACGACTTCGTCTTCGTCACCAGCCCCGAGCTGCCGGACGCCGGCGAGTACCGGGGCGAGCAGGCGATCGGCTTCATCAAGGCCTGGGTCGAGACCTTCGGCGACCTGAGGATGGAGGCCACCGAGATCCTCGAGGCGGTCGACGACAAGGTGTTCGTGGAGCTCCTCCAGCGGGGCGCGCCGTCCGGCACAGACACCGTGGTGGAAGGCCGCTGGTGGCAGGTGGCGACCCTGCGGGAGGGCGAGGTGGTCCGCGCGGAGACCTTCGCGGAGCGGACAGAGGCTCTGGAGGTCGCCGGCTTCTAGTAGGTGAAGGGGAGCTCCGCCTCGACCTCTTCGAGCAGCGGGGCGCCGGCGTCGCGCTCGGAGGGCTGGAGCTCGATTCCGGCGGGCCACTCGATCCCGATGTTCGGGTCGTCGTACTTGATGCCGCGCTCGATCG
>DASXBA010000152.1:0-2734 GCA_036406475.1 Thermoleophilaceae bacterium | reverse complement strand
GCGAGCATCACGTAGTTGGTGATGTCGACGACGTTGGAGATCGGGCGCTGCCCGGCCGCCATCAGCCGCTGCTTGAGCCACAGCGGCGACGGCCCGATCTTCACGTCCTCGAACACCCGCGCGGTGAAGCGCAGGCAGATCTCAGGATCGGCGATCTCCACGCTCGCGTGGTCCTCGGCGGAGTCGCTCCCGCTCGGCTCGGCGTCAGCCGCCGTCGGGTCCTCCGCGAGCGGCGCGGCCGTGACGGCGTGCAGGTCGCGGGCTACGCCGTACACGCCCATCGCGTCGGGACGGTTGGGGGTGATCTCGATCTCGATCACCTCGTCGGCGATCGGAAGCTGCTCCTGGAGCGGGGTCCCCGGCCGGGCGCCGTTCGCGAGGACCATGATCCCGGCGTGGTCCTCGCCTATCCCGACCTCGTCCTCGGCCAGGATCATCCCGCTCGACTTGACGCCGCGGAGCTTGGCCTCGCCGAGCTTGGTCCCGTCGGGCATCACCGCCCCCGGCAGGGCCACCGCCACGGTCTGGCCCGCCGCCACGTTGGGCGCGCCGCAGACGATCGTGCGCGGGTCGCCCGAGCCGTCGTCCACCTTGCAGACGGTGAGCCGGTCAGCGTCGGGGTGCTGCTCCGCCTCGAGCACCTTGCCGACCACGAAGGCCTCGGGGTCGCCCACTCCGGTGCGATGGAGCCGCTCGAGCTTGATGCCGGCCATCGTCAGGGCGTCCGCGATCTCCTCGGCCGGGAGGCCGGGGTCGCAGTAGGAGCGGAGCCAGGAGACCGGGACCCTCATGCGCCGAATTGCTCCAGCAGACGAGCGTCGTTCTCCCACAGCATCCGCAGGTCGGGCACGCCGTGCTTGATCGCCGCGATGCGCTCGATCCCCATGCCGAAGGCGAAGCCCTGGATGCGCTCCGGGTCGTAGCCGGACTCGCGCACGTACTCGAACACGTTGGGGTCGACCATCCCCGAGCCGAGGATCTCGATCCAGCCCTCGCCCTTGCAGGTCGGGCAGCGGTCGCTCCCCACCGAACCGGAGCCGTTGCAGACGAAGCAGGACACGTCCACCTCCACGCTCGGCTCCGTGAACGGGAAGTAGCCGGGGCGCAGGCGAACCTCGCGCTCGCGCCCGAACATCGCCCGGGCGAACTCGAGCAGGACGCCCTGGAGGTCGGCGAGCGTGATGTCCTCGTCCACCGCCAGCCCCTCGAGCTGGTGGAACATCGGCACGTGGGTGGCGTCCGGCGTGTCCGGCCGGTACACGCGACCGGGCACGACCGCGTAGATCGGCGGCTCCTGCGCCTCCATCGCCCGGACCTGCATCGGCGAGGTGTGCGTCCGCAGCAGCACGTGGTCGCTGAGGTAGAAGGTGTCCTGCGGCGAGCGCGCCGGGTGCTCCGGCGGGTGGTTGAGGCCGGTGAAGTTGTAGTACTCGAACTCGACCTCGGGGCCCTCCAGAACCTGGAAGCCGAGCCCGACGAAGATGTCCTCGAGCTCGCGACGGATCTGCGACACGAGGTGCAGATGGCCGGCCGGGAGCGGCGGGTCGCCGGGCAGGGTGACGTCGATGCGGTCCTGCGCGAGCCGCGTGTCGAGCTCCTCCGCCTCCAGCCGCCCGGTGCGCTCCTGCAAGAGCGACTCGAGCGCTCGCTTGACCTCGTTCGCCTCCTTGCCGACCGGCCCGCGCTCCTCCGGCGGCAGCTCGCCGATCGAGCGCAGCGCCTGCGTCAGGTCCGACTTGCGGCCGAGGAAGCGCACGCGCAGCTCCTCGAGCTCGCCGGCGCTGCTCGCTCCGGCAATCGCAGTCTCGGCCTCCTTCCGGAGGTCTGCGAAGCGGGCCTCAGGGCCGGTCACGAGACATATTGCGGTCTGGGACGGTTGATCGGCGGATGCCAGGCGCCGCACGCGAGCGGAGCGATAGCCGAAGCTATCGCGAGTGAGCGGGTGGCGACTGGTGCCGCCGAGCGGCCGCATCCAGGCCGCAAGATGGCGAGTGGCCGGCCCCTAGCCATGAGCGGCCATCCTATGCGCGACGTCGTACAGCGCCACCGTGGCTGCCATCGCCACGTTGAGGGAATCCGGCCCGTCCTCGCGGAGCGGAATCCGGAAGCGCTCCTCCACCTCCGCGGGAAGCCCTTCCCGCTCGGCACCGAGAGCCAGCACCAGGGGCGGCTCGGGGTCGACCTCGGCGAGAGTGCGCTCCGCGTGCGCGTCGAGCCCCACGAGCCGGCCGCTCGGCTCCCCGCGGGCGGGCGGGCGGGCGAAGAGCGACCCCATGCTCGCCCGCACCGTCTGCGGGTTGTAGACGTCCGTGCCGTGGCCGGTGACGAACAGACCATCGGCCCCCAGGGCGTGGCAGGAGCGGATGACGGAGCCGAGGTTGCCGGGGCTCGACGGCCGGTCGAACACGGCGACGAGGGTGTTCGGCCGGGTTTGGATGCGCGCCGGGTCGTCGGGTGGCATGGCGACGACGGCGACGAGGTCGGACGGGTTGTGCTTGTCGCTAAGGCGCTCCATGAGCGCCGGGCTGATCTCGACGTGCCGCGCCTCGGGGGTGGCGGCCAGGGTCTCGCGGGCCCAGGACGAAATGGGACGGCCGCCGACGTAGATCAAGGAGCGGATGGGCCAGCGGTGGCGCCGGGCCTGGTCGATCGGCTTGACGCCCTCGACGACGAACTCGCCGAAGCGGCGCCGGTTGGTGCGGCTGTTCTTGAGGAACTCGACGCGGCGGACGAC
>DASXBA010000151.1:0-13027 GCA_036406475.1 Thermoleophilaceae bacterium | reverse complement strand
TCGACATCCGCGAGGACTACGAGCACGAGGCCGGCCGGATCGACGGCGACCGCCACATCGTGATGGACCGCCTTGCCGCCGAGGCCGGTTCGCTCGCTCCGGACGAGCCGATCGTCTTCTACTGCCGCACCGGCTCGCGCTCCGCAGTGGCGACCCAAGCCTTCCGGGGAGCCGGCCGCGAGGCCTACAACCTCGACGGCGGCATCATCGCCTGGGTCGACCGCGGGCTCCCTATCGAGGGCGAGGTGGCGCCTCACTGAGCTGGCCCGCGTAGGGGCCGCGGCCGGTCAGGCACGCGGCGCCGCAGCGCGCAGCCAGCTCCAGCGCCCAGTCGAGCGGCAGCTCCGCGCCGAGGCCGAAGGTGAGGCCGGCCGCGAAGCTGTCGCCGCAGCCGTAGGCGTCGCGGATCTCGCCGGGAAGCGGCGCGGCCTCGTAGCTGCCGCTCTCGCCGTCGCGCTCCCACGTGCCGCCGGCGGCACCGGCTGTTCGCACCACGAGCCGAGGGAGCGGCTCGAGCTGGCCCCGCTCGTAGCGCTCGCCCGCGTCGGACCCGCTCGACACGAGCGCGTCGAGCTCGACGTGCGCCTCGGCGATCGTGTCGAGTCCGCGAGGCGTGCTGACCAGGATTTTGGCGGCCCGCGCCCGCCGGACGGCCTCGGCGTCGCCCGCGGTGAGGTAGACGGCGTCGATGTCGGCGAGCTCGCCCCAGGGCAGCGGGTCGTCGCCACCCGGCCCCATCCGGTCGCCGACCACGGTGATGGTGCGCTCACCCGCATCGTCCACGTGCACCACCGCCCGCCGCTGCGGCGAGGGCCGGAACACGGCTTCGACCCGGAGCCCGAGCGCCTCGAGCTCCGCCTTGGCGCGGTGGCCGAGCTCGTCGTCGCCGAAGGCCGTGTAGAGCGTGGCACCGCCGGCCAGCTTGGCGAGCTGGACCGCCGCCACCGCGCCGCCGCCGCCCGGCTCCTCCCATACGTCCGAGGCGTGGACTATCTCTCCGGCAACAGGCATGCGCGCGACACGCACGAACTCGATCCACTCCACATGTCCCACGACGGCGGCTCTCACTTGCAGGTCCGGGGCTATTTTGCGCGAACTGGACGGTCAGATATCCGGATGACCGCCGCCACGGAGACAGTCCGCAGCCAGGGCTTCATGCCCGTCGAGTCGGACATTCCGGCCGGCGTCACGCTCGCTGAGTGGCGGGAACGGCCTCGGCCTCAGCCGGTGGCCCGGCGTCCGCGGCTCCTGCGGCGGCGTGCGCCGCGGCAGGCGGGCGACGCAGAGCGAACGCGAACGGCACCGCCAGCAGCAGGAACAGCGCGGCGACCCTGAAGCCCGCGGCGAACCCGTCGCGCGCCGCCCCCGCCGCCAGGCCGGCGACCTGGCGCTCGGCGTCGTTTCGCGGCGGAACGCGCTCGGAGGCCTGCTCCGATCGGCTGAAGAAGACGCGCTTCAGCACCGCCTCGCGGCGCTGCGGCGAGTAGCCGGCCTGCTGGAGCACCGTGTCGGCCTTGTTGCGCGCCGCCGGCGTGCGGTCGTCGAGGACGCCCGTGAACACCGCCACCAGCACCGCGACCCCGATCGCGAAGCCGAGCTGGCGCGACATGTTGGCGATCCCCGACCCGAGCCCCAGCTCCTGCCCGGAGACCGAGCCCATCCCACCGACGTTCACGCTCGGGAAGATCGCGCCCATCCCGATGCCCATCAGAGCCAATGCGGGCAGCACGCTGAGGTAGTCCGGACGCGCCGGCAGCTCGGCGAGCCAGATAAGCCCGACGCCCATGATCAGCATCGCCGGCACCGCCATGAGCCGCGGAGGAACGGTGTCGGCCCGGCGGCCGACGAGCGGCGAGACGACCAGGCCGAGCAGGGAGATCGGCGCGATCGCGAGCGCGGCCTTGAGCTGCGAGTAGCCCCACATGTTCACGAAGGCGAGCACCGCCAGGAACAGCGGGCCCATGACGGCCACGGCGAACAGCGTCATCGCCCCCGACGCGCTCATGAACTGGCGGTTGCGCAGGAGCGACGGCACCAGCATCGGCCAGCGCCCCAGCCGCTGCGAGAAGGCGAACGCCAGCGCGAGCACGGCCGCCCCCACGAAAAGGGAGACGATCTCCGGCGAGCCCCAGCCGTGCGAGTTCGCCTCCACCAAGCCGTAGGTGAGGCAGAAGATCGAGCCGCCCAGCAGCACCATGCCGTACCAGTCGACGTTTCGCTCCGAGGTGAGGTCGAAGGTCTCCGGCATCACCCGCAGCGCCAGCGCCACCCCCACCACGCCGATCGGCACGTTGACGAGGAAGATCCAGTGCCAGCTCGCGTACTCCACGAGCAGGCCCCCCAGCGGAGGGCCGACAGCGGCCGCAGTGTTCGCCACCACCGCCATCAGCGCCAGCCCGAGGCCGCGCTGCTTGGGCGGGAAGACCAGCGCGGTGGTGGCCAGGGCCAGCGGGGCCAGGATCGCGGCGCCCACCGCCTGCAGCACGCGGAACCCGATCAGGACGCCGATCGTGCCGGAGATCGCGCAGAGGAACGAGCCCACGGTGAAGATCGTCATGCCGCCGATGAAGAAGCTGCGGCGCCCGAACTGGTCGGCGAGCCGTCCCATCGACACGAGCAGGACGGCGAACATGATGTTGTAGGCGTTGAGCACCCACGAGACGGTGTCCACCGGCGCGTCGAACTCGTGCTGGAGCGTGGGGATCGTGATGTTCACGATCGTCACGTCGATGAGGGCCATGAACAGCCCGACCATCGTCACCGCGAAGATCGGCCACTTGCGGGCGTAGAGCTCCTCGCTCGGCGGGTTTCGGCGCTCCCTTGGCACCATCTCGACACTACCCATGGAGGACCCGATCAAAATCGGCCGCGGGGTGGCGATACCGCTGTCCGAGATCGAGCTCCGCACGAGCCGCTCGTCCGGCCCGGGCGGGCAGCACGCCAACGTCACGGCCTCCCGCGTCGAGGCGATCTTCGACACGGGCGCCTCGCGCTCGCTCGACGACGAGGCGCGGCGGCGGATCAGCGCCCGCTTCGGCCCCGTCGTTCGTGCCGTCGCACAGGACACGCGCAGCCAGGCCCGCAACCGCGAGCTCGCGCTCGAGCGGCTTCGCTCGCGGCTGGCCTCGGCGCTGACGGTGCAGCGCCCGCGCCGGGCCACACGCCCGTCCGCGGCGGCGCGGCGCCGCCGGGTCGAGTCGAAGCGGCGGCGCGGCGACCTGAAGCGCCAGCGCCGCCCACCGCGGGACTGGGGCTGAGGTAGGGTCGCTCAATGGGACTCTTCGGCAACAAGAAGAAGAAGGCGCAGGAGCTGTTCGAGACCGGAGCGAAGGGTGTCGGAACCGTGATCCAGGTTCAGGACACCGGGATGACGATCAACGACAACCCACGCGTCAACATGGTCTTCCGGGTCGAGCCGATCGACGGCACTCCGGCGTTCGACGCGCAGAAGACGACCACGGTCTCGCGCGTCGAGATCCCGCGCCAGGGCGACCGCTACCCGGTCTGGTACGACCTCACGGACCCGTCGAACACCTGGGCCTACGCGACAGTGGCCGACGACAACGGCAGGGCCACGATGCGCCAGCTCTTCGGCGACGCCGCCAACGGCTTCGTCGGCATGGGCGCTCCTCCGGCGGCCGCCGCGCCGCCCGCGCCCGCGGCCCCGGCCGACCCGCTCGACCAGCTCTCGAAGCTCGCCGACCTCCACGCCAAGGGCGCCCTCACGGACGAGGAGTTCGCCCAGCAGAAGGCCAAGCTACTCGGTTAGGACCGTGTCCTCGTGCGAGTAGGCGGGGGCGCAGCAGCAGAACAGTCGTAGCGGCTCGTCGCCGTCGTTCCAGAGCTTGTGCCGGAGGCCCGGCGCGATCACCACGGTGTCGCCCGGACCGACCTCGCGCTCCTCGTCGCCGAGCCGCATGCGGCCGCTGCCGTGCGTGAAGAAGTAGATCTCCTCCGTCTGGCGGTGGTAGTGCTCGGCCGTGCTGCCGCCGGGCGGCACGCTCGCCTCGGCCAGGCTCTGGTTGCGGGCGCTGTCGATCGCGGGGCCCGCGACCTCGCGGATCGACGAGCCGTCGAGCGTCGTGAACGGCTCGACCGCTGCGAGGTTCTCGACCCTCACCCCTACTGACCGGGCGGCGCCTGAGTACCGCCGCCGCCGCCGGTGGTGGTGGCTGCGCCACCGCCGGTGGTGCCGCCCGTCGTGCCGCCACCGGTGGTGGCCGGAGTCCCGCCGCCGGTCGTGCCGCCGGTGGTGCCACCCGTGGTGCCTCCGGTGGTGGCGGTCGTGCCGCTGGTCCCGCCGGTCGTGCCGCCCGTCGTCCCGGTGGAGGGCGACGTGCTCGTGTCGGTCGTCTCCGTGCCCGTGTCCTCGTCGGTGTTGGTGCCGAGGTTGTCGGGCGTGGTCGGCGTGCCGAGGTCGGGCGTCGACTTGTTCGAGTCGCCGCCGCCGGCGGATGCGATGACCACGATCAAGAGCACCAGGACGGCCGCGGCCGCCAGGCCGGCGATGATCCGGCGGCGCATGTAGACGTCGTCCGACTCGCGGCGGCGCGGGCGCTGCGGGTCGCGCGACGGGTCGAGCCGGCGTGTGGGGTCGTCGTCGTGCACGACCTCGCGAAGTTAGCAGCTTGCAGGAACTTCTCAGGCGAAGTGCAGGTCGGCCGCCTCGTCCTCTTCAACGGCGCAGTCGCAAGCCGGGCACCACCAGCAGGCCTCCACCGGGGTCCCGCAGGTCGAGTGGCGCGGCGGCTCGGCGCCCTCGCGCTGACGTGCCCCCCAGCCGGCCAGGAGCCGCAGGGCTCCGGCCAGCTCGCGGCCCGAGCCGGTCAGCTCGTAGACGAAGCGCCGCGGCCGCTCCGAGTAGGGCTGGGCGAGCACCAGCCCCTCCCCCTCGAGCCGGCGCAGGCGCTGGCTGAGGACGTTGGGCGCGATCCCCGGCAGCTCATCCTCGAGGTCCGCGAACCGGCGCGGCGCGTCGAGCAGGGCCTCGACGAGCAGCAGCGTCCAGCGGTCCCCGACGCTGTCGAGCGCGGCGGCGAGAGGCGATTCCGCGCGGGTTGCCATTGGCGGATGCTAGCGCTGTATAGTCGCAACTTGCAAGTTGCAAGTGACTGATTGGAGCGCGGAAAACGTGACCGCAATTGCCGACTTGAGCGAGACCCTGGCGGGCGCTGCGGAGCGGATCGGGCCCTCGGTCGTCGGCCTCGGCAGGGGCTGGGGCCTCGGATCCGGGGTCGTGATCGGCGAGGGCCGCGTGCTGACGAACGCGCACAACCTGCGTCGCGACGAGGTGGGCGTGACCTTCGCCGACGGACGCCGGGAGCCGGCCGAGGCCGCCGCGGTCGACCCCGATCTCGACCTCGCCCTGCTCGAGACAGATACCGGCGACGCACCGGCGATCGCGTGGGAGCAGGACACCCCGGCGGTCGGCCTGGGCGCCGCCGTGGTGGCGCTCGCCAACCCCGGCGGCCGGGGGCTGCGCGTCACGCTCGGCTTCGTCTCCTCCGAGGGGCGCAGGTTCCGCGGTCCCCGCGGCCGCCGGATCGAGGGTGCGATCGAGCACACGGCGGCGCTGCCGCGCGGATCGTCGGGGGGGCCGCTCGTCGATCTCGAGGGACGGCTCCTCGGCCTCAACAGCGTCCGCATGGACGGCGGCCTGATCCTCGCCGTCCCAGCCGACGCGGCCGCCCGCAAGCTCGCCGAGGGCGGCTCCCCCACCCCCCGCCGGCTCGGCGTGGCGGTGGCCCCGCCGCGCACGGCCCGGCGGCTGCGCCGCGCCGTGGGCCTGCCCGAGCGCGACGGCCTGCTGGTTCGCGACGTCGAGCAGGAGAGCCCGGCCGGCCGCGCCGGGATCGAGCGCGGCGACCTGATCGTGGCGGCCGCGGGCAGCGAGCTCGACGGGATCGACGACCTCTACGCGGCGCTCGACGCCGCCGGCGACAGCCTCGGCCTCGGGATCGTGCGCGGCAGCGATGAGCGCGAGGTGGAGGTGACCTTCGAATGAGCACTCAGGTCCACTCCTCCGACACCGGCGCCCTCGACGCCTACTCGCTGGTGGTCACCTCCGTGGCGGAGCGCCTGACCCCCTCGGTGGCGAGCCTGCGCGTGTCGCGCCGCGGCGCCGGAAGCGCCGTGTCGCTCACGCCGGACGGCTACATGCTCACCTCCGCCCACGTGGTCGGGCGCTCGAGCCGCGGCGGCGCCACCTTCCCCGACGGCCGCGAGGACCGCTTCGAGGTGGTCGGGCGCGACCCGCTGTCCGACCTGGCTGTACTCCGCACGAGCCAGGAGGGCCTCGCGGCCGCGGAGCTGGGCGACGCCGCCGAGCTCCGCGTAGGGCAGCTCGTGGTGGCGATCGGCAACCCGCACGGGTTCGCCGGCTCTGTCACGGCAGGCGTCGTCTCCGCCGTGGGCCGCTCCCTGCCGGCCCAGTCGCGCCGGGCGGCTCGGATCATCGACAACGTCATCCAGACCGATGCCGCGCTCAACCCGGGCAACTCCGGCGGCGCGCTGGCGGACAGCCGCGGCCGCCTGGTGGGGGTCAACACCGCGGTGGCGGGCGTCGGGCTCGGCCTCGCCGTGCCGATCAACGCCAGCACGCTGCGGGTTATCGGCGAGCTGATGCGCGAGGGACGGGTGCGCCGCGCCTACCTCGGGATCGCCGGAGGGCCGAGGCCGCTGCCGCCGAACGCCCGCAACGACGGGGACGGGGCCCTTTCTTGCATCGAGGTGGTCGAGGTGGTGAAGGGAAGTCCCGCCGACCGCGCGGCCATCCGCCCGGAGGACCTGATCCTCGAGGTCGACGGCAGCCGTGTGGAGCGTGTCGAGGACCTCCAGCAGCTGATGGTCGCGGAGCTGATCGGCAACCCGATCCCGGTGCGGCTGCTGCGCCAGGGCCGAACGCTCGAGCTCGAGCTGGTGCCCGCCGAGCTGGAGGTGAGCTAGAGGCCGGGCGGGTGGACGGCCACGAAGCCGTTCGCGTAGCGCCCGCCGTCCTGCCAGCGCGTGCCCGCCCGGCCGCGGCCGCTGGTGTCGAAGCGCAGCCCCGCCACGAACATGAACACGTGGCCCGGGCTCGCGTAGATCGTGATCCACTTGCCCTTGCCGGGCTTGCCCCAGCTCATGAAGGCGCCCGAGGTGAGCGGCGTGTGGAGCAGACCGGCGCCGGCGAGGGCAAACGACACCGAGCCTGAGCAGTCGTAGCCGTTGTCGCGCCAGGCGCCGTGGCCGCCGCCCCACTTGTAGGGGAACTTGGCGATCTCGTTGCCGGCGAGGATCACGCGCTTGACGATGTCGGGGGCGTTGTCCGGCGCCTGGGCGCTGCCGTCGCTCAGCACCTTGGCGTGCGGGCCGGTCGCCAGGAAGGCCGTGTCGAGGTGGCTGCTGAAGCTCCGCAGCGCGGCGCGCGCCTCCTTGAGGTCGGCGCGGACCTGGGCGTCGGTGGGAGCGCCGGGGCTGGGCGCGTCGTCGGCCGCGCCGGCGCTGACGCGCGGTGTCGAGCCGACGCCGCCCAGCTGGACCACGTGGCCGCCCTTGCTGTGCTCCACCTTGTGCGCGGCCTTGCCGGCGGCCTGCGGCGTGAGGCTCGGGTCGGTGTCGGGCGGCCCCTTGCGCTTGTGGCTGGTGCCGCCGCCGACGAAGACCACGGCGAGCGCGACCAGGCCGACCAGCACGAGCAGCGCCGGCAACGCCATCCCGGCGCTGCGGAGCGGGGCGGTCAGCCGCGTCAGGCGGCCGGTCTGTCGGTCTGGTACCTGGACTTCCATTCCTCGTACGGCATCCCGTAGACGAGCTCGCGGGCGTCGGGGTCGGAGATCTCGACCCCTCTCTCCTCCGCCTCCTCCCTGTACCAGCGGGATAGGCAGTTCCGGCAGAAGCCGGCGAGCTCCATCAGGTCGATGTTCTGCACATCGGTCCGCTCGCGCAAATGCTTTACAAGGCGGCGAAAGGCGGCCGCCTCGAGGTCGGTCCGGGTGGCCTCGTGCATCGGCTTGCAACCGTAGCGCGTGGCGCCTGTGCCACGATGAGGTTCATGGAGCGAAACCGGGGAGTGCCCGACGATCCGAGCGGCATCCAGGAGCCGCACGACGTCCTGGCCGCCGAGGAGTTCGGCATTGGAGCCCGCGACGACCGGCTCCCGCCGGACCCGAGCGGCAGACGCGAGGCCCACGACGTGCTCGCGGCCGAGGAGTTCGCAATGCCGGCGGGCGCCGACGGCACGTACGGCGTCGGAGCGGGCTCCGCGAGCCGAGGCTGGCTGGCGGCGGTGGCCGGGATCGCCCTGCTGGCGCTGGTCTGGCGCCGGCGCCGGGCCGGCTAGGGGTAGAGGTCGCCGTCCTCGCCGGCGACCTGGATGGCGCTCACCGGGCAGTTCAACGCCGCCTCGACGATGTCGTCGGTCGAGGCGCCGTCGGGATCGACGACCACGGCCTTGTCCTCGCCGTCGAGCTGGAAGACGTCGGGCGCCGTGTCGACGCAGTCGCCCGAGCCGATGCAGAGGCCGCGGTCGACCTCGACCCGAATCCGGTTGTGCGGCGAGAGCTCGTCGCTCATCGCCGGCGAGGCTACCTGTAGTGCTTCCAGAAGCTGGTGCGCTTGCGCGCCCCGGCCCAGTTGAGACCGATGTGGACGTGGTTGCGGTGCGCCTGCGTCTCGTCCAGATGCTTCTTGCGCTTGCCGCGCTTCGTGTAGCAGTAGGAGTACTTACCCATCCGATCCGCGCCGGCCCACCAGGAGCGGCAGTCCCAGATGATCTCCTGCACGCCCATGCGCCTGGCCAGGGCGTGGGCGTTGCCGGCCTTGTCGGTGGCGAGCAGCGTCAGGATCAGCTTTCGCGCGGCGCGCCGGTCCGCCGCCTTGTGCACGTCGAGGTGCCAGTCGATGGCCCGACCGTCGGCGTGAAGGCTGTAGTTGTGGCGGCCGAGCTTCTCGCAGCGCATGTCGCCCCAGAAGACGCCGCGCGAGTGGCCCGTGAGCCACTTCTCCATGGCCACCGTCCCCGGCGCCGGGTGCTTGCGGCAGCGCTTGGCGTAGTCGTAGTGGTAGTCGTCGATCGGCAGCGAGGCGAGCCGGTCGGCCGGGTTGCGCTTGACCCGCCCGTACGGCTGCGCGAGCGCGATCCCGGACGCCAGAAGCGCGGCGAGGCAGGCGAGGACGGCGGCACGTACCCAGGCGGAGGGCATGCCTCTGTTTTCGGTGCATGGCCGCGGGTGTTGAATGGCGCGCCCGCGGCCTGGACGCCGGCTTCGGGTCCGAGGGCGACGGTTGACCAATTACCGGCCCTATAGGGCGTGTAAATGGTCAACCGTGAGCCGGCCCCCTACCCAGCCGCCGTTCGCCGGGGGGCCGGCTCGCGCTACTCGCGCTTGCCGCGCCCGTACAGCAGCTTGATCAGGCCGCTTACCAACTTCGTCGTCCGCCCCTTGTAGGGCAGCATGTGCATGTCGCGCTTGGGCGCGAAGCGGGTGACCAGGATGGTCTGCTGCTTCGTGTACTTGCGGATGCCGCCGGCGCCGTGGCGGGAGCCGAGGCCTGAGGCCTTCCAGCCGCCCATCGGCAGCTCGAGGGCCACGTAGTTGATCTGGGCGTCGTTGACGCAGACCGCGCCGGACTCGACCCGGCGGGCGAGCGCCTCGCCCTTGGCGGCGTCCTTGGTCCACACCGAGGCCGCGAGGCCGTAGGGCGAGTCGTTGGCGAGCCGGACCGCCTCGTCCACGTCGCTGACCTTCATCACGGGGAGCGTCGGGCCGAAGGTCTCCTCGGTCATGCACTCCATCGTGTGGTCGACGTCGACGATCAGCGTGGGCTCGTAGAAGTCGCCCTGGCCGTTGCCGCGGTGGCCGCCGACGAGCACCCGGGCGCCCTTGGCCTTGGCGTCCTCCACGTGGCGCTCGATCAGATCGACCTGCGGCGGCGAGGTGACCGCACCGATGTCCACCGATCCGGCCGCGCCGGGCGTGCCCTGGCGCAGCCCGCGCATCTTCTCCTCGACCTTGGCGACGAACTCGTCGTAGACCGGCTCCTCGACGTAGACGCGCTCGACCGAGATGCAGGTCTGGCCGCCGTTCTGCATCGAGTAGTGCACGGCGCCGTTGGCCGCGCGCTCGAGGTCGGCGTCGGAGCAGACGATCATCGGATCCTTGCCGCCCAGCTCGAGGGCGACGGGCGTGAGCGTCTTCGACGCCCGCTGCATGACCTTCTTCCCGACCTCGGTGGAGCCGGTGAACATCACCGCGTCGACCTGGTCGATCACGGCGTTGCCGACGTCGCTGCCCGCACCGATGCACACCTGGAAGACCTGCTCCGGCATGCCGCACTCGCGCAGCATCTGCTCCATCAAGAGCGAGGTGAGCGGCGTGATGCTGGCCGGCTTGAGAATCACCGAGTTGCCGGCGGCGAGCGCCGGGATGCAGTCGCCGAAGGAGTTCGACAGCGGGTAGTTCCAGGGCCCGATCACGCCGACGACGCCCACGGGCGCGTAGCGCACGATCAGCTTGCGGCCGAGGACGAACGGCGAGCTCGAGCGGATCTTCTCGTCGGCGAGGTACTTCGGAGCCTGCTTGGCCCAGAAGCCGAACGAGGCGGCGCCGTAGGAGATCTCGGCCAGCAGCGCGTCCTCGTAGGTCTTGCCCGCCTCGGAGACGATCGTGTCGACGACGCGCTCCTGGTTGTCGACCAGCCACTTCTGCGCGCGGCGGAGAATCTGCGCCCTGCCCTCGAAGCCGAGCCCCTCCCAGCCGGGCTGGGCCGCGCGCGCCTTCTTCGCCATCTCGGCGATCTGCTTCGAGTCGGCCGCCGCGACGGTCGCGATGACCTCCCCCGTCGCCGGATTGGTCACGTCGATGGTCTTGCCCTGGCCGTTCTGGGTGACCGCGTCGGCGCTGGCTGTCGTCGTCTCCACTGGGTTCTCCTCCTTAGCCGCTGCGCCGGAAGACTACCCGGACTGGCTGGCTAGCCAAAGGTGAACGCGAACCCCTCCACGTCGCGCTCCGGCAGCAGGGTGATGCGGCGCGTCTCGACGCGGGGCAGGTCGACCAGCTCGTAGAGCCGCTGGCCCCGCACGGTGACCACGCCGCCGTGGACGTCCGATCCCGCCTCGCCCGGACGCGGTGAGTGGCCGTCGATCAAGACCATCAGGTGCCGGGCCGGCGCGCCGTGGTGGGCGAGCACCAGGTAGACCCGGCGAGCGTGCGCCTCGACGTCGAGGCGCGCGCCCTCGGCCGCGGTGGCCGACTCGTCCGTCACCCGCCAGGGCCCGCCGAACGCGAACTGGTCGCGCTTCAGCTTGGCCGGGACTCGGTAGTCGTGCGTACCGGGCTGCGGTGGCACGGCAAACCCCTGCGCCCGCTCGGCGCCCAGATATGTCTCGGGGGTGAGGCGCGCGTCGGACGGCTTGACGGCCCGCGCGCTCGCGTGAGAGCCCAGGCGGCGCGCGCCGGCGTCGGCCAGGAGCGAGCGAATCGCCGACTCCGTCTTGCCGTAGTCGCCCTCTCCGAAGAGCGTGTAGCGGACCTTGCCGCGGGCGTCGATCAGGTACTTGGCCGGCCAGTACTGGTTGCCGAACGCGGTCCAGATCTCGTAGTCGTTGTCCTGGACGACCGGGTAGTGGAGGTGCTCGCGGCGCACCGCCCTGCCCACGTTGCCCGTGTCGTGCTCGAAGCCGAACTCGGGCGTGTGGACGCCGATCACGGTGAGCCCGTCGCGGCGGTAGCGCTCGTCCCAGGCGCGCACGTAGGGCAGGCTGCGAAGGCAGTTGATGCAGGTGTAGGTCCAGAAGTCGATCAGGACGACCCGGCCGCGCTGGCTCGCCAGCGACAGCGGCCGGCCGCCCGGCGTGTTGAACCAGTGGGTGCCGCCGCCCGCGATTTCGGGCGCCGTTCCGAGCACGGGGTAGCGGGAGCCGTGCACCTCGGCCGAGTGGAAGCGCGACCGCCCGCGCAGGCCGGCGAGCCGGTTCTCCACCGCGTGCGAGTCCTCCAGGCCGTGGGTCGGGTTGGTGAGGACCTGCGGCAGGTGCATGGCGATCGTGGTCTGGAAGCGCAGGTCGAGGTCGGTGGCGATCGCGATCGCGGTGACCACCATCACCACGCCGAGCACCCGCTGGAGCACGGCACCGCGGCCGGCTCGCCGCAGCGGTTCGAGCACCCGCCGGCCCCCGTAGGCATAGGCCAGCAGCACGGCGGCCGAGCCGAGGCCGTAGCCGATCGCCACCGTCACCAGCTTTGCCGAGGCGCCCTGGGTCGCCGCCACCGACACCACCGCGGCGAGGATCGGGCCCGCGCAGGGCGCGTAGACGAAGCCCAGCGCGGCGCCCACGAGGAGGCCCGAGCGGAAGCCGTCGCCGCGGGTGCGGGGACCGAACCGGGCCAGGCGGCTGAGCGGCGCCTCGATCAGGTCGCCGAGCCGCGGCCACACGAGCGCCACCCCGAATGCGATCAGGACCACCACGGCCACCGTCCGCACGAAGTCGTCGGCCAGACCGACGCCGTCGATCACGGTCGCGAGGCCGACGATCGTCACGACGAACGTGACCGTCAGCCCCAGGATGATCCCGAGCGGCCGCCGCCGCCCGCCGGTGGCGCTGGCCGACAGGAGCGCCGGCAGCACCGGCAGGACGCAGGGGGTTATGGCGGTTCCGGCGCCGGCCACCACCGCGAAGACCACTAGGAGCACCATGCCCTCCTCAAGGTAGCTTTCGCCCGTGGCCCGCCACGGAATCGACGGCGTCTCGCGCTTCATGGGCATGCGCTGGGAGAGCCACGACACCGTCCGGCTGGAGGTCCGCCCCGACCTGATAAACGCCGCCGGCCTGCTCTCGGGCGCCGTCACCTACGCGCTCGTCGACTACTGCATGGGCTCGGCGCTCTGGCGGGAGACGACCGACGACGAGTCGATCGCCACCGTGAACATCGCGATCAACTACGTGCAGACCGCCACCGAGGGCGAGATCGTCTGCCAGACCCAGCTCGACCGCCGCAACCGGCGACTGGCGGTGCTGCGCAGCGAGGTCCGTCACGATGACGGCCGG
>DASXBA010000150.1:0-1652 GCA_036406475.1 Thermoleophilaceae bacterium | reverse complement strand
GCGCTCATCAACTACCTGGCGCTCGTCGGCTGGAGCTACGACGACCACACGACGTTCATGACCGTGCCCGAGCTCGTCGAGCGCTTCTCGCTCGAGCGGGTGAACACCAGCCCGGGCGTGTTCGACGCCGAGAAGCTCGAGTGGCTGAACGGCGAGCATCTGCGTGCGCTCTCGCCCGGGGAGTTCGCGGCGACGCTGCAGGCCTATCTCGAGACCTCCGGGTCCGCGCTCGCGGGGCAGCCGGAGCGGGTCGCGCAGGTGGCCCCGATCGTGCAGGAGAAGCTGCGGACGCTCGGCCAGTTCGAGGGGTTCGCCGGCTTCCTGTTCGGGCCGGCGCCGCTCGATGCGGCGGCGTGGGCGCGCGTCGAGGGCGACCCCGACTCCGCCCGCTGGCTCGCGGCGGCCCACGCGGCGCTTGCGGACATCCCCGCCTGGGAGGCCGACGCGATCCATGCCGCCCTGGCTGCGGCCTGCGAGCGGGAGGGCGTGAAGCCGCGCGCCCTCTACACGCCGATCCGGGTCGCGATCACCGGAAGGACCGTGGCGCCGGGCCTCTACGAGAGCCTCGAGCTCCTCGGCCGAGAGGAATCGCTGCGCCGGATCGAAGACGCGCTGGGCAGGCTCGCGGCGTAACTCTCCTGCAAACCGCCGCGATTTGCTTGCAAATCGCCCGGAGTTGGAGGATTATCGACTGCAACGGATAAGCGTTGCTCTTGCCGTGTTTGGGTCAATCCGCATACCTGCAACACTGCCACGCCTGAGCGTGGCCGGCCTGCTGCTCGCCTTCGGGCTCACGGCGGCGGTCGCCACCGCGGTCGGCGTCGCCGCCTGGTCGCTCGGCACCACCGACGGCTACACCGCCGAGCGGGTGGCGCAGCTCCAGCGGGCGGCCTACCGGAGCGGCATGACGGCCGGGCTGAAGCGGGGCCGCGCGCACGGCAAGGCCGCCGGACAGAAGAAGGGGCTCTCCGCCGGCGAGAAGCGCGGCTATCAAAAGGGCTACCGGAAGGGCTTCAAGCGCGGCCAGGCCCTTGGCTACGAGCGCGGGCACACCGCCGGGTACAGCGACGGCTACTCCGCAGGCCAGGCAGCCGGCAAGACCGGCAAGAAGGCGGCCGGCAATTGACCCACCCGCGTGAGGTGCGGACGAGCCGGGGTGGGTGGTCTTTTGCCACCACCGCCCCGATCGGCCGCGGGGAGAGGTAGGCTTCGCGGCCGTGGGGGTCACCATGCTGCACGTGCTCGCCCAGCTGTCCGGGGCCACGGCCTACGCGGCGTTCCTCGGATGCGTGATCGCGGCGGCGTTCGCAATCGGCTCGCTCGACGGTGAGCCGGCCGTCCGCCTGGCTCGCATCCTGGCGTTCGTCGGCGGCTCGGCCGTCCTTCTGGCCTCCTCGAGCTCCACGCTCTACTACTGGCTCACCGGCTCCGCGTCGACCCGCTCGGCGTTCCTGATCGAGCTCGGACTGCTCGCCCTGGCCGCGGCCTTCGCGGTCGTCGTCGCGCGCGCTCTCGAGGGCGGCGCGCGGGCCCGGCAGTAGCCCCGCAGTAGCCCTCAAGACACGGGCGCCGAGGCCGACTACCCCGGCGATGTCGATGCATCCCCCCGTGTCGTCAGCCGCCTGGCGCCACTCTCCGCGACCGAGGAGGAC
>DASXBA010000149.1:0-9946 GCA_036406475.1 Thermoleophilaceae bacterium | reverse complement strand
GTCGCGCACGATCCTCACGCCCGCCCGCGGCGAGCTCGAGTCGCCGGGCCGGTTGAAGAGCGCCGACTTGAAGCGGAAGGCCGTGAACAGCGATAGCTGGTCGGCCAGGTGAGGCGAGCCCGTCCCGCTCGCCACGCCGGGTATCGAGACATAGCCGCTTTGGCCCGGCGGCAGGACGGATTCCGCCTGTAGGACCCTGGCCTGCGCGGGCGTCGCGAGGACCAGCGCCGCCGCGAGTGCCAGTACGAGCCGCCGCACGGGCGGTGAGGCTACCCCTAGAGCTGGTCGGGCGGCGCCATTCGGTAGAAGAACGGGCCGAGACCGCCCTGGTTGATCGCGAACAGCAGGCCGAGAGCGTCCTCCGATATCGAGGCGTTCTCGAGCCCGCCGGCGTAGACCGGGTCGTAGCCGGCGTCGCGGCTGAGCTGCTCGACGACGTCGCGGGCCTCGTCGTCTCCGCACCAGATGTTGCCCGGCCTGGCGCGCGCCTCGGGGATCCGGTCGTAGACGTTGGCGAAGTTGAGGTTGAACGCCTTGGCCGTTGGGCCGGTCGTCCTCGACTTCACGAACTCGCTGTTGGAGGCGAATCCCTGCGGAGGCTCGCTGCCGATCAGGTTCGTGGCGTCGATGACCGTCTTGCCTTCGATGCCCTGGACGTTGTCGAGGGCATCGGCGACCGCTCCGCCCGGAACCGCCAGCAGCACCGCCTCCGCGTCGGAGACGTCACCGCCCCCGGTGCCGATCCGCGTGACCTCGTGTCCGTTCTCCTCCCACAGGTCCGCGAGCCCGCCGCCGACATTGCCCTTGCCGACGACGCTGATTCGCATGGGCGCCTACGCCAGGACCGGGACCGCGTCCGAGGCGATTGCCTCGATCTCCGCCGCCGCGCGGTCGAACTCGTCGTCGGACAGCACCGGCGTGCCCTCGAAGGGCAGGTCGCGGTAGAGCTCGATCCAGGAGCGGCAGCCGTGGTACTCGTCGCGCACCTTGACGGTCACCGGCCGCGGGATCCGGTAGGTCCGCAGCAGGATCACGTGGAGGGGGTGGCGCCGCTTCCAGGCGAGCCGTTTCTCTGCGTAGTCGGGCGTCCAGATGTAGTACGGCGAGAGCGCGTCGATCGCGCGCGGGTCCGTGATCAGGTAGCTCGCCGACACCTCCGCCCAGGCGCGGATCCGCACCCGGTCGGGCTGGGGGATGCCGCCGTCCTGGGTGAGCGCCTCGGCGGGCGGATCACCCTCGGGCCACACACCCTCCTCGAGCGCGCGTCCGAGCTCGGGGAGATGCGACGCGCGTACGAGGTCGTTCCTCTGGTGGTCGAACGTCGGATAGAGGAAGAAGTGGTCGTGCTCGATCTCGAAGTGCTTGTTCTCTTCGCGGATACCGCCCTTGCGCAGGGTCAGGAGCTGCTCGCCCTCGGCGAGCGCGCGCACAGTGACAGCCCACTCTTTGAATGCAACTGGCATAGAAAGGGGAAACCTCCGTCTTCCCGCGCCCAGGCGTTGGCAACTGGGGCGGCGCGGGACGGCCATTGTTAGCGAACTGGGAAGGTTCTTTCAACCCGGATTTCGTGGCAAACGCTACTTCAGGGCCGTGATCACGGCGGCGAAATCGTCCTCGGCGTGGCCGGCGTCCCCGGCGGCGGCGTAGAGCTCCTCGGTCAGGCCCGCGAGCCGCATGTCGAGGCCCAGCGTGCGGGCCTCGGCGAGGCAGTGACGGACGTCCTTGAGCATGTGCTCGAGCTTGAACAGAGCCTCGAAATCGCCCTCGATCATCGGCCCGGCCTTGATGTCGAGCATGGTCGAGGCGCCGGCCCCGGAGGCCACGACCTGGCGCAGCTTGTCGGTGTCGAGGCCGGCCGCGAGCGCCAGCGTCAGTCCCTCCCCGAGGGCCGCGGCGTTGACCGCGGCGAGCACGTTGTTGATGAGCTTGACCATCTCGCCGTGGCCCTGGGGGCCGACGTGGACCACGAGCTCGCCCATCGCCTCGAACAGCGGCCCGGCGCGCTCGAAGGCGTCCTCCTCGCCGCCGACCATGATCGTGAGCGTGCCGTCCTCGGCCTTGGGGCGCGAGCCGGTGACGGGCGCGTCGAGGAAGTCGATGCCCTGGCGCTCGAGGCGATCCCCGATCGCCTTGCTGGCGGTCGGCGCGATCGTGGACATGTCGATGCAGAGTCCGCCCTCGCCCATCGTCTGGGCGGCGCCGTCGTCGCCCAGCAGCACAGCCTCCACCTCGGCCGTGTCCGGGACCATCGAGATGGCAGTGCCCGCGTCGCCCGCGGCCTCCGCCGGCGTGGCGGCCGAGGTGGCGCCGAACTCGGAGGCGAAGCGCTCGGCCTTTGCCGAGTCGCGCGTCCACACGTTCAGGCCGAACCCGGCCCGGGCCAGGTTGGCCGCCATCGGCCAGCCCATGATCCCGAGGCCGAGGAAGGCCACCCGTTCATCGCTTGCCATGTCCACCACCTCCCGGTGTCTCGATTCGAAGCCGGTCGCCGGGCTCCAGCTCGCCCGATGTCTTCCCTGGTATCTCCTCCCCGTTCAGGAGGTTCCTACCCGGCTCGCCGGGCTTGCCGCCCTCCGCGCCCGGCGGCCCGTGACGGCGGCGCTCGGTGATGAGTGAGTAGCGCATCGGCTCTAGCGCCTCGAGCTCGCGCGCCACGCCTTGGCCGCCGCTGAACTTCCCGTCGCCTCCGGAGCCGCGCCGCAGCGAGTACTCGACCGCCCGCAGCGGGAACTCGAGCTCCAGCGCCTCGATCGGGGTGTTGAGCGTGTTCGACATCGCCACGTGCACCGCGCTCGGCCCGTCGGCGTCGGGGCAGGCGCCCTGGCCGCCGCCCAGCGTCTCGTAATACGTGAAGGCGTCATTTCCGAGGGTCAGGTTGTTCATCGTCCCCTGGCCGAGCGCCCGGCCGAAGGCCGCGAGCACGAGGTCTGCCACCCGCGACGAGGTCTCGACGTTCCCGGCGGCCACGGCCGCCGGCGGGCGCGCGTTGAGCAGGGAGCCCTCGGGTGCCTTCACGGTCAGCGGCCGGTAGGCGCCCTCGCAGGGGGGCACGTCCGGGTCGGTCAGGACCCGCAGAGCGAAGTAGCAGGCGGAGAGCGTGACCGGCAGCGGGCAGTTGAGGTTGCCGTCGTGCTGCTCGGCCGTGCCCTCGAAGTCGAGCGCCAGCTCATCTCCCTCGACCGTGGCCACCAGGCGAAGGTCGAGGTCCTCGTCCGCGGCCTCGAGCACGTCGTATGCCTCCCGGCGGCCGTCGTCGAGCTCCTCGATCCGGGCGCGCGTGCGCCGCTCGGCGTAGTCGAGCGTGTCCTCCATCGCGGCTCGCACGGTGTCGAGCCCGTAGCGCTCCGCCAGCGCGGCCACCCGCTCGGCGCCGCTGCGGTTGGCCGCGAGCTGCGCACGCAGGTCGGCCTCCCGCTGGCGCGGACCGCGCATCTGCCCGGCCAGCTCCTCGATCGCCTCGTCGTCGAGCCTCCGTGGCGAGATCACGACGCCCTCGTCTTCGAGCGTCCGCGAGTCGGCGGGCATGCTGCCCGGCTCGCGGCCGCCGACGTCGGCGTGGTGGGCGCGGCTCGCCGCGAACCCGGCCGGCTCGTCGCCGACGAAGATCGGGCTGATCACCGTGATGTCGGGCAGGTGGGTGCCGCCCTGGTAGGGGTCGTTGAGGACCCAGGCGTCGCCCGGCCGCTGCTCCTCGTCGATCACAGCCGCCACGGCGCTCGGCATCGCGCCGAGGTGCACGGGGATGTGCTCGGCCTGCATCACCATCCGGCCCTCGGCGTCGAAGAGGCCGGTGGAGGCGTCCCGGCGCTCCTTGATGTTGGCCGAGTGCGAGGAGCGGACGAGGACGACTCCCATCTCCTCGCAGGCCGCCCGGAGCGCGCCGACCATCACCTGGAGGGCGATCGGGTCGAGCCGGCTCACCGCTCCATCACCACCGCGTCGGCATCGCCGCGGGCGTGCCAGTCCGGCGGCACGACGAGGGTCGAGCCCGGCAGCTCGATCACCGCGGGGCCGTCCGTCTCGAGCTCGCCCGGGCCGAAGATGCGGGCCTTCGCCCGCTCGCCCTCGAACGAGAGCTCGCGCGTGCCGCGCTCCTCGGCCCTCGCGGGCGCGGCCGGGACCAGCTCGGATCCTTCCGTCGCGGCGGCCACGCGCACGGTGACCAGCTCGAGCTCGGCTTCCTCGTCGTCGTAGCCGTAGCGCTCGGCGTGCGCCTCGTCGAAGGCGCGGCGCAGGTCGGCCGGGTCGGGCTCGAGCTCGCCGTCCACGGACAGCTCGAAGGCCTGCCCCGCATAGCGGAGGTCGTAGGTCGCGCGCAGCTCCGCCTCCGGCTCGCTCAGCTCGTCGCGGCCGCGCTCGCCCAGCCGGGCTACGACCTCGGCGACCCGTTCGCGCTCCAGCTCGTCGCCGGAGAGCAGGACGCTCTCGACGAGGTCCCGCCGCCGCTCCGACACGACCAGGCCGAGCGCCGACAGCACCCCCGAGGCGATCGGCGCCACGACCTTGCTCATGCCGAGCTCCTCGGCGATCGCCGCCGCGTGCAGCGGGCCGGCGCCGCCGAACGCCACCAGCGCCAGGTCGCGCGGGTCGATGCCGCGCTCGACCGTCACCACGCGCACCGCCTGGGCCATTCCAGTGTTTGCCACGCGCACGACGCCGGCCGCCACCTCGTCGAGCGACAGGTCGAGCTCCGAGCCGAGCGACTCGAATGCGCGCTCGGCCGCCTCCCGGTCGAGCTCTACGTCGCCGGCGAGGGGCGAGCCGGAGTCGAGGTAGCCGAGCACCAGGTTGGCGTCGGTCACCGTCGGCTCCTCGCCGCCGCGGCCGTAAGACGCCGGGCCGGGATCGGCGCCGGCCGAGCGCGGGCCGACGCGCAGGGCGCCACCCGGATCGCGCCAGGCGATCGAGCCGCCGCCCGCGCCGACCGTGTGGACCTCCACCATCGGCAGCGCCAGCGCCCGGCCGCCCACCTCGCGGCCCCTTCCGACGGCCACCCGGCCGCCGATCGAGACCGACACGTCGCAGGAGGTTCCGCCCATGTCGAGCCCCACGCAGTCCTCGGTGTCGGCGGCAGCGGCGCTCCGGGCCGCGCCCACGGCGCCGCCCGCGGGCCCGGACAGCACCGTCCACGACCCGTGGTTCGCGGCCGTGTCGGCGTCGGCGGTGCCGCCGCTCGAGAGCATCACCTCCGGCGTGGGCAGGCCTGCCGAGCGGGCACGGTCGGCGAGCCGGCCGAGGTAGCCGCGCAGGAGGGGGGAGAGGGCGGCGTCGACCACGGTCGTCGCGCAGCGCTCGTATTCGCGGAAGACCCCGGCAGTCTCGTGCGACAGCGACACGTGCGCGTCCGAGGCCAGCTCGCCGACGAGCTCGCCCGCGCGCTTCTCGTGCTCCGGATGACGGAAGCCCCAGAGCAGGCAGACCGCGGCCGCCTCGAAGTCCACGCCCTCGAGGGCCTCGCGCAGGCCGTCCTCGTCGAGCTCGCGGAGGACTCCGTCGGGCCCGGTCCGCTCGGGCACGGCCACGCGCAGCTCGGCCGGTGCGAGGGGCGGGGGGTGCCCTGCGCAGAGCCGGTACAGCTCGGGCCGGGCCTGGCGTCCGAGCTCCTCGAGGTCGGTGAAGCCCTCGGTGGCGAGCAGCGCGGTGCGCGCCACCTTGCCCTCGAGCAGCGCGTTGGTGCCGACGGTCATCCCGTGCACGAAGCGCTCGACGTCGCCTGGCTCGGCCTCCGCGGACTCGAGCGCCTCCTCCACCGCGCTCATCACTCCCTCGGACTGGTCGTCGGGCGTTGTCGGCGCCTTGCCGGTCACGAGCCGTTCGCCCGCGAGCAGCACGGCGTCGGTGAACGTTCCGCCGACGTCGACGCCGAGGATCACGGCGCGGTCCGCCGCAGCGTCTCCGCGAGGCGCGCGACCCGCCCGTCGTCTTCGCCGACCAGCTTCACGAGGTGATCGTGTACAGCATCGACGTCGAGGTTGCCCGCCTCGAGCATCGCCTCGATGTCCGCCCAGTCGCGCGTGCGGTCGAACATCGCCTTGAAGACCGCGAGCTCGACAGGCCCGAGAACGGGGATCCGCTTTCCCTCGAACGGCACCTCGCGGCGGTTACGGGCGGCCTCGTCGTGAAGCGGCTCGTAGCTGAAGAAGAGGTCGAGCGGGGTGTCGTCCCACCAGACGCGGGTCTGCCCTTCGCGCTCGATGGCGCGCATCGTCGCGTCGTCATGCGCCACGCCGCTGGGCAGCACCGCCAGGACGCGCTCGGCCTCGGAGGCCGGTAGGAAGAGGTTGATGTCGATGTCGCGGGTGCCTCGTGGCTCGAGCGTCCAGTAGGCGAGCGCGATCGCGCCGCCGAAGGCGTGGGCGATGCCCGCCTCCGACAGCCGGCCGTGAAGCTCGAGCAGACGCTCGGCGAGCGTCAACTCAGGCCGCGGGCAGCCGGGGGTAGCGGAGCCGGCGCGAGGGCCGGGCCGGCAGCCGCTCCGCCAGGTCCACCACCTGGGCGAGCACCTGCGAGCGCGCCTCCAGCTCGGCGGCGGTGGGGACCCGCACGGGCCGCGAGGCGGGCACGCTGGCGAGGCGCCGCCCGGCGGCGCCGAGCAGGCGCCCGAGCGTGGCCGGACTCGGCGTCTTGACGCCGTGCTCGTAGGCGGAGACGGTGGCCTGCGAGGTGCCGCTCCGCTCCGCGAGCTGGGCCTGGGTGAGGCCCGCATCGAGCCTCGCCGCGCGGATGGCTCCCGCCGTGTTCATGCGACACAGTATATCTAAGTAGATATAGCGAGATAGAGCAAGAAAAGGGGCGGCCCCCAGGACCGCCCCCTTCCATTTCCCCCAAAGGTCTCTCCCTGCGCCGGGGCCTCCACCTCCGGCTCGCGGGAGACAAGCCTTTCGGCCTTATTTAGGCCGCGACCTCGAACTCCTCCTCGAGATGCTTGTGCGACGGGCAGTACTTGCTGGCGGGCAGCGGCACCCGCTGGCAAGCCGTCCCCTTGCGCGTGCTGGCGTGGCAGCAGAGCGGGCTGCCGTCGAAGGTCACGCCCTCGCGGGCCTGCTCGTCGACGTACTCCTTGGCCAGCTCCACATGACGCTCGACCACCCGGTAGACGTGCATCTGCTGGGTGATCGGAAAGAACTCGCGCACATCGCGGAACAGAACCTTGACCGGCCTGGCGAAGTAGTGCCGGTCGAGTGCGAGACGCTCCATGGATGTCTCGCACGCTCGAAGGAAACGCTGGCGTTCACCGGCGACGTCCCCTGTCCTGTCCGGCATGACGTCGGTTGCCAGCTCTCGATACATCGAGCGGCTGAATTGATACATCGATTCGGGCCTCCCTATCCCTTTGGCCAGCGACCCTGCTTTCTTGCCTGGTCGCTACCGAGGCGCGGCATTGAAACAACGCCTCGTGAACTGGGAACGAAGCGAAGGTTAAGTTGGGATTAAAAAGCCTGGACACTCCGGATTTGGCCGAGCGAGCGTCCAGGGCGGGCGTGGAGCATTACTCTCCGTCCATGGCGACTCTCCTCGATCACACCCAGCAAGGCGACGTCGGGACGGTCTCCGACGACGCGTACCTCAACCGCACGCTCCAGCTCATGGGGCCGCAGAAGCTCTACGAGCTGTGGGAACGCCAGCAGTGGCAGTCGCAGGGGATCGACCTCGAGCGCGACAAGGAGCAGTGGGCGCAGATCCCCGATGAGGAGAAGGAGGATCACCTCTGGGGCCTCAGCTCCTTCTTCGTCGGCGAGGAGCGCGTGACGACCCAGTTCTCCGCCCTGGTGATGGCCTACGAGGACGAGCAGGAGGAGGCCTTCCTCACGACCCAGCAGGTCGACGAGGCTCGCCACATGCAGTTCTTCGACCGCTACTACCGCGAGGTCTTCGCGCTGGACGAGAAGGACATCAGCTCCCGGCTCCAGCGCGTGCGCGAAAACGTGACCCCCGCGTTCGTGACCCTGTTCGACGAGAACCTCGTGGAGGACGGCCGCCGGCTGATCGAGAACCCCTCGGACATCGGCGCCAAGGTCGACTTCATCACGAACTACCACATGGTCATCGAGGGTGTTCTGGCCCTCACCGGCCAGCACTTCATGCTCAAGTACTACGAGGACAACGACCTGCTGCCGGGCTTCGTCGAGGGCTTCTCGAACATCGCGCGCGACGAGCATCGCCACGTTGCCTACGGCACCTGGTTCCTCCAGCAGAAGATGTCCGAGGACGAGTCGCTCAAGCAGCGCGTCCAGGACAAGCTGATGGAGCTGCTGCCGATCGCGGCCGGCGTGCTGGTCCCGCCGGGCCATGAGCTCGGCGACGACTACGAGTTCTTCGGCTACACGAGCAAGGAGCAGACCGAGTTCGCCTTCACGGCGCTGACGCGGCGCCTGAAGGTGATCGGCGTCGGCCTGCCGGTGGCCGCGTAGCGGGCGCTAGCTCTCAGGGGTGAGCAGCCAGCCCATCCGCCTGCGGGCGTAGAGGAGCGGCTCGCCCTCCTCGAGACGGCCGGCCTCGAGGTCGCCGATCAGAACCGTGTGGTCGTAGCGCTCGAAGTTGGCGCTCCGGCGGCAGCGTAGGTAGGCGAGCGTGCCGGCCAGCTCGGGCACGTCGTCGTCCCATGTCCAGTCGACGCCGGCGAACTTGTCGTCCCCCTTGCCGGCGAAGACGTGGGCAAGGTCGATCTCGTCCGAGCGCATGAGGTGGACCCCGAACCGCTCGCTGTCGCCCAGCGCGCGGTGGCAGCGGGACTCGTGCGAGACGGAGACGAGCAGCGACGGCGGCTCGGCGCTGAAGGAGCTGACGGCGGTGGCCGCGAGGCCGCACGGGTGGCCGTCCGCCCGCCTGGCGGTGATCACCGCGACGCCCGAGGCGAGCGAGGCCATTGCCTCGTGGAAGAGCTCGTGGACGCCTGGATCGCTCAGGCGACTGAATCTAGTGGCCGAGGAGAAGCTCCACCAGGACCACGTCGCGCCACTCGCCGTCGAGCCGGCCGTGGCGGAGGTGCGTGCCGACGGTCCTGAAGCCGGAGCGCTCGACGAGGCGCACGCTGGCGCTGTTGCTCTCGAAGATCTTGCCGAGCAGCTTGTGGATGCCCTGGCGGCGCGCCACCTCCGTCAGGGCCTCGACGAGGCCGGTGCCGACCCCCTGCCCGCGGGCCTCCGGCGCAACGTAGACGCTCGCCTCGGCCACGCCGGCGTAGACCTCGCGCTCGCTGTAGGGGGCGAGCGCTGCCCAGCCGATCACGGCGCTGTCGCGGCGGGCGACGAGGAACGGCAGGTCCGAGCTCTCGATCCGCTTCGCGATCTCCTCCACCGGGCGCGGCCGCGTCTCGAAGGTCGCCGAGCGCTCCTCGATGGCGCCGTTGTAGATGTCGGCCACCGCCCGCGCGTCGGCGGCCGCCGCCGGCTCGATCCTCACTCCCATCGCTCCAGGCGGGGAGCGTCCTCGCCGCGCAGGACGTAGTGCATCCCGTCGAGCTCCGGATCGGTCTCCGGGTGGTCGCGGCGCTGGTGGGCGCCGCGGCTCTCCTCGCGCGCCAGAGCGGCTCGGGCGACCAGGCGGGCGAGGGGGAAGGGGTCGTGAGATAGCTCGCTGAGGTCGTCGGGCGAGCGCTCGAGGCCGGCCAGGCGCCACAGCGCGGCTCGCGTTTCCGCGCTTGGGGCGGTGACCGGCTCTGGGCTCTCGGCTCTGGGCTCTGGGCCCTTGGGCTCCGGCTCGTTGGTCGCAGCCAGCGCCGCGCGGCGGCCAAGGACGAAGCACTCGGCCAGCGAGTTGGAGGCGAGGCGGTTGGCGCCGTGGAGGCCGGTGCATGCGCACTCGCCTACGGCGTACAGGCCCGGCAGCGAGGAGCGGCCGTCGAGGTCGGTGGCGATCCCGCCCATCGCGTAGTGGGCGGCGGGAGCGACCGGGACGAGGTCGCGGCGCGGGTCGATGTCGATCTCGGCCAGCGCGGCGACGATGT
>DASXBA010000148.1:0-4292 GCA_036406475.1 Thermoleophilaceae bacterium | reverse complement strand
GACTCCTCGAACGGGTCGCCGATCTGCACGCTCGGGCGCTTCTCGTCGCCCTCCTCGAGCTCCGCCGAGGCCAGGACCGACGCGCCGCCGATCCCGTCGCGGCCGGTCCGCGCGCCGAGCAGGACGAGCAGGTTGCCCGGGCCGGCGGCGGCGCTGCGGACGAGCCGCTCGCGCGGCGCGATGCCCACGCACATGGCGTTGACCAGGCAGTTGTGTTCGTAGGGCCCCTCGAAGTAGACCTCGCCGCCCACGGTCGGAACGCCGATCGAGTTGCCGTAGTGGCCGATGCCGCTGACCGCGCCGTCGAAGAGGAAGCGCGAGCGGGTGGACTCGAGCTCGCCGAAGCGGAGCGAGTCGAGCACCGCGATCGGCCGGGCGCCCACGGCGAAGACGTCGCGCAGGATCCCGCCCACGCCGGTGGCCGCTCCCTGGAACGGCTCGACCGCGCTCGGGTGGTTGTGCGACTCGACCTTGAAAGCCACCGCGAGCCCGTCGCCGACGTCGACCACGCCGGCGTTCTCGCCCGGGCCCATGAGCACGTGCTCGCTTTCGGTGGGCAGCTCGCCCAGCAGCTTCTTGGAGTGCTTGTAGGCGCAGTGCTCCGACCACATCAGCGAGAACACAGCCAGCTCGAGCGCGTTCGGCTCGCGACCCAGCCGATCGACGATCCCCTCGTACTCGGCGTCGGTGAGGCCTAGCTCGCGATGCCTCACGCCGCGGCGAGGAGCTCGCCGACGTGGGCGGCGAGCGACGCGAACAGCCGGCCGCCGCTGTCGGACCCGGTGAGCGGGTCGACGGCATGCTCGGGATGGGGCATCAGCCCCATCACGTTCTTCTGGGAGTTGCAGATCCCGGCGATGTCGCGCATGGATCCGTTGGGGTTCTGGCCCTCCGCGTAGCGGAGCACCACCTGGCCGTGCGCCTCGAGCTCGTCGAGGGCGGACTCGGGCGCGTAATAGCGCCCGGTGGTGTGCTTGACCGGGATCGACAGCGGCTCGTCCTTCTCGCACGCGCGCGTGAAGGGTGTGTCGCGGTTGACCACCTCGAGCTGCACCTGGCGGCAGACGAAGCGCGTGCTCTCGTTGGTGAGCAGCGCACCCGGCAGCAGCCCCGCCTCGCACAGCACCTGGAAGCCGTTGCAGATCCCCAGCACCGGGCCGCCGCGGAGGGCGAACTCGCCCACCGACTCCATCGCCGGAGCGAAGCGGGCGATGGCGCCGGCGCGCAGGTAGTCGCCATAGGAGAAGCCGCCGGGGATGATCACGGCGTCGACGCCGCGCAGGTCGGGGTCGGCGTGCCAGAGGAGCTCCGCCTCGCCGAAGCGCTCGCACGCCATCAGCGCGTCGACCTCGTCGCAGCTGCCGGGGAAGCGGATGACGCCGAACCTCATGCCGGCGACCCCGCGTTCTCCACCACGTGCACCTCGTAGTCCTCGATCAGCGGGTTGGCGAGCAGCCGCTCGCACATGGCCCTCACCTGCGACGTGTCCTCCACCTCGAGCTCGACCAGCCGGCCGACGCGCACGTTCGTGACGCCCTCGAAGCCGAGCGCGGGCAGCGCCCGCTCCACGGCCTGGCCCTGCGGGTCGAGAATCCCCTCCTTGGGCCGGATCAGGACCCGGGCCCGGGTCACGACGCGTTGCTCCGCTCGAGCCAGCTCTTGAAGGGCTCGCCCGCGATGCGCTCGTACGCCTCGACGTAGCGCGCACGCGTGCCGTCCACGACCTTGGAGGGAAGCGGCGGCGCGGGCGGCGACTTGTCCCAGCCGGTCTCGGAGGCCCAGTCGCGCACGTACTGCTTGTCGAAGCTCGGCTGCGGCCGGCCGGGCTTGTAGCCGCCGGCGGGCCAGAAGCGCGAGGAGTCCGGGGTCAGGACCTCGTCGCCGAGCACGATCGTGCCGTCCGGCCGGCGCCCGAACTCGAACTTGGTGTCCGCGAGCAGGATCCCGTGCTCGCGAGCGTGGCCGGCGGCGAACTCGTAGAGCTCGATCGTGAGGCGGCGCAGCTCCTCGAGCAGCGCCCGGTCGCCCACGATCTCGGCGGCGCGGTCGAAGTCCACGTTCTCGTCGTGGTCGCCCACGTCGGCCTTGGTGGCCGGGGTGAAGATCGGCTCCGGGAGCTGCTGGGACTCCTCGAGGCCCTCGGGCAGCTCGATCCCGCAGACCGTGCCGGTGGCCTGGTAGTCCTTCCAGCCCGAGCCGGTGATGTAGCCGCGCACCACGCACTCCACCGGGACCATGTCGAGCCGCTCCACGAGCATCGCCCGGCCGCGAGCGTCCTCCGGCACCTCCTCGTAGGAGAGGAGGTGGTTGGGGACGATCTGCTCGGTCCGGTCGAACCAGAACGCGGACAGCCCCGTGAGCACGCGTCCCTTGTCCGGGATCGGCGTGGGGTGGATCACGTCATAGGTGGATATCCGGTCGGAGGTGACCATCAGGAGACGGTCCTCTCCGACCGCGTAGATGTCCCGGACCTTCCCCTGCGAGAGCAGCGCAAGGTCCTGGAGCGCGGCGGCTTCGCTCACAGCCCGAGGTTACACAGACGGGCAGTCGATCAGCTGACCGACCAGACCACCAGCTTGGCCTGCCGGCCGCGCACCTCCATCTCGTCCACCCGGATCAGATCGTCGGGCTGGCTCCGGAGCCCGTCGCGGGTGGAATCGGCCAGGAAGATCATGTGGCCGCTGCCCTTGGTCATGCCCTCGAGGCGGGATGCCGTGTTGGTCGTGTCGCCGATCACGGTGTACTCGAAGCGCTCCTCCGAGCCCACGGTGCCCGCCATCACGGCCCCGCTGTTGAGCCCGATGCCGATCCGGAAGCCATCGTGGTGGTCCTGCTCGCGGATCCAGGCGTTGAAGCTGTCGAGGGTGGGCCCGGCCATCTCCCGCGCGGCGGCCAGGGCGCGGTCGGCGTGGTCGTCCATCTGGGGCGGGGCTCCGAAGACGGCCATGATCCCGTCGCCCATGAAGGCCACGAGGGTCCCGCCGTGGCGCATGATCACTTCGGTCATGTCCGTGAGGTAGCGGTTGAGGATGTTGATCACGACCTCCGGCGGGCGACTCTCCGAGAAGGTCGTGAAGCCGCGGATGTCGCTGAAGAGGACCGTCACCTCGCGCTGCTCGCCGCCGAGCCGCAGGTCCTCGTCCGCCTTTTCCAGGACCTCGTCGACCACCGACTCGGGAACGAAGCGCGAGAAGAGGTCGCGGATCCGCTCGCGCTCGAAGGCGTCCAGGATCAGCGCCACCGCCAGGGCGCCGACCACGCCGAGGACGAGCGAGGACAGCGGATAGAGGAAGTTGATGATCCAGCCGGCGTTGAAGACGAGCTGGACGGCGACCGTGTAGAGCACGGCCGACAGCAGGCCGAAGATCGCCGCGCGGAGGAGGCCGAAGCGGAGCGCGATCACGGGACCGACGAGCCCGAGCAGCACGATCAGGATCACGTCGACCGCGCCCGGCGCCTCCTCCAGCGGGAAACCGTCCAGGGCGGTCTGGATCGACTCGGCCTGGATCTCGGGGCCGGCCTGCACGTTGTCGCCCGTCACCGCGGTGGCGTGGACGTCCTGGAGCGACGGCGCGGAGGCGCCCACCACCACGGTCTTGCCCCTGAAGAAGGAGGCCGGGACCTTGCCCTCGAGCGCGCGCGAGAAGGAGACCGACCTGACCGTGCCGGGAGGGCCGTGCCAGTCGATCCAGGCGCCGCCCTTCTGCACCTCCGACGGCTTGATCCCCTTGCCCGAGAACATCTCGGCGGCCGTAACCGAGAAGCTCTTGAGCTTCTCCACCTCGTAGGGCATGCGCCGGATCACGCCGCCCGAGTCGGTCACGTAGCTGGCATTGCCCACCTTGCCTCCGGCGTCGGTCACCACCGACTGGTCGCCGAAGACGTTGCTGCGGCCGTGCTCGTCCACCTCCGTCGTCGCGAGCACGACGTTGTGAGCGCGATCGACCGCGTCGATGAGGGCGTTGTCCTCGTTCACCGACGTGGGCTCGGTGAACTGCACGTCGTAGGCGATCACCTTGGCGCCGTCGCGCCTGAGCCGGTCGATCAGCTTGCCGTGCAGCGAGCGCGGGAAGGGGAAGCGCTTCTGGAGGTCGTTGAAGGTGACGTCGTCGATCTTCACGACGACCACGTCCTTGGGCGGGCCGCGGTCCCCGCGGACGTTGAAGCGGGTGTCGACCGTGTCGAGCTCCGACGCGTGGAGCACGTCGAAGCCGTAGGCGGCGATCACGAAGCCCGTGAGCACCAGCGCGTTGCCGATGAACAGCAGCAGGCGCAGGCGCCGCCGGGCCCTC
>DASXBA010000147.1:0-1968 GCA_036406475.1 Thermoleophilaceae bacterium | reverse complement strand
TCGACTTCCTGCGCAATCCCGGCCGCTACCAGAAGCTGGGCGCGCGCATCCCGCGCGGGGTGCTGCTCAGCGGCCCCCCGGGGACGGGCAAGACGCTGCTGGCACGGGCGGTGGCCGGCGAGGCCGGCGTTCCCTTCTTCTCGAACTCGGCCTCCGAGTTCATCGAGGCGATCGTCGGCGTCGGCGCGTCGCGGGTGCGCGACCTCTTCCAGCAGGCCAAGGAGGCGGCTCCCGCCATCGTCTTCATCGACGAGCTGGATGCCGTCGGCCGCTCGCGTGGCGGGTCCGGTGCGCTCGGCAGCCACGACGAGAGGGAGCAGACGCTCAACCAGATCCTCACGGAGATGGACGGCTTCGACACGTCCACCGGGGTGATCGTCCTCGCCGCCACGAATAGGGCCGAGATCCTCGACCCCGCCCTCCTGCGGCCCGGGCGCTTCGACCGCCGGGTCACTGTCCAGCCTCCCGACGCCGTCGGCCGCCGCAAGATCCTGGAGGTGCACACGCGCTCCGTGCCCCTCGACCCAGAAGTCGATCTCGAGCGCCTCGCCCAGAGCACGCCGGGCATGGTCGGGGCCGATCTCGCCAACCTGGTGAACGAGGCGGCGCTCCTCGCCGCGCGCCGCAAGCACGAGCGAGTCAGGCAGGCCGACTTCACCGATGCCGTGGAGAAGATCATCCTCGGCACCGAGCGCAAGGTCGTGCTCTCGGACGACGACCGCCGCAGGATCGCCTACCACGAGGGCGGCCACGCGATCGTCGGCATGCTGACGCCGGGCGCCGATCCGGTGCGCAAGGTCTCGATCATCCCGCGCGGCATGTCGCTCGGCGTGACGCTGTCGACGCCCGAGGACGACCAGTTCAACTACTCGGAGCAGCAGCTCAGGGCCAAGATCAAGGTCTCGCTGGGCGGGCGCGTGGCCGAGGAGATCGTCTTCGGCGACGTGACGACGGGCGCCGAGTCCGACATCCAGCAGCTCACGCGCATAGCGCGGAGCATGGTCGGCCGCTGGGGCATGAGCGACGAGGTCGGTCCCCTGGCCGTGCTGCCGCAGGACGGGCAGGCGCCGCTGCTGCCGGGCGCCGAGGAGCCCTCGGAGGCCACACAGCAGCTGGTGGACCGCGAGGCCAGGCGAATCGTCGACGAGTCTCTCGACGAGGTCAGGGAGCTGCTGCGCGAGAACCGGAACAAGCTCGATGCGCTCGCCGAGGCGCTGCTCGAGCGCGAGACGCTGGACCAGCCCGACGCCTACGCGGCCGCCGGCCTGGAGCGACGGCCGCCGGTGCACGCGCCGAGCTAGGGCGGATACCGCCCTTTAACTCGGTCGTCTCGCGTTGTTCACGGCGGCCTCGGCGGCGCCGGACATCCTGCGAGACGATGGCCTGGATTCGCGTCGTCGCGGTTTGCGCCGGCCTGGCCGCGCTGTCGCTCCTGCTCCCCTCACAACCCAGCTACGACCCCTGGGCGTGGCTCGTCTGGGGGCGCGAGATCCCGTTCTTCGAGCTCAACACGATGGCCGGGCCGTCGTGGAAGCCGCTGCCGGTGGCGATCACGGTCCTCATCTCGCCGCTGAGCAAGCTGGACGAGGGGCTGCCGCCCGCGCTCTGGCTGGTGGTGGCCCGCACGGCGGCGCTGCTGGCCCTGGCCCTCGCGTTCCGGGTCGCCTTCCGCCTCGCCGGGCCCGACCGCCGCACCGCGACGGCCGCGGGGCTCGTCGCGGCCGGTGCGCTCGTGCTCGCCCCCAACTGGCTCCGCTACATGGCCCACGGCAACGAGGTGCCGATGGCGGTCGCCCTCATGCTGGCCGCCGTCGACCGGCACATGGACGGCGCCCGCAACCACGCCGTCGTCCTCGGCTTCCTGGCCTGCCTGCTCAGGCCCGAGATCTTCCCCTTCCTGGCCCTGTACGGACTCGTGCTCTGGCAAACCGAGCCCGCGCTGCGGATGCTCATCGCGGGCCTGGCCAT
>DASXBA010000146.1:0-10243 GCA_036406475.1 Thermoleophilaceae bacterium | reverse complement strand
CACCGACGGCGAGGTGAAGTTGCCCGGGCCGATCCGAACCGCGTCCAGGGCCGGGTCCATGTCCGCGGTCTCAACGGCGTCCTGGAGCGTGCTCTTGGCGATCCCGCCGGCGGGGCAAGCAGGATCGTGGACGCAGTAGGTCTTGGCGCTCGCCGATGCGGCGGGCAGGAGACCAAACACTAGAGCCAGAGCAACGAGCGGCTGCGGTCGAAGGACACGCGCCCTCACAGCGCGAGTCTATGCCTGCAATGCTGGCCGCGGCAAGACTTGAGGCGACCACGTCCGAGGCCGATCCTGGGGAGGTCGGCGCTATCCTCGCGGCCACGATCCCCCGTGTTGTAATGGCAGCAAACTTGACTGTTAATCAAGGAGTCCTGGTTCGAGTCCAGGCGGGGGAGCTCTAAGCAGCCAAGGGATCGATCTCCGTCTGTCCTGCCTCCACCTCGGCATGGCAGTTGGCGCACAGAAGCACGCACTTCGCGGCCTCTGCACGAGCCTCCGCGAAGCTCCGCGTGACTCCTTCGCGCGATAGCGCGAATGACTTCCGCGCGGCGTCGCGGTGGTGGAATTGCAGGGCGGCCACGCAGCGGTCATACCCGCACAGCGCGCACCGGCCGCCGGCCTCCTCTACCAGCCGGCGCTTGACGCGCCGGCGCCATTCGCTCACTCGCTCCTGGCGACAGCGCTTGCAGCGGTAGTAGCCCCGCCCTTCGAGCACGAACGCCGTGAGGCCATGGCTGCTGCACAGACGTTCGACTTCGCGTGGGGCCGTCGCGGCGTCGAGCTTCGTGAGCCGTGCGTCAACACGCTCGATCTCCCACTTGGCGAGCCAGTAGCGGACGGTCGCCGGCGAGCGGTCCACCGCCACCGCAATCTCCGAGAGCGTCGGTCCCTCCGCGGCCATGGTCTCCAGGACCAGGCGGTCCGGCGCCCCTCGAGCCGTGAATTTCTCAGCGCCGGACGATCGCAAGCCGTAGCGCTTTGCCCAGCGCGCGACCGTGGAGCCGTCGCACGCGGCGAGCCTGGCGATCTCGGCAAACGACTTTCCCTGCGCGAGCTGTTCGTGGAGCCACTCCCTCTCCATCGAACGTATGTTCCCCTGTGTACCGGACGGAACCGGCTCGCGGCCTAAGGCTCCTCGTACGTCCCCTCGAGCCGGCCCGCACCGCCCGAGCTCTTGAGCATCGCGAGGGTCTTCGACTCGATCTGGCGGACGCGCTCGCGGGTCACGCCCACTTCCTGGCCGATGTCCTCGAGGGTCATCGGGCCCTCGGCGCCGAGGCCGTAGCGCAGCTCGATCACGCGGCGCTCGCGCCAGGGGAGCGCGTCGAGGACCTGCTGGAGGTCGGCGTCGCGGATCCGGTTGGCCACGATCTCGAGCGGGCGGTCGACGGCGGCGTCGGCGATGAAGTCGCCGAGGGCGGCGTCGCCTTCCTCCGAGCCGACCGGCGCCTCGAGGGACACCGGCTCCTGGCCGAGCTTGAGGATCTCCTCGACCTTCTTGGGGGGCATCTCCACGAGCAGGCCGATCTCCTCCGGCGTCGGCTCGCGGTTGTTCTTCTGAAGGAGCTGGCGCTTGGCGCGGGCCACGCGGTTCATCCGCTCGACCATGTGGACGGGGATGCGGATCGTGCGCGACTGGTCGGCGAGCGCGCGGGTGATGGCCTGCCGGATCCACCAGGTCGCGTAGGTCGAGAACTTGAAGCCGCGGCGCCAGTCGAACTTCTCGACCGCGCGGATCAGGCCGAGGTTGCCCTCCTGGATCAGGTCCAGGAGCGTGAGGCCGCGGCCGGTGTAGCGCTTGGCGATCGACACGACGAGGCGCAGGTTCGCCTCGATCAACGAGTTCTTCGCGCTCATGTCGTTCTGCTCGACGCGCTTGGCGAGCCGGACCTCGTCCTCGCGGGTCAGCAGGCGGACGCGGCCGATCGAGCGCAGGTAGAGGCGGACGGCATCCTCGGCGCCCTGCTCGGGCGGCGCGACGGGAATTCCGGCGGTGACGACACCGCCCTCGTCGTACAGGTCGTGGGGAGCCCGCCCCGGCTCGCCCTCGGCGAGCTCCGGAGTCGTCTCCAGCTCCTCGGCCGCGTGGCCGTTGTTGTTGCTCAGTTCCTCTTCAGCCTTCATGCCGTCTGTCCCATCACCGAGTCGAGCTCGCGACGGACGTCCTGCTTCGTGCCCGCGAGGGAATTCTGACGGGTGCGGTCGCCTTCTTGCTCCGCTTGCTTTATCTCGCGGTTGATCCGCCGCAGCTCGAGCTGAAGAAACGTCCCCTGCAAAACGGCCTCGGTGGGAGGATCTTGCTCGGAAGCCTCCGCGGCCAAACCCGTGAGCAGTGCGGCGGTGGCGGGGTCGTCCACGGGGAGGTCGGCGAGCGGGTCGTCGAAGTGGGCGAGGAGGTGGTCGCGGGCGTGCCGGGCAGCCTCCGACAAGAGGTGATGGTCCTCGAGCCGCTCGAGGTACTTCCGGCCGAGCGCCCCCGCCTCGAGGCAGAGGGCCAGATACGCGCGCTCCACGGCAAGAACCGCCGAGGCAGACCCGGAAGGCGATCGCGCTCCTGCCGGATCCGGCCCGCCGAGGCCTTCGGACACCGAGGAGGGATGCATGTCGAGCCGGTCCGCGACGATCCGGACAAGTTCATCTCGTGTGGCGCTGCGTGCAGGGCTGGCCGAGATCAATGGGCGCGCCTCCTCGAGTGCTCGATCTCTCCCCGTCGGGGTGCCTAGGTCCGCATCGGCAAGAACCCGACGAACCTGAAACTCGAGCACCGACACTGCACGCTCGAGGCGCGCGTTGAAGGCCTCGATTCCGCTCTGCGCCAGCATGTCCGCGGGATCCTGGCCCTCGGGCATCTCGACCACGCGCAGCTCGGTGCGGTCACCCGCGCTCTGTACCGCGCGCAGCATCGCGTTCATCCCCGAGCGGTCGGCGTCGAGCGCCAGCACCACGAGCGGTGCCGCCCGCTCCAAATCGCGGAGTTGGTCGTCGGTGAGCGCGGTTCCCATGATGGCCACTGACTCGCGCACGCCGGCCTGATGCAGCGCGAGCACGTCCGTATAACCCTCGACGACGACGATCCGACCGGCCTTTGCGGCAGGCGATCGGGCAAGGTCGATCCCGAACAGCTGGCGGCCCTTGTGGAAGAGGTCGCTCTCGGCCGTGTTGAGGTACTTCGGGCCCCTCCCCTCGCCCATCGCCCTCGCCCCGAATCCGAGCACTCGCCCGCGCCCGTCGGCGAGCGGGAACGTGATCCGGCCGCGGAAGCGGTCGTAGAGGCCGCCGCCGCGGCCGCGGCGGGCCACGTCGGCGGCGAGCAGCTCCTCCGGCTTGAAGCCGTCGCGCTGCGCCGACAGCGCCACCCGGTCGGCCGCGCTCGGGGCGTAGCCCACCCGGAACTCGCGCAGCACCTCCTCCCCGAGACCGCGGCCGAGCAGGTACTCGCGCGCCTTGGCGGCCTCGCCCGACTCCCAGAGGAACGTCGCGTAGAAGCGCGCCGTGCGCTCGAGCAGCGCGCGCAGCCGGTCGCGCTGGCGGCGCCGCTCCTCTGCCCGCGGATCCTCCGACTCGCGCTGGAGCTCCACGCCGTAGCGGTCGGCGAGGAACTCCACGGCCTCGGGGAAGTCGAGCGCCTCGGTCTCGCGGACGAAGCCGATCGCGTCGCCGCCCGCCTCGCAGCCGAAGCAGTAATAGACCTTCTTCTCGGCCTCGACCGAGAAGGACGGCGTCCGCTCCTCGTGGAACGGGCAGAGCCCCACCCAGCGCGAGCCAACCCGGCGCAGGTCCGTCTTCGCGCCGACGAGCTCCACCATGTCGACGGCCTGTCGCAGGCGCTCGATCGAGTCGTGGGTGTAGAGGCCGGTCTTCAAAATCCCGACGGCAAGGACAGGTCGGCGAAGGCCCGCACGGCGTAGCGGTCGGTCATCCCCGCGAGGTAGTCGACGATCCGCTCCGCGTCCGACGAGCCCTCGACCGCGGGCGGCGGGGGGTTCTCGGCGTAGTAGTCGAAGAGCGAGCGCAGCATTCGCTCGATCCGCGGCTTCTCGCGCTGGGCGTCGTCCGCGAGATAGACACGATCGAACATGAACGTCCGCAGGCGCAGCATCGCGCCCCCCACCTCCTCGCCCTGGACGATGTCGCGCTCGGCCTCCGAGCGCTCGAGCAGGTCGGAGACGAGCGTCTCGATCCGGGCCGAGCCGGTGTCGCCGAGCCGGGCGATCTCGGGCCGCGGCAGGTCCTCGAAGCTGATTACGCCGGCGCGGATGGCGTCGTCGATGTCGTGGTTGATGTAGGCGATCCGGTCGACCACGCGCACGATCCGGCCCTCGAGGCTGCCCGGCGCCTCCGGACCGGTATGGCGCAGGATGCCCTCGCGAACCTGCTCCGTGAGGTTGAGCCGCTCGATCCGCTCGACCACCCGCAGCGAGTGCTCGTTGTGGCGGAAGCGAAGCCCGAAGCGCTCCTGGAGCCGCTCGTCGAGCACGGCCTCGCCGATGTGCCCGAACGGCGGATGGCCGAGGTCGTGCCCGAGCCCCACCGCCTCGGTGAGATCCTCGTTCAGCCCCAGCGCGCGCGCGACGTTGCGCGCGATCCCGCACGCCTCGAGCGTGTGCGTCAAGCGCGTGCGGTAGTGGTCGCCCTCCGGCGAGATGAAGACCTGCGTCTTGTGCTTGAGGCGGCGGAACGCCTTGGAGTGGACGATCCGGTCGCGGTCGCGCTGGAACGGCGTGCGGTGATCGGAGTCCTCCTCCGGCCTGTCGCGGTGGGCCGGATAGGACCGTGCGGCGAGTGGCGACAGGCCGTCCTCGAACCTCTCGATCCGCTCCCTGAAGGACAGCTCCGCGGTATCCGGCATCGACCCCAAAATCTACGACCCGGCGCGGGCGACCACCGTGTCGGTGTCGAAGTCGCCCGCGTCGGTGCCGAGGCCCTCGGCCACGAGCGACGCGCAGGCCGAACCGAGGAGCGCCGCGTCGGCCGGCTCGCGGCCGAGGTCGAGGCCCCTGAGGAAGCCCGCGCTGAAGGCGTCGCCGCATCCGGTCGTGTCGACCACCTCCACCTCGAAGGCCGGCACGCGCACGGGTTCGCCCCCGTCGACCAGCACGCTGCCCTCCGCGCCGCAGGTCACGGCAACGAGCCCGACCCCGCGCTCGAGCAGGGCCCGGCCCGCGTCGACCACGTCGTCCGTGCCGGTGAGCTTCATCGCCTGCTCGTCGTTCGGCAGCAGGTAGTCGACGTGCTCCATCGCCGGAGCGATCATGTCGAGCAGCTCCGGCCAGCCGTCGGCGAGCAGGTCCATGGACGTGCGCGTGCCGTGCTCGCGGCAGAAGCGGAGGATCTCGGCGGCGGCGTCGCCCAGAAACTCGGGACCGCCCATGTGCAGGAAGTCCGCCTGCTCGATCGTGTCCCAGGGAATGTCGTCGAGCGTGTAGCTGCCGTTTGCTCCGATCACGTGCAGCGCCGGCCGCTCGCCGTTGGGGCGGATCGGCAGGACGGTGCTCGAGGTCTGGACATCCGCCTTGCGCACCAGGTTCGACGTGTCGACGCCGAAGCGCTCGAGTTCCGCGATCAGCACCTCGCCGATCCTGTCCGTGCCGATCGCCCCGGCGCTGTGCACCTCCGCTCCGAGCTTGCCGAGGGTGACCGCCACGCCGCCCGCCGCGCCGGCGGGCGAGAAGCGGATCTGCTCGACGAGCGCGCCGCCCTGGCCCTCCGGGATCGCCTCGACGGGCCGCACGAGCACGTCGAGGATGTGGGCGCCGAGCGCGACCACCTTCATCGCGGCGAAGCCTGTCCGTAGCCGCGCTCGGTCACTGCCTGCACGACGCCGGCGAGCTCGTCGTCGCTGAGCACCCGGGGGTCGCCGATCGTGCGCGCGCGCCAGTAGACCTCGCACGCCCACTCGAGCAGCAGCGCCAGCTCGGTCGCGGCTCCGCAGTCGCCGGCGAAGCAGACGGCCCCGTGGTTCTGCATGAGCGCGGCGGAGCGGCCCTCCAGCGCCGCGTGGACGCCGTCGGCGAGCTCGCGGCTCCCGAAGGTCGCATAGGGCGCCACCCGCACCCCTCCTCCGAAGGCAAGCATCTGGTAGTGGACCGGCGGCACCTCGTCGACCACGCAGCTCAGCGCGGTCGCCACCGGCGAGTGCGTGTGCACCACCGCGCCGGCGTCGAAGCGCTCGTAGATCCCAAGGTGGAGGAAGAGCTCCGAGGTGGGCTCCAGCTCCCCCTCGACGACGTTGCCCTCCATGTCCACCACCGTGGTCAGCTCCGGCCGCAGCTCGGCCAGCACGGCGCCGGTGGGAGTGACGATCACGTGGTCGTCGACGCGCGCGCTGACGTTGCCCGCGGTTGCGTGGACGAGCCCCTCCCGCGCGAGCCGGCGGCATGCGTCGGCGACCGCCTCACGTGCACCCTCCACTCCGCCAGATTATTCCCCGTGCGGGCATCCCGCCCGCACCCTGATGAGAAGGCCGCCATCCTGGCGGCCGAGAACGGGTCGGGCTAAGCCCGACCCTCCTCGCCGAGCGCGGCCTGCGCCGCCGCCACCCGGGCGATCGGCACGCGGTAGGGCGAGCAGCTCACGTAGTCCAGGCCGGCGACCTGGAAGAAGGCGATCGACTCGGGGTCGCCGCCGTGCTCGCCGCAGATGCCGAGCTTGAGATCGGGCTTGGCCTCGCGGCCGACCCACGCCGCCAGGCGCACCAGCCAGCCTACGCCGGGCTTGTCGATCGTCTCGAACGGGCTCCGCTCGACGATGCTCAGGTCGAGGTACTTGGCGAGCATCCCGCCCACGTCGTCGCGCGAGAAGCCGAGCGCCGTCTGGGTCAGGTCGTTGGTGCCGAAGGAGAAGAAGTCGGCCTGCTCGGCGATCCGGTCCGCCACGAAGCAGGCTCGCGGCAGCTCGATCATCGTCCCGATGGAGATCTCCAGGTCGTCGCCGTCCTCCTCGGCGGCGACCTTCTCCAGGAGCTCCCGCATGAGCTCGAGCTCCTGCTCGTACGCCACGAGCGGCACCATCACCTCGAGCTCGGGCGACTCGCCGGCGCGCTTCCGCTCCGCGAGCGCCGCTCGCACGATCGCGCGCATCTGCATCCGGTAGACCTCGGGCTGGAGGACGCCCAGCCGGACCCCGCGGGTGCCGAGCATCGGATTCGTCTCCTCCAGCTCGTGAACGCGGTCGAGCGTGTGGGTCAGCTCCTCGAGGTCGTCGCTCTCCTCGTTGCGAGCCCGCTCGACCTCCTGTGCCAGCTCCTCCGCGTTCGGGATGAACTCATGGAGTGGCGGGTCGAGCAGCCTGATCGTCACAGGCAGCCCCTGCATGGCCTCGAACAGGCCCTCGAAGTGTTCCTGCTGGAGCTTCAGGAGATCGTCGAGGGCCGCCTCGCGCTCGTCGTCGGCCTCGGCCATGATCATCGCCTGCATCCGCTCCTGGTGCTCGGTGCCCAGGAAGATGTGCTCGCTTCGGCAGAGGCCGATCCCCTCGGCGCCGAACTCCCGCGCCCGGCTCGCGTCGTCGGGGGTGTCGGCGTTTGCCCGCACGCCGAGGGAGCGCAGCTCGTCGGCCCAGCCGAGCACCGTCTCGAAGGCTTCGGTCATCTCCGGCTCCTCGAGCGGCACGTCGTCGGCGGTCACGGCGCCGGTCGTCCCGTCGATCGCGATCACGTCGCCCTCGGCCAGCTCGGTGTCCCCCACCCTCACCTTCTTCGCCTTGAGGTCCACCTCCAGCTCGCCCGCCCCCGCCACGCACGGCTTGCCCATGCCGCGAGCCACCAGGGCCGCGTGGCTGGCCTTGCCGCCCTTGCTCGTGAGGATGCCCTTGGCGGCGTGGAAGCCCTTGACGTCGTCCGCCTCCGTGAAAGGGCGGACGAGGATCACCTCGCGCTCGTCCGCGGCGGCGTCGACCGCGTCGTCGGCGGTGAAGACGATCTCACCCTTGGCGGCGCCCGGCGATGCCGGCGACCCGCGCGTCAACACGTCGAAGTCGGCATCGCGGGCGAACGAGTCGTGGAGCAGCGCGTCGAGCCGCTCGGCATCGATCGTCCTGAGCGCGCCGGGCTCGTCGAGCAGGCCCTCCTCCACGGCGTCGACCGCGAACCGGACCGCGGCCTGCGCGGGCCGCTTGGCCGACCGCGTCTGGAGCATGAAGAGGCTGCCCTGCTCGACGGTGAACTCCGTGTCCTGCATGTCCTTGTAGTGCTGCTCGAGGGTCCGCAGGATCTCCATGAGCTCCTCGTGCGCCTCCGGCATTTCGTCCTTCAGGTCCGAGATGTCGCGCGGCGTCCGAACGCCCGAGACCACGTCCTCGCCCTGGGCGTTGGGCAGGAAGTCACCGGATGGCGTGGGCTCGCCGGTCACCTCGTCGCGGGAGAAGGCCACGCCGGAGCACGAGTCCTCGCCCCTGTTCCCGAACACCATCTGCTGGACGTTCACCGCGGTTCCCCACTCGTCCGGGATGCGGTTCATCCGGCGGTAGCTCACGGCGCGGTCGCCGAGCCAGGAGTCGAACACCGCCCGGATCGCGCGGGTCAGCTGGTCCTTGGGCTCCTGGGGGAACTCCTCGCCGGTCTCGTCCTCGTAGAGGCCCTTGAACTCCTCGACGAGCGCCTTCAGGTCGTTCACGTCGAGGTCGACGTCGGAGTCCTTGCCGCGAGCGCTGATCGCGTCCTCGAAGCGCTCGCCGTCGACACCGGCGCAGACGTTGCCGAACATCTGCACGAAGCGCCGGTAGGAGTCCCAGGCGAAGCGCTCGTTCTCGGTCGAGCGCGCCAGGCCCTCCACCGAGGTGTCGTTCATGCCCAGGTTGAGGACGGTGTCCAGCATCCCCGGCATCGACTCGCGGGCTCCTGAGCGGACTGAGACGAGCAGCGGGTCCTCGTCGTCGCCCAGCTGCTTGCCGGCGCGCTCCTCGAGCCGGGCGAGCCCGTCCGCGACCTGATCTTCCAGGCCGTCCGGGAACTCGCGGTCACCGTTCATGTAGGCGACGCAGGCCTCGGTCGTGATCGTGAATCCGGCCGGGACGCGCTCCGCGCCGAGCACGCGCGTCATCTCGGCGACGTTCGCGCCCTTGCCCCCGAGCAGGTCCCGCATGTCGCGCGAGCCCTCCTCGAAGTCGTAGACCAGCTTGGTATCCGCGGCTACCGCCACGGGGGTGTTTTACCCGGTCCCCAGATAAAGAGCCGACGTCATGGCCAGCGCCAGGATGCGGTTGCGGCAGTAGGTGGTCTGGGCCCCGAGGGCGCCGTCGCAGAGCTTCGAGCGCTGCTCGAGCAGGTCGTTGCCGTAGACCTCGGCCCGCACCCAGTGGGCCCCGGCGGGCAGCGTGAAGCGGTGCTCGAACCGTCCGGAGGTGACGGCCAGCGGCGCGAACGCCTGCTTTCCGCCGTCGCTCACGACGCTCAGGTAGGCGCCCGGCGCGCCCTCGACCCGCACCCGGAGCGGCGAGCCCGCGGGCACGCGGTCGCCGACCATCGACTCGTAGCTGCCGTCGCCGTCTCGATCGGCCTCGAGGTAGACGCGCGGCCCACCGTAGGCCGGCGGCTGATAGGAGATGAAGGTGTGGCCGGCGCGGAGCCCGTCGAGGACCCCGCGGACCGTGCGGCTATCCGAGTAGATCCAGGTGGTCGGCTGGCCGGCGCCCTGCGCGGCGGTGGTGGAGCGCCAGTGGCTGTCGCTCCCGCCCGTGGCCGTCACGCGCTCGCCGCGGTCGAGCCAGCCCTCCCAGTAGCGGATCGCCCAGTCGTTGTCCGTGGCGGAAGGGAGCGGCGGCTGGTAATAGCGCGGCAGGTTCCAGACCTCGACGTCGTCGGGGCGGACGTCGTAGCCGTACTCCCAGCGCGGGTCGTAGGGATGGTTGGCGTGGAAGACGCCGCCGTCCGCGCGCAGCTCGTCCGCCATCTTCTGCACGGCCGCCGCCGACTGGTCGCCGGCGTCATAGATCCGCCGCGCGCCGAGCATCTGGGCGTGGCCCTTCAGCGAGTTCTCGTACGCCGGGATCGCGATCAGCCCGCCGGCCCCGAAGCCCGGATCGGACTGCGAGCGGATGTCGTTGTGGTCGGTGATCGCGAGGTAGCCGAGGCCGCGCGTATTCGCGATCGCGAACTGGTCGTCCACGCCCCAGCCGAGCGTGTAGGCCTCGTCCGGCCCGGTGTTGTCGTCGCCCGGCCCGCCGTAGGAGTCGTGCGAGTAGGTGGTGTGGACGTGCAGATCGCCAGCCAGCCACTCGCCCGCCGCCGCGTTGGCCGGCAGCG
>DASXBA010000145.1:0-6049 GCA_036406475.1 Thermoleophilaceae bacterium | reverse complement strand
ATGAAGCAGGCCGAGCACTGCGGGTGCTCCTCGAAGCCGACGTTGAACCAGACCGGCGAGTTGAAGGCAGCCATCTGGTGGAGAAGGATGTGGGTGAGCTCGTCCTCGAAGGCGGCGGCGTCGTCCGAAGAGGCGAAGTAGCCGCCCTCCCGGCCCCAGGCCGCGATCGTGCCGGCCACACGGCCGATCATCTGCTTGACCGAGCGCTCGCGCTCCGGCGAGTCCATGCGGCCGCGGAAGTACTTCTGGGCGACGATGTTCGTGGCGTTCTGGGACCACGTGGCAGGGAACTCGACGCCGCGCTGCTCGAAGGCCTCGCCGATGATCGCGTCGCGGATCTCCCACTCGACGCAGTCGAAGGGATGCTTGCCCGGCTCCGTAAAACGCCGCTCGAGCGTCACCCCGGCGCGCGCTGTGGCGGGGGTGGCGGGGGCGGCGTTACGGCTGTCGGGCATGACCTCTCCTCTTGTCGGCCTGGTTTGTGGGGGAACGACCGATACTCCGCTCGAGGTCGGACGGAACGAGGTCATCAAAGGGCATCTGATCCGAACCCGGTAGCGGCTCTTCCCGCATCTTCCGGACGATTGCTTCGAGCTCGTCCAGATCGGACAGCCGCCGGTACACCGAGGCGAACTGGATCGCGGTGACCGGGTCGAGCTGGGCGAGGCCGCGCTCGGCCATGTCGCCGATCCGCTCGGCGTTGACGGTGCGGCCCTGACGGCGCACCGCGGAGGCGATCCGGTCGGCAAGCTCCTCGAGGTCCTCGCCTCCCACCGGACGGCCTCCGGCCGCCCGAACGAGGCCTCGAAGAAGCTTGGCGCGGTCGAAGCGCTGGGTGGTCCCGTCGCGCTTGACCACGTCGACCGGAGCCTCCTCCACGCGCTCGTGCGTGGTGAAGCGCTCGTCGCAGTTGGCGCACTCCCGCCGCCGCCGGATCGAATCGCCCGGGGGCGTCAGACGCGAGTCGACAACGCGGGTGGATTCGAACGAGCAGAAGGGGCAGCGCACACCTGAATTCTACTACCCCTAGTGCCCAAATCCTTCCTCGGACACAATATGTTGTGGTGCGGCGCCAGGGCACGGGTCGAACGTCCCTCGCTTGCCCCTATAGGGGCTACTCCGGGACGTTCACCGGGATTTGAGCCGGAGAGGCAGGACTAGCGGCGCGCCACCGTCGCCCGCAGCGAGCGCATCAGCCCCGACGGGTCGAGCGCTCCGTAGCGGACCGCGGCCAGCGCCACGAGGCCGCCGGCCAAAGCTGCCGCCAGCAGGCCGGCGACCCACGCAGGGATGTCCGGCAGCGGGCCGTTGGGCACGGTCGGCGCGGTGCCGGCCACCACGTCGCGGGCGTCGGCCTTGGGCGCGGGCGGGTTGGGCACGACCGTGCGCGGGCGGGGCGCGGGCGGCGCCGGACCGGAGGTGTTCGGCACGACGGCCGCCTGCTGCTGCGGCGTGGCCGGCTGGCCGCCTGCGCCGCCTGTGTTGCAGCCGCGGCGCAGCTGGTCGCCCAGGCCGGGCACGTACGCCTGGACGTCGGGCGGCAGGCCCGACAGCCCCTTGCGCAGCTCGCCGGGCGAGTAGTCGCAGGGGTTGATGCGGCCGTCCTTCCGGTAGTCCTGGAACAGCTTGTTCTGCGCCGACGCCTGGGCCGGCAGGAGCAGCAGGACGAGGCCGATTGCGAGGACGAGCCGTCGCATCGCCCTGAAAGGTAGCCACAATGGGCGCGATGGCCACCACCGAGGCCCGGCCGGCACAGCTTCCGCCGCCGCTTCTGCGCGCGCGCTCGCTCGACCTGCGCACCGCTCCGCCCGTCCTGCTCGGGGCGGCGGTGTTCGTGGCGGCGGTCTACGCCGCGTTCGCCAACGGTGCGATCGGGATCCCGGACGAGACCAGGCTCCAGGTCGGAGTGGCGGGGATCGCGATCCTCACGATCGCCGCCCTCCTCTTCGGCAGCTCGCTGCGCGCGGCCGCGCGGGCGCCCGCCTATGCCGGGCTTGCCCTGCTCGGCGCCTTCGCCGCCTGGTGCGCGATCTCGCTCACCTGGTCGATCCAGCCGGACCAGTCGTGGCTCGAGTTCAACCGCGCCTTCTCCTACATGCTGGTGGCCGGCCTCGGGCTGGTGCTCGGCGCGAGCCTGCCGCAGGCGCCACGGAGGGCGGCGGTGGGCTGGCTCGTAATCGCCACCGTGGTGGCCCTCTACGCGCTCGGCGGCAAGGCGCTTCCGTGGCTGATCCACTCGTCGGGCTCGATCTCGCGCCTGCGCGAGCCGATCGGCTACTGGAACGGGCTGGCGATCCTCCTCGTGATGGCCGTGCCCGCCGGGCTCGCCGCCGCGGCCGACGTGGCGCGTTCCGAGCGGGGGCGGCTCGTTGCGCTCCTCGCCCTGGTGCCGTTGCTCGTGGGCACGGTCCTGGCGCTGTCCCGTGGCGCGCTGCTGACGCTCGTCGCGGTCCTGTTGCTCCAGTTCGCGCTCGCCGAGGACCGCGGACGCTTGCTCCCGCTCGCCTTCGTGGCGCTGGTGGGGAGCATCCCGGCGCTGCTGGTCGGCCTGACCCTTCACGACCTCACGACGGACAACATCTCCGTCCACGCGCGCACGGGCGACGGGCTGATCCTCCTGGCCGCCTTCGTCGCCGGCCTGGTGGCCGCCGCCGCGATCGGGCGGGTGACGATCCGCTCGCGGGCCAAGCTGGCGGTGCCCGGGGGCGCCCGTATGGCGCTCGCGGCGGCGCTCCTCATGTGCGTCGTCGTGGTGATCGGCGCAGCCCTGTCGGGCGGCAGCGCCTCGTCGCAGCGGCCTGGGCGCGTCAACAATCCCTCGCGCCTCCTCCAGGCGAACTCGAGCCACCGGGTGGACTGGTGGAGGGAGGCGATCGACGCCTGGGCGGACCGGCCGGTGCTCGGCTACGGCGCCGGATCCTTCCCGCGACTGCACGAGCTCTACCGCAAGGATCCGCTGGTGGACGTGACGAACGCCCACAGCCTGCCGCTCGAGCTCCTGGCGGAGACGGGGCTCGCGGGGGCGCTGCTCCTGCTCGGCGGGCTGGCCCTGCTCGCCCTCGCCGCGGTCCGCGGCGTGCTCGCCCGCCCCGACGGCTACGCGATCGCCCTGCTGGCCGCGGCGGCGGCCTTTGCGCTCCACTCGCTGGTGGACTGGGACTGGGACATCCCCGCCGTGGCACTGCCCGCCCTCGCCTTCCTCGGCCTCCTGGCTGCGCGCTCGCGTGAGCAGCCGCAGCGGACCACCGCCTGGCGCGGCCGTCCCTCGATGAGTGCCGGCCGGAGGGGCTACGCGGTCGGCCTCGGCGCGGCAACCCTGCTGCTTGCGCTGGCCATTGGCTCCGCGCTTCTGCCCGCGATCGCCAAGCAGCGCAGCGACGACGCCTTCTTCGCCTCCCTCACCGGCAATCACGCGCAACTCGTGAAGGCCGCGGAGGACGCCGAGTCTGCCAGCCGCCTCGACCCGTTCTCGGTCGAGCCGCTCTTGGCCGGCTCCGCTGTGGCCCAGAAGCTCGGCGACTACCGCCGCTCGGGCCAGCTCCTGCACGAGGCGATCGCTCGCCAGCCCGACAATCCCGACGCCTGGTACGAGCTCGCCCGGCTCGAGACCGCCTTCGACAACGTCCCGGCGGGGTACACCGCCGCGCTCACGGCCTTCACGCTCGACCGTGGCGACGACAACGTCCGCGCTCTGCTCCGCTTCCTCGTGGTGGACGACCGGCTGTCCGCGACGGCCACCGGAACGCCGCTGCCGAAGAAGCAGCCCCAGGCCGCCGCCCCGGCGCCCGCGCCGTCGACGTCGACAACACCAACTCCGTCGCAGCCGAACAACACGACGACAGCGCCCCAGACCACCACCCCGGCGCCGCAGCCCACGCCGGCCCCGGCGCCCGCGCCGTCACCGGCCCCGGCGCCGCCCAAGAACAACCAGAACTTCGAGCTCGACGGCTAGCGGAGCGAGTCGAGCGTGCGCCGGAGGCCGTCCTCCAGCGACACCTCGGCCTTCCAGCCGAGCTCCTCGCGCGCGCGTGTGCAGTCGAGCGTGCTGCGCTGGACCTCGCCCGCGCGTTCCGGCTTGTGCTGCGGGGCGAAGTCGCCCACGGCCTGCGGGCGGATCGCATCAACCAGGTCGAGCACGGTCGTCTCCACCTCGGTGCCGACGTTGAAGGCGCCTCCGGCGCCGCCGGCCGCGGCCGCCAGGTTCGCGGACACGACGTCGCCCACGTAGACGTAGTCGCGCGTCTGGAGCCCGTCGCCGAACACGATCGGTTCGCCGCCCTCGAGCGCCAGGCCGCAGTAGATGGCGATCACGCCGGCCTCGCCGAGCGGGTCCTGGCGCGGGCCGTAGACGTTGCCGTAGCGGAGCGAGACCGTGGAGAGCTCGTGCAGGCGGGCGAAGAGGTTGGCGTAGCCCTCGGCGCAGAACTTCGACAGCCCGTACGGCGCCTTGGGCGCCACGGGGTGCGACTCCGGCGCCGGCACGATCTCGTTCTCGCCGTAGATGGCGCCGCCCGTGGACGTGTTGACGAAGCGGCCGACCCCGTGCTCGAGCGAGGCCCGGAGGAGGTTGATCGTGCCCTGGACGTTGATGCCGGCGTCGAAGGCAGGGTCGGCCACCGACCTGCGCACGTCGATCTGCGCCGCCAGGTGGAAGACCAACTCGGGCTGGACGCGGCCGACGACGTCCGCGACCGCGTCGTAGTCGCGGATATCGAGCTCCTGGAGGTCGGCGTCGCCGGCCTGGGCGAGGTTGTCGCGGCGGCCGGTGGAGAGGTCGTCGATCACGGTCACCTCGTCGCCGCGCCCGAGCAGGGCGTCGACGAGGTTCGAGCCGATGAAGCCGGCGCCGCCCGTGACGAGTGCCTTCATGAGTCGCGGGACTCTAGCCGCGAGGAGGACGCCTCGACGCTTGCTACGGTCGCCGCGCGTGCGCGGACTGTTCGTCACCTTCGAGGGAATCGACCGATCGGGCAAGACGACCCAGGCGCGGATGCTCTGCGAGCGGCTCGGCGATGCGGCGCTCGGCGTCCGCGAGCCCGGCGGGACCGAGGTGGGCGAGCGGGTGCGCGACCTGCTCAAGGATCCGGCGGTCGAGCTCACCCCGGAGGCCGAGGCGCTCCTGTTCGCGGCCGCCCGGGCGGAGCTCGTCGCGCGGGTGATCAGGCCTGCACTCGACTCCGGCACCGTCGTCGTCTCGGACCGCTTCCTCGACTCCTCGCTTGCCTACCAGGGCGCGGCGCGCGGCCTGGGCGTGGAGGAGGTGCAGGCGATCAACCGCTTCGCCACGGGCGGCCTCACGCCCGACCTGACGATCCTGCTCTGGCTGGAGCCCGCGGACGCAGCGGCGCGGGCGGGCGAGTCCGATCGCTTCGAGGACGAGGGAGCGGAGCTTCAGGCGCAGGTCGCCGGCGCCTACGAGGAGCTGGCCGCGGCCGAGCCCGGCCGCTGGCGGCGGGTCGACGCGAGCCGCGCACCGGAGGAAGTCCACGAGGACGTGGTGGCCGAGGTGGAGGCCGCCCGGAGCGGTGCGCACGCGTGAACCTGCCCGACCACCCGCAGGCCCAGATGGTCCTGTCGACGGCGCTCGAGGCCGGCCCCTCGCACGCCTACCTGTTCCACGGCCCAGCGGGCGTGGGCAAGCGCGGCGCGGCCCGCGACTTCGCCGCCGAGCTGCTCGCCGAAGGCGACTCCGACCCCGAGGGCGTCCGCCACCGGGTCCACCACGGCACTCATCCCGACCTCACCTGGGTCAGACCGACGGGCGCGCACGTGATGCGGACCGACGACGTGGCCGAGCCCGTGATCGCCGCGGCCGCGCGGACCCCGTTCGAGGCCAAGCGGCGCGTGTTCGTGCTCGAGCGGGTCGACACCATGAACGACGAGGTCGCCAACCGCATGCTCAAGACGCTCGAGGAGCCGGCCTCCTTCGTGCACCTGATCCTCCTGACCGAGGCGCTCGGGCGGGTGCTGGACACGGTGGTGTCGCGCTGCCAGCTCGTCCGCTTCGATCCGCTGCCGGCGGAGCGGATCTCGGCGACCCTCGAGGGCG
>DASXBA010000144.1:0-22973 GCA_036406475.1 Thermoleophilaceae bacterium | reverse complement strand
AGGCCGACCACGACGGCGACGGCCCCTGGCAGATAGGCCCGCTGTCGACGTTCACGCAGCCGCGGCAGTGGACCGCGGGCTGACCCGGTGACGCCGGTCATCGCCGTCGAGGAGCACGGCGACGTGGCGCTCGTGCGCGTCGACCGGCCGCCCGCCAACGCGATGGACCTGGACCTGCTCGAGCGCCTGCTCGAGACTCTCGAGCGGCTGAAGGCCGACGACCCGGGCGCTGTCGTGGTGATCGGCAGCGGCTCCTTCTTCTCCGCCGGCCTCGACGTGAAGGTCCTCCCCACCCTCGACGACGACGACAAGCGCGCCATGGTCGACGGGATCAACCGGATGTTCCTCGGCTGGTACGAGCTGCCGCGCCCGCTCGTGTGCGCCGTGAACGGCCACGCCGTGGCCGGCGGGATGATCCTCGTGCTCTGCGGCGACCGCCGGATCGGCTCGACCGAGGGCACCTTCGGCCTGACGGAGGTCCGCGTCGGCGTCCCGTATCCCGCCTGCGCGCTCGAGCTCGTGCGCGCGGAGCTGTCCTCGGCGGCGGCGCGGCGCCTGGCGCTCACCGCCGGGCACGTGGACGCCGAGACCGCGCTCGCCCTCGACGTGGTCGACGAGCTGGCGCGGCCCGGCGAGGTCGAGCCCCGTGCCCTCGAGCTGGCCGCCGAGCTCGCGCACATGCCGCGCAGCGCCTTCGCGATCACCAAGTCGGAGATGCGGGCCGAGTCGCTTGCGCGCATGCGCCGGGCGCTCGAGGAGACGGATCCGGTGATCCGCTACTGGCTCGAGGAGATCTCGCCGCTAACGGCCAGTCGGGCCGGCCTGGCGCCGGAGGAGCAGGACGCTCCCGGCGAGGAAGACGACTAGGAAGACGGCGAGGATCGCGGCGCCCTTGCCGAGCGCCACGTTGAAGAAGTCGTCGCCGAAACGGTTGATCTTGGAGAACTCGGCGTTCTCGTGGAAGCGGTCGTTCATGTCGAGCGAGGTCCCCATCGTCGCCAGCGACCAGCGGCCGAAGATCACATTGGAGAAGGCGGCCATGATCCCTGCCATGCGGTCGATCGGCACGAGCGCACCCGCGTAGAGGATCTGCGGCAGCACGGCCAGCGGCGTGATGCTCACCGCCTGGTCCTCCGTGCCGGCCGCCGCCGAGATCAGGAGTCCCATGCAGACGGCGACGAAGCCGCTCAGGACCAGGATCGCCAGCACCTCGGCGTAGGCGCCGGCGGAGACGCCGAAGGGCCGGAAGGCGGTGACCACCGCGGTGAGCGCGACCGTCTGCACGAGCGAGAGCGCGAACAGCACCACGAGCTTGGACGAGAGGTAGGCACCCAGCCGCACCCCGATCGCCGACTCGCGGCGGTAGACGGCACGCTCGCGCACGAGCTCCCGGGTAGCGTCGAGGGAGCCGAGCCAGATCGTGTTGATCACGAGCAGGAACAGGAGCGACACGGCGTCGCCCGGCTCCCCGTCCGGCCGGTCGAAGATGCCGGTCTTGAACAGCCCGACCTCGAAGATCGCCAGCACCGGCACCTGCCCGAGCAGGATCGCCAGGTTCTTGCGGTCGCGCACCATCAGCTTCACGTAGCGCCGGGTGAGGAGCGCGGCCTGCCGCAGGACGCTCCGGCGGCCGCGGACGGCCCGGAGCCCCGGGGCCGGCGCCGTCGCGGCTTCCCGCTCGCCGGTCTCGCTGAAGCGCCGGGCCCACTCGGCGGCCGGCGTCGCGTCCAGCGCCGCGTAGATGTCGTCGTACTGCTCGGCGCCGAAGAAGCGCAGCGCGTCCTGCGGCGTGCCCGCGAAGGCGAGGACACCGCCGCGGCCCATCACCACGAGCTTGTCGCAGATGCCGAGGTTGGTGGTGGCGTGGGTGACGACCGCCACGCCGCGGTCGTTGTCCGCCAGCGCCCGCAGCAGCTCCATCATCCGCGTCTCGAGGCCGGGGTCGAGGCCGCTCGTGGGCTCGTCGAGGAAGAGCAGGCTGGGCCGGCTCACGAGCTCCATCGCCACGCCGACGCGCTTGCGCTGGCCGCCGGACAGCGCCGACACCCTCGTCTCCGCATGCTCGGTCAGCGCCAGCTCGTCCATCACGCGCGCCACCGCTGCGTCCACGTCGGAGCCGGTCGCGTCCTCCGGCAGCCGCAGCCGGGCGGCGAAGTCGAGCGCCTCGCGCACGCTGAGCAGGCCGTGCACGATCTCGTCCTGCGGCACATAGCCGATCTCCGCGAGCCGGGCGGCGAGCGGCTCGCCGTTGACGGTGATCGCGCCGCCCGACGGCTGGCTGACGCCCGCCATCGCCTTGATCAGGGTGCTCTTGCCGGCGCCGCTCTCGCCGATCACCACCACGAGCTCCCCCGGCTCCACCGCGAGCGAGGTGGGCTTGAGGATCTGCTTCTCGCCGGCCCAGACCTCGAGAGCGTCCGCCTGGAGCCTGAGCATGCCTTGCTCGCTGCGGGCCACGACGTCCTCGTCGTCCAGCACCAGCACGTACGGCCCGATCCCGATCTGGTCGCCCGACTTGACCCAGGTGTTGGACACCACCTCGCCGTTGACGCGGGTGCCGTTGGTCGAGCCGAGGTCGGTCAGGCTGACCCCCTCGGGCCGGCGGACGAGCATCGCGTGGCGGCGGGAGACGTTGGGGTCGCGGAGGACCAGGTCGCTGCTCTCGTCGCGGCCGATCGTGAGCTGCTCGCTCGTGAGCTGCACGCGCTCGGTGACGAGGGCGGGCACCGGCCGGGAGAGCATGCGCGTCCCGTCCACCGGCGGCGTCGCGCCGGGCACGAAGTCGAGCACCACCCCGGCCACGCCGATGCGGTCGCCTGGGCCGAGCCGGTGCTGCCCGGCGATGCGGCTGCCGTTCACGAGCGTGCCGTTGCTCGAGCCGAGGTCCTCGAGCACGAATCCCTGCGCATCGCGGAACACCCGGGCGTGGCGGCGCGAGACCTCCTCGTCGTCGATCGTGAAGGTGTTCTCGGGCGAGCGGCCGATCGTCACCTCCGGCTCCACCGGCACCCGCCGGCCACCGAAGTCGACGCTCGCCGCGGTTGCCACGCTCAGCCCGCCGGCACCGAGTCGCCGAGCGACTGAAGGAGCGGCTCGACCACGTGGAGCACGGTGGCGACGGCCTCCTCGACCGCCTCGGGATCCTCGGGCAGCTCGAGGGCCGTGACCTCGAGGCCGACCAGATCGCTGTCCTCCGCAACCGCCTCGAACAGGTCATAGAGCTTGTCCGCGGAGAGGCCGCCTGGCACCGGGAACTGCGCAGGCATCGCCTCCGGGTCGAGCACGTCCACGTCCAGGTGCACGTAGACCGGCGCGCCGTCGAGCGCGTTCTTGACCGCTACGAGGGTCTCCACGGTGCTGGCGCCGACCACGGTCGCCTCCGAGCGCTCGAGCAGCTCGCGCTCGCCCGGGTCGAGCTGCCGGACACCGGCCATCACCACGCGCTCGGCCCGGATCGAATCGCCGAAGCCGGAATCCCACTCGCCGCAGGCGGCGGACAGGGACATCCCGCCCAGGTACCGGCTCGTGCTCGTCTCCGGGGTGTTGAAGTCGCCGTGCGCATCCAGCCAGAGCACCTTGGCCTCCGGCCGCAGCCGCAGGGCGGTGGGGAGCGTCGTGAGGGCGACCGAGCACTCCCCCGCGAGCAGCAGCGGCCGGTTGCCGCCCGAGAGCGCGTCCTCCACCTGCCCGCCCGCCTCGAGGATGCAGCCGCGGGAGTCGCGCAGGTCGTCCTCGTAGCCGGCGGCGCGGGCGTCGCCGGGCGAGCCGATCGGGCGCGGCTCCACGCCGAGTCGCTCACCCAGGCGCGCGGCCAGCTCCTGGACGCCGAGCCCGGCCCGCGCCGTCCGGTCCGAGGTGCGGCAGAGCAGCGCGACGAGGCTCACCGACCCTTCCACTCGGGCTCCCTCTTCTCGAAGAAGGCGCGCACACCCTCCTGCACGTCCTCGGTGGTGAAGGCGATCGACAGCTGCGAGCGGAGGAAGTCGAGCGCCTCGTCGAAGGGCATGTCCATCTGCCGGTAGATCGCGTCCTTGCCGAGCTTGTTCAGGACCGGCGACTTGGACGCGAGCTTGCGTGCCCAGTCGGCCACGGCATCGTCGAACTCATCGGCCGGGACCACCTTGTTGACGATCCCGGCCTCGCGCGCCTCCTCGGCGGACAGCCGCTCGCCGAGCAACATCATCTCGTTGGCCTTCTTGCGCGGAACGTTGCGGTAGATCAGCGCCATGATCATGAACGGGAACAGGCCGACGTTGATCTCGGGCGTCCCGAAGGTTGCGCTGTCCTTGGCCACGATCAGGTCGCAGGCCAGGGCGAGGCCGAGCGCGCCCGCCAGCACGTGCCCGTTGGCGGCGCACAGCGAGGGCTTGCCGAGCCCACCGATGAGCTTGAACAGCTCGGGGAAGCGCTCGGTGCCGAAGTGCTTGTGCACGAGCGACACGTCCGACGCGAACTGGTCGAGGTTGCCGCCGGCGGAGAAGACCTTCTCGTGCGATGACGTGAGGACCACGCAGCGGACGGCATCGTCGTCGCGGGCCGAGCCGAAGGCGTCGAGCAGCTCCGTCAGCAGCTCGTTCGAGAGCGCGTTGCGGTTCTCGGGCGAGTCGAGCGTGATCGTGCCGATCCCGTCCTCGACCTCGTAGCGAATCGCTTCGTAGGCCATGGCCTTTTTAACTTGACGTATCGCCGTCGGCAGCGTCAAGCGGCGGCACCCATGCCTCGCGCATGTCCACCCGCCTGCCGCGGAAGGGGACGCCCTCGCGCTCGAGCAGGCGGCGCTGGCGGTCGCCCTTAGCCAGCGAGCCGTCGGCTCGGACCACCCGCTGCCAGGGGACGCCGGGGTCGTCGCACTCCGACAGCACCGCGCCGGCGAAGCGCGGGGCTCCCGGCGACAGGTCCCCATAGGTGGTCACGCGCCCAAACGGGATCGAGCGGATGCGGCGCAGGACCTGCTGGGCGTCGGGCGGCACGGGCAGAGTGAACCCGATCGGGGCTTGACGGCGAGCGGCGCCCTTACAGTTGCCCCGTGGTCAGGGCCGCCGCCATTGCCGCCTTCGCGGTCGCCGTGCTCGCGGTCGTGGTGGCGTCCGCGGAGGTCACCGCAGGGCGAACCGACCCGGAGCAGGCGCTCGTCTCCGGCCGTTATCCGACGCTCCACGCGGTGAGCGATCTGCCCGGCGCCCGCGCCGTCGTCTTTCCCGGCCCGGCTGCCGTGCAGTCGGCGCGCGCCTTTGCCGCCGAGCGCCGGGGACGAATCGCGTTCGCGGTCGGGGACGGGGACGGGGACATCTCGGGCCAGGCGTTCGACCGCGTGTATCACTCGGCGAGCCTGGTCAAGGCGATGATCCTCGTGGCCTATCTCGACCGTGTGCCCGACCGCTCCGCCGCCGAGACCGCCTGGCTCGACGGAATGATCCGCGTCTCGGACAACTACTCCGCCTCGCAGCTGTTCAAGCGGCTCGGCCCGGGGCCGCTGCGCGACCTCGCCCGGCGAGCGGGGCTCAAGTCGTTCACGATCGGCGACGACTGGGCCGGCGCGCGGGTCACCGCGGCCGATCAGGTGCGCTTCTTCCTCGCCCTCGACCGCCTGCTGCCGCGCGCCGCGGACCGGGACTACGCCCGCTACCTGCTCTCCCACGTCGCGCCCTTCCACTCGTGGGGGATCCCCGAGGCCGCCCGGCCGCTCGGCTGGCAGGTGTACTTCAAGGGCGGCTGGCGCCCCGACTCCTCCGGACAGCTGGTGCATCAGGCCGGGCTGCTCGAGCGCAGCGGCCACCGGATCGCGATCGCCGTGCTCACCGACGGCAGCCCGTCGGAGAGCTACGCCCACGACACCATCCGCGGCGTCGCCGAGCACCTGCTCGGGCGGGCGGCACAGCCGGGCGTGCTGATGCCGATCCGGTCGCTGGGCTGAAAAAAAGGGCCCCGTCCCCTTTCTTTCACATGACACAAAGGGAACCGCCCCTTTCTTTCACATGAAACAAAGGGCCCCGTCCCCTTTCTTTCAGCGGGAAGTAGGAAGTTCTACTGTTTACTTTCCAGTTGCGCTCCGCTAGCGTGCCGGCCATGGCAACGACCGACGCCGTCCTCAAGCCCGACCACGTCAGCAAGCGGAAGCACTTCATCTTCACCGAGGAGCACGACCAGCTCCGCGAGTCGATCGGCTCGTTCGCGGAGAAGGAGCTGGCCCCCCATGCCGAAGAGTGGGAGGAGACGACCTTCCCGGACTGGGTCTTCACCCGCATGGGCGAGCTCGGCTTCCTCGGCCTCTCCTATCCCGAGGAGTACGGCGGGCAGGGCGGCGACTACTACTGCAACATCGTCCTCGCCGAGGAGATCACCAAGGCCAACTCCGGCGGGCTGACGATGGGAGTCGCGGTCCACACCGACATGGCAACGCCGCCCGTCTACCTCTTCGGCACCGAGGAGCAGAAGCAGGAGTACCTCGTGCCCGCGATCAAGGGCGAGAAGATCTCCTGCCTCGGGATCACCGAGCCGGACGCCGGCTCCGACGTGGCGGGCATCAAGACGCGCGCTGTCCGCGACGGCGACGAGTACGTCATCAACGGCTCGAAGACATACATCACCAACGGGCACCGGGCCGACTTCATCGTGCTCGTCACCAAGACCGACCCGGACGCGGGCTACGACGGCTTCACGCTCTTCCTGGTGGACATGGACTCGCCGGGTGTGATCCGCGAGAAGAAGCTCGAGAAGCTCGGCATGCACGCCTCCGACACGGCGCTGCTCGCCTTCCAGGACGTCCGGGTGCCGGCGGACGCGATCCTCGGCCAGGAGGGCAAGGGCTTCTACCACATCATGTGGGAGCTCCAGGGCGAGCGGCTGATCGGCGCCGCCGGCTGCGTGGCCGGGGCGCAGCGCTGCTTCAACCGGACGATGGAGTACGCCAAGGAGCGCAGCGCCTTCGGCCGGCCGATCGGCAACTTCCAGGTGATCCGTCACAAGTTCGCGGAGATGGCGACCAAGATCGAGTCGGCGCGGCAGATGGTCTACACCACGGCCTGGCGCCACCAGAACGGCGAGTACCCCGTCCGCGAGATCTCGATGGCCAAGCTGCACGCCTCGCGCGTGGCCGTGGAGGTCGCCGACGAGTGCATCCAGATCCACGGCGGCGCCGGCTACATGAAGGAGTACGGCGTGGAGCGGGTGTGGCGGGACATGCGCTTGAACCGCATCGGCGCCGGGACCGACGAGATCATGCTGGATGTGATCGGCCGGTCGTACGGGATCTAGGCGTTAACAGGACTGACGCAGGCCTTCGTTCTGCGCCGCTAGGCTCGCGCTTGTGAGTCGGCTCGTAGCCGTTCTGGCCGGCGTCGTCGCGCTTATGGCGGCGGCTCCCGCGCAGGCTTCCGCGCTTCCGCCCGTCAAGCACGTCTTCGTCGTCGTCCTCGAGAACAAGGATTACGACCAGACCTTCGGGGCGCACTCGCCGGCGCCCTACCTCGCGCACACGCTGCCCGCGCAGGGAATGGTGCTCTCGAACTACTACGCGATCGGGCACGAGAGCCTCGACAACTACATCGCGATGATCAGCGGCCAGGCGCCGAATCCGGTCACTCAGGCCGACTGCCAGGTCTTCCAGGAGTTCGTCCCCGCGATCCCGACGAGCGACGGCCAGTACATCGGCCAGGGCTGCGTCTATCCGTCGCAGGTGAAGACCCTGGCCGACCAGCTGTCGGCCAAGGGCCGGAGCTGGAAGGGCTACATGGAGGACATGAAGACGCCCTGCCGCCACCCGGCCGTCGGCGCTGTGGACGACACGCAGAAGGCCGAGGTCGGCGACCAGTACGCCACCCGGCACAACCCGTTCATGTACTTCCACTCGATCATCGACTCGCCGGCCTGCGCCAAGAACGTCCTCGACTACAGCCAGCTCGCCAAGGACGTCCGCTCGCCGAGGACCACGCCGAGCTTCGGCTTCATAACACCCAATCTCTGCAACGACGGCCACGACGCGCCCTGCGTCGACGGCAAGCCGGGCGGCCTGACCGGGATCAACACCTGGCTCGCGCGCGAGATGCCCAAGCTCCTCGCCTCCCCCGGCTTCCGTGACGACGGCCTGCTCATCGTCACCTTCGACGAGGCCGAGGACGACGGGACTGCCTGCTGCAACGAGCAGCACGGGCCGAACACCCCGAACCCAGCGGGGCCGGAGCCGGGCCCCGGCGGCGGGAAGATCGGCGCCGTGCTCGTCTCACCCTTCATCCGCCCGGGAAGCAGGGTGGCCGCGCCGTTCAACCACTACAGCTTCCTACGCTCGATCGAGGACCTCTTCGGCCTGGCGCACCTCGGCTACGCGGGCCAGAGCGGTCTTGTCCCGTTCGGCTCCTCGGTCTTCAACCGGACGCCGGCGCTGCGGATCAAGGTGAGCCGCAAGAAGCTGCCGCTGCGCCGCAGCCGGGTGGTGCGAATCAGGACCAACAGCCAGGCCAAGGTCTACTTCGGCGGCGCATGCCGCCGCAAGCCGCGCACCACCGACCTGAAGGGCGGCCTCAAGATCCACCAGCGCTCCCGCCACCGCGGCCGCTGCCGCATCCTCGCCAAGCGCAAGGCGTGGCGTTCCGCCCGCGCGCGCATCCGCGTGGTCAAGGTCCGGCACCGGCACTGAGCCCGGGCTAGGCGGTGCCCGGAGCGGCCGGCGGATCGCCTCCAAGAGCTCGGCCTGCCGCGCGAGATGCGCGTCCATGCTGCGGAGCACGGGGTCGGCCACGGACCGATTGCGCCACGGGGAGGCGCACGTCCCAGCACGCGAATGCGACGATTCCGTGACATGGGCGAGCTGCTCGACCACGTCCGTTCCTACTACGACGCGCTCAACACGGGCGACCCCGACAAGGTCGCCGAGCACTTCACCGACGATGCGACGCACTACTACACGCGGCTGGGGCCGCACGAGGGCGCGCGCACGATCGGTGAGCACACCAAGATGGGCGTCGAGCAGATCGAAGGCCGGTGGTTCATCGAGGACGCGATCGACGACGGCGAGCGCGTGGTGATCGAGTGGACCATGACGTGGCGCCACCCGGAGTCGGGCGAGCGGCGGCTCGACCGCGGCACCGAGTGGTTCGAGTTCCGCGACGGCCGGATTCGCGAGGTGCGCGCCTACCACCACGGCAACAAGAAGAACCCGAGCGGCGACCTGCTCGGATTCGACCACGCCGGCCGGGGCTACACGACGCTATGACGCTTTCCGCCAAGGGCCTCCCCGAGGCGGCCGCGCGCCGGCCGATCCCGCCGTTCACCGATGAGCACGAGGAGCTGCGCGAGTCGATTCGCCGCTTCGTCGAGAACGAGCTCGCACCGCACGCGACCGAGTGGGAGGACGCGCGCTGGTTCCCCAACGACGTGTTCACGCGAATGGCCGAACTCGGCTTCCTCGGCCTCAAGTACCCGGAGGAGTACGGCGGCGAGGGCGGCGACTACGTCCACGACGCGGTCCTCACCGAGGAGCTGTCGCGCTGCCGCTCCGGCGGGCTCGCGGCCGGGATCGGGGCCCACATCGGGATCGCCACGCCGCCGGTGTTCAAGTTCGGGAGCGAGGACCAGAAGCAGCGCTACCTGGTCCCGGCGATCAAGGGCGAGAAGATCGCCGCGCTCGGGATCACCGAGCCCGACGCCGGCTCCGATGTGGCCGGCATCAAGACGTTCGCCAAGGCGGTCGACGGCGGCTACGTCGTGAACGGCTCCAAGACCTTCATCACGAACGGCGTGCGCGCCGACTTCCTCGTCACCGCGGTCAAGACGACGCAGGAGGGCGGCCACCACGGCATCTCGTTCCTGATCCTCGAGAAGGAGTTCGAGGGCTACGAGGTGACCGGCAAGCTCGAGAAGCTCGGCTGGCACGCGTCCGACACCGGCGAGCTGGCCTTCAGCGACGTCTTCGTGCCCGAGGAGAACCTGCTCGGCGAGGAGAACCAGGGCTTCTACCTGATCATGGCCAACTTCCAGTGGGAGCGGCTGCTGATGGCGCTGGGCGCGGTCGGCTCGATGGAGCGGATGATCGAGACCTCGGTGCAGTACCTCCAGGATCGGACCGCCTTCGGCCGCCCGATCGGAAAGTTCCAGGCGCTACGTCACAAGATCGCCGAGATGGCCGTCAAGCACGAGGCCGCTCGCGATCTGACCTACCACGCCCTGCGCCTGTTCGCGGACGGCCAGGACGCGATCAAGGAGGTCACGATGGCCAAGCTCGCCTCCCAGCGAGCGGCCTTCGACGTTGCCGACGACGCAGTCCAGCTCCACGGTGGCGCCGGCTACATGAAGGAGTACGAGGTCGAGCGAGCCGCCCGCGACACCCGCCTCGGCCCGATCGGCGGCGGCACCGACGAGATCATGAAGGAGATCCTCGGGAAGCAGCTGGGCCTGTAGGTCAGCTCCGCCGCGGGCGCAGCGCGAGCAGCAGCACGAGCACCCCGACCGCCAGCAGCGCGTCGCCCAGCGGGCCGCTCAGCTCCCTCCAGCCGCTCCCGAGCACCAGGCCGAGCAGCACGAAGGCGGCCGCCCAGATGGCGCAGCCGAGCGCCGTCATCGCGACGAAGGCCCCCGGAGCGATGCCCGAGCGGCCCGCCGGGAGCGAGACGAACGTGCGGGCGAGCGGCATCAGCCGGGCGAGGAACACTGCCGGGCTGCCGTGCCGCTCGAAGATGGCGTCGCAGCGGGCGAGCCCCTTCTCCGCCCACGCGAGCCTCCGTGCGCTGAGCCTTCCGACGCCATAGGCGATCAGCGAGCCCACGAGGTTCCCGGCCGTCGCCGCCGCCACCGCGAGCCAGAACGGCATCCAGCCCTGGTGTACGGCGAAGCCGGCGGCGAGCAGCGTCGCCTCGCTCGGCACCGGGATGCAGGCGCTCTCCGGGACCATCAGGAGGAAGACACCCAGCGGCCCCAGTTGCGTCACGACCGAGGTCATGGCAATGTGATGTCGATAAGCACCATTACTAGTTAAGCAAGCTTATCTACCCTCCTCCACCCCGACCTCGCCGGGCCCGCGCTGACGCCGCAGAGGCGCTGGCCGCCGTCGCGCCGCTGGCCGGCCGCTGGATCGAGCGCCTCCTGGCCGGCCACGACCCGCCGCTCACGGTCACGCAATACCTCGCCCTGAGGGCGATCAGGAAGGAGGGCGTGTCCGGGAGCGAGCTGGCCCGGCGGGCCGGGGTCTCGGGACCCGCCGTCTCCCAGCTATTGGCGGGCCTCGCCGGCGCCGGGCTGATCGAGCGGAGCCGGCTGGCCGAGGATCGCCGGCGTCAGGAGCTGAGCCTGTCCGCCGACGGTGAGCGCGCCTTCCGTTCCGCGGAGACCCTGCTGCGGCGTCAGCTGGGCACGCTGATCGGCGAGCTGCCGCCGCCGGAGGCCGATGCGCTCGCCCGTGTGCTCCCGCGAGTAGAAGCGGCGCTCTCCGGAGCAGCCCCGCCGCGCCGGCCTCCGCCGCCGCCGAGGCCTCCGCTGCCGCGCTAGAGGAGGAACAGCATGGTGCGCGTGTGCCGCAGCTCCAGCTCGAGCGTGCCCGCGGGGACCGACGGCATGTAGACGGGCGACGCTCCGTCGCGAAGCAGGCTCCTGAGCTTGAGCATCCCGCGCGGCGTGACCGGTCCCTCCCCCACGAGCTCCTCGGCAAGCTGCATGACGAGCGAGCGGCAGCGGCGCACCTCCCCGCGGTTGATCGGCACCGCCGCGCCCGGGCGCGGCCCGCGTCCTTGGGATATGTCGAGCAGATGTATCAGGCTGCCCGCCAGGCTCCTTCGCGTGGCCATCCCCGTGAGCTGGCGAGCCCGCCAGCGCGACTCGGGCGTGGACGGCTTCCGCCCCTCAGCGAGGCTTCGATCCAGCTTTGGCCGCCGGACCAGCGCGCCGAGCCGTACGGCGGCGGACGGTTGGCTCGCCATGACGTGACCCCTGTAGCCCATCCGGGTGAGTGTGCCCATGAGATCCGCCCGCAAACCCACCCGGTCCGGGGCGCAACACCAGGACCTCTCCCGGGGCGTGCTCGAGGAGCCAGGCGACGTCGGCCGAGGCGAACCCGTCGGTCTGGCTGGTCCGCGCCGGGACGACGATCCGGTCGAACTCCTCCTCCTCGATCAGCCTGGCCAGTCCGTGCCGCGGCGTACGAGCGCGCTCGATCCGTGAGTCGATCGGCACGTCGAGCCGCCCGGCCCGCCGCTCGATGGCCTCGAGCAGTGGCATCGCGATCTCGCACTCCCGCGCGATCGGCGCCTCGAGCGACAGCTGCATCGGGACGGTCGCCACGTACGCCGGGACGAGCGTGGCCGTCTCTGCCTTCGCGATCCGCAGCGCCGCGTCGAGCGTCCTCGGGGACAGCGTCGTGCCGACGAACGGGAAGAGGATGCGCTTTGCCGAGCGCGCCTCGAGCTGCCGGCTGTGCAGAAGCGGCCTGGCGACGAGGAGGACCGCGGCAATGAGCGCCAGCCCGGCGGCGGTGAGGTCGATCCAGCTCATCGTGTCTTCTCCTCGAGCCGCCCGCGGTCGGCGACGATCCGGATGTCCACGCCCGGGATCTTGCGGATCAGCTTCTCGGGCAGCGACTCGCCGAAGCGGCGCAGGCCCTGGGCCGAGCGCGGCCGGCCGATCATCACGTAGGTCGTCCCCCGCTCCGCGGCCACGCGTGCGGCGACGTCAGAGAGGTCGTCCCCGTCCTCGACGATCAGGTGGGCGCCCAGCACCGAGGCGAGCCTGCGGAGGGACTTCAACTCCTCGCTCTCCTCATCGCGCGCGCGGAGCGACTTGCTCGTCACGTGAAGGAGATCGAGGTCGGCGCCGAGCCGCTGTGCCGAGCGCCACGCGCGCCTGACGAGACGCTGCGATCGGGGCCGCGCGCTGACGAGCGCGAGCACGCGCTCCGCAACGGCGACCGGCGCCTCGTCGATCAGCCTCTCCTCGCGCGTCCCGACGGGCTCGACGGCGGCCGCGGCGGAGCGCTTGACCTCGACCTCCTCGGCGACCTGGCGGAGCGCGACCTCCCGCAGCGTGGAGAGGTTCTCGACCTTGAAGAAGTTGTTGAGGGCGGTCTCGACGCGCTCGGGCGGGTAGACCTTGCCCTCGCGCAGACGTTGGATGAGCGCCTCGGGGGTGAGGTCTATGAGGACCACCTCGTCCGCGGCCGTCAGCGCTGTGTCGGGGAAGGTCTCGCGGACGCGAACGCCCGTCATCTCGGCGATGCTGTCGTTGAGGCTCTCGAGGTGCTGGACGTTGACGGTGGAGAAGACGTCGATGCCCGCGTCGAGCACATCCTCGATGTCCTCGTAGCGCTTCTGGTGCTCGAGCCCTGGCGCGTTGGTGTGGGCGAGCTCGTCGATCAGCGCCAGCTCCGGTGCGCGGCTGAGAAGCCCGGGGAGATCCATTTCCTCGAGCAGCCGTTCGCCGTACTCGACCCGCCGGCGCGGGAGAGTCTCGAGTCCCTCCGCCTGGGCCTGGGTCTCGACACGGCGATGCGACTCCAGGTAGCCGATCACGATGTCCCTCCCCGCCTGCTTCTCGGCGCTTCCCTCCTGGAGCATCCGGTACGTCTTCCCCACTCCGGCCGCCATGCCGAGGAAGACCTTGTAGTGACCTCGATCATTGCCCGTCATGCACCCAACACGTTATGAACGAGGAGGTCGATGAGCTTGATGCCGACGAACGGCGCCACCAGACCGCCGAGTCCGTAGATCAGCATGTTCCGCCGGAGCAGCGCCGCCGCGCCCAGCGGCCGGTAGCGGACCCCGCGCAGTGCGAGCGGAATCAACAGCGGGATGACCAAGGCGTTGAAGACGACCGCGGAGATGATCGCCGACTGGGGCGTGCCCAGGCTCATCACGTTGAGCTTGTCGAGCGGCCCGCTCGACTGGCCCGCGGCGGCGTAGGTCGCCGCGAAGATCGCCGGCAGGATCGCGAAGTACTTGGCCACGTCGTTCGCGATCGAGAACGTGGTCAGGGCGCCGCGGGTGATCAGCAGCTGCTTGCCGACCTCGACGATCTCGATGAGCTTGGTCGGGTTGGAGTCGAGGTCGACCATGTTGCCCGCCTCGCGCGCCGCCTGGGTGCCGCTGTTCATCGCCACGCCGACATCGGCCTGGGCGAGTGCGGGAGCATCGTTGGTGCCGTCGCCCGTCATGGCGATCATGCGGCCGCCCTCCTGCTGCTCCTTGATCAGCGCGAGCTTGGCCTCCGGCGTGGCCTCGGCGAGGAAGTCGTCGACCCCGGACTCCTCGGCGATCTTGGCCGCGGTCAGGCGGTTGTCGCCGGTGATCATGATCGTGCGGATGCCCATGGCGCGGAGGTGGTCGAAGCGCTGGCGCATCCCCTCCTTGACCGTGTCCTTGAGCTCGATCACGCCGAGCACCTGGTCGTTCCGGGCGACGGCGAGCGGCGTGCCTCCCTCGCGACCGATGCGGTCGAGCTGCACGCCGAGCTCGCCGGGGACGCTGCCGCCCTCCTTCTCGATCCACTTCAGAATCGCGTCGCCCGCGCCCTTGCGCAGGCGTGTGCCGTCGATGTCCACACCGCTCATTCGCGTCTGGGCGCTGAACGGCACGAACCGAGGCTGCTCCCCGCCCATCGCGTGCTCCCGGATGCCGTACTCCTTGGCGAGGACGACGATCGAGCGCCCCTCGGGCGTCTCGTCGGAGAGCGAGGAGAGCTGGGCCGCCTCAGCGAGCTGCTCCTCGCTCACGCCGGGCATCGGGAGGAAGGCCGCGGCCTGGCGGTTGCCCAGCGTGATCGTCCCGGTCTTGTCGAGCAGCAGCGTGTCGCAGTCACCCGAGGCCTCCACCGCGCGACCGGAGAGGGCGAGGACGTTGCGTCTCACGAGCCGGTCCATTCCGGCAATGCCGATGGCCGAGAGGAGCGCGCCGATCGTCGTGGGGATCAGCGCGACGAGCAGGGCGATCAGCGTCGTGACCGAGACGGCTGTGCCGGAGTACTGCGCGTAGGGGCGCAGTGCCGCCACGACCACGAGGAAGATCAGTGTCAGCGCGGCGAGCAGGATGCCGAGCGCGATCTCGTTCGGGGTTTTGCGCCGCTCGGCACCTTCGACAAGAGCGATCATGCGGTCGAGGAACGACTTGCCGGGCTCCTGCGTGATCTCGACGACGATCTCGTCCGAGAGCACGCGCGTGCCGCCCGTGACCGCCGAGCGGTCGCCCCCGGCTTCCCGGATCACGGGCGCCGACTCGCCGGTGATGGCCGACTCGTCCACCGAGGCGATCCCCTCGATCACCGTCCCGTCTCCGGGGATGAGCTCGCCCGCCTCGACCACCACAACGTCGCCGCGGACCAGCTCCGAGGCCGCCTTCTCGCCGCCGTCCTTGAGCCGGGCGCTGGTCTCCGTCCGCATGGCCCGCAGCGAGGCGGCCTGCGCCCGGCCCCGGCCCTCCGCCATCGCCTCGGCGAGGTTGGCGAAGACCACCGTGAGCCAGAGCCAGACCGAGACAGTGAAGGCGAACCAGCTCGGTTCGTGGCCGCCGCCCAGCGGGCTGCCGCCGAACACCTGGATCAACCAGCCCACCGCGGTGATCACCGCACCGATCTCGACCACGAACATCACCGGGTTGCGGATCTGGATCCGCGGGTCGAGCTTGCGCAGGGAGTCGAGCAGGGCCGGGACCAGGATCGAGCGGTCGAACATCAGCGCCTCCCGTCCAGGGCGAGGTTGAGCTCGAGCACGTTCACGCCGGGCTCCCCCAGCACGCCGAGCGAGCGCCCGTCCGTCTTGTCGTCGATCAGCTTGCGGACGTGTTGCAGCGACAGGTCTCGCACCGCCGCGATCCGGTGGGCCTGGATCAGGGCATTGGCCCTGGAGATTTGCGGATCGATCCCCGACGCGGAGCTCGTCACCGCGTCGATTGGCACCTGCGCGGGGATGAGGCCGCGGTCGTACGGGCGCTCGCGCGCGAGATACGACCGCAGCGACTTCCTGAACGTGTCGCGCGCGTCGCGGCTGTTCGGGCCGAGGTTGGTGAACGCCGTGGCGTCCGCGGCGTACTTCGTCGCCGTCGACGGCCGGCCCTGGAAGTAGCGCCGCTCGCCGCGGAAGTCCTGACCGATCAGCCGGGAGCCCACGACCTTGCCGTCCCGCTTGATCAGCGAGCCGTCCGCCTTGCCCGGGAAGGCGACCTGCGAGACGCCGGTGATCACGAGCGGGTAGGCGATCCCGAGCAGTGCGGTGAGCGCCAACACGGCGATGACGGATGTGACGAGGTCGCGCCGCATCAGAAGAGGTTGGTGGTCAGGCTCTGGACGACGGGTCCGAGCAGGAGGGCCGGGAAGAACGTGAGCGCCCCGACGAGCACGATCACGCCGATCAGGAGCGCCACGAAGGTGGGGTTGTCGGTGCGCATCGTCCCGGCGCCGGCCGGGGCGACCTTCTTGCCCGCGAGGGCGCCGGCGATTGCGAGCACGAACAGGATCGGCGCGTAGCGCGCGAACACCATCCCCAGCCCGCCCATGATGTCGGCGAGGTGGACGCCCTTGGCGCCGAGGTTGCCGGCGTCGGGCTGGACGTAGCCGGTGAACCCGGCCCAGGCCGAGCCGTTGTTGTTGGCCTGGGACAGGTAGGCGTAGAAGTTCTCGGAGAAGCCGTTGGGTCCCGCTACCGAGATCGACTGACGCCCGGCGGCGGTGGCCACCGACGCTCCGCTCGTCAGCAACACCGTGAGCGGCGTGAACAGGGCGCCGAGCGAGGCCAGCTTCACCTCGCGCGCGCCGATCTTCTTGCCCAGGTACTCCGGGGTACGCCCGACCATCAGTCCGCCGATGAAGACGGCGATGATCACGAAGATCAGCATCGAGTAGAGGCCGGTGCCGACGCCGCCGAACACCACCTCGCTCATCGAGAGGTTGGCTTGGGGTACGGCCCCGCCGAGCCCCGTAAGGGACTCGAATGCGCCGTTGACCGCGCCGCAGGAGGTGACCGTGGTGATGGACGCCCAGAGGGCGGTGTTGGCAATGCCGAAGCGCTGCTCCTTGCCCTCGAGATTGCCCCCGTGGTGGATCCCCGCCAGGTGCTGCGCCGGCGTGCCGTGCTGCTCGGCGAGGTAGGCCACTGAGACGCCGATCACGAACAGGATCAGCATGGCCGAGAAGATCGCCCAGCCCTGGCGGCGGTTGCCGACCATGCGCCCGTAGGTGTAGGTCAGCGCGGCGGGGATCATCAGGATGAACAGCATCTCCAGGAAGTTCGTGAGCCCGCTGGCGTTCTCGAACGGGTGGGCGGAGTTGACGTTGAAGAAGCCGCCGCCGTTCGTGCCGAGCTCCTTGATGACCTCCTGCGAGGCGACCGGGCCCTGCGCGATCACCTGGTTGCCGCCCACGAGCGTGTGCACCGCCGTGTAGCCGGACAGGTTCTGGATCACGCCCTGCGACACCAGTACCAGCGCGCCGATCACCGAGATCGGCAGCAGGATGTAGAGCAGGGTCCGAACCAGGTCGCTCCAGAAGTTGCCCAGGCTCTTGCCGCTGCGCCCGATGATCCCGCGGATCAGCGCGATCACCACCACGATGCCGACCGCCGCCGAGACGAAGTTCTGCACGGCCAGCCCCGCCATCTGGCTGAAGTAGGTCATCGTCGTCTCGCCGCCGTAGAACTGCCAGTTCGTGTTGGTGAGGAACGACGAGGTCGTGTTGAACGTCACGTCCCATGTGCCCGAGTGGAAGCCGCCGGGGTTCCAGGGATGGAGCGTCTGCGTTCGCAGGATCAGGTAGAGCGCGAGCCAGAACAGCGTCGAGAGGACGAGCAGGCTGCGCGCATAGCGCTTCCAGTCCTGGCCCTCCTCAGGGTCGACGCGGAGGAGCCGGTAGAGCAGCCGCTCGAGGGGGGCGACCAGCGGCGTCAGGAAGACGCGCTCGCCCGTGAAGACTCGCGCCATGTAGCCGCCCAGCACCGGCACCAGCGCCGTGAGCACCACGAGGAAGAGGGCGATCTGGAGCCAGCCCTCGAGCATCTACAGCCGCTCCCCGCGCAACAGCGCGTAGATCAGGTAGACGAACACGGCCGTCGACACGATCAGGCCGAAGAGGTCGGCTCCGCTCATACGCGGTCGAGCCCCTCTATGAGCGCGATCAGGAGCGCGAAGCTGACGATTGCGATGGCTATCGCGACGGCGTCCATGCCTCAGGCGAGGAGCAGCGCCGCGCGCGCATGTCGCAGCGCAAGCTCGAGGGCGCCCTCCGGCGCGCCCGCATAGACAGGCGACGAGCCGTCGCGAAGAAGCTCCCGAACCATCAGCACGCCCCTCGGCGTGACCGGCTCGTCGCCGTCCAGCTCCAGCGCCAGGCCGAGGATCAGGGCCCGGCAGCGACGGATCTCGTCCCGATTGACCGGGACCGCCGAGCCGCGCCGCACCTGCGGGATCTCGGCCGCCTCGAGCAGGTACTCGAGGTTGTGAGCGAGGCGCCGCCGCTTGCGCGTAGAGGTCAGCTGGCGTGCCCGCCGACGCGAGGCCGCCGCCCGCCGCCGGCCTGCAGAGGAGGTCGCCTGCGTCGAGATGTTGTCCGTGAAATCCACCGAGTCGAGTGTGCTCGGCCCGGCGTCAAGGGCCCATGAATGTTTTTGCCTCGGACGTAGAGGCGGCGTAAAGATCCGCGCGCGATGAAAGAAAGGGCCCCGTCCCTCTTTTTTCACGGTCGTAGACTCGACGGAGTGAAGGAGCACACCCCCGCCGCCCGACGAGCCGGCCTCGTGGCGGCGGAGATCGTCGTCACCGTCGGCGCGGCGACCGGGCTCGTGGCCCTGCTCGACGAGATCGCCCCGGCCACCAGCCTGACGGTCGTCTACCTGCTGGCGGTGATGTTCGTCGCCATCCGCCGGGGCGAGGTGCCGGGGCTCCTCACCGCGATCTGCTCCGTCCTCGCGACCAACTTCTTCTTCATCGAGCCGCGCTACCGGCTGCTGATCGCCCAGTCGGAGAACTTCGCGGCGCTCGCGGTGTTCCTGATCGCCGCGGTCGTGGTGGGCAGGCTGGCCGCCAGCTCACGGCAGAGGGCCGCCGAGTCGGAGGCACGCGCGGCCATCGCCAACGCGCGCGAGGGTGAGGCGCACGTGCTCGCCGACGCGGCGTCGCTCCTCCTGGTCAGCGGCAACCTGAAGAGCGAGCTGGAGACGATCTCCAGGAGCCTTGGCCCGGTCACCGGAGGATCCGTCCGGCTGGAGCTGACCGGATCGCCCCGGCCGGAGGACAACGAGCAGGAGTTCCGGCTCCCGACGGAGGCCCAGCCCGCCTGGCTCTACGTCGACCGCGCGGCCGATCGCGCGGTGATCGAGCGCCTCACCGAGCCGCTCGCTCGTCTGCTCGACGTGGGCCTCGAGCGACAGCGCCTCACCGAACGGACGGCCGAGGCCGAGGCGGTGCGCCGGGCCGAGGTGGCGAAGACGGCCGTATTGCACGCCGTCTCGCACGATCTGCGCTCGCCGCTCACCGCGATCGTCACGGCCGGCACGGCGCTCCAGACCGACAACATCTCGGACCAGGACCGCCGCGAGCTCCTCTCGGTGATCGACGACGAGTCCCAGCGGCTGTCGCGTCTCGTGGACGACCTGCTCGACCTGTCGCGCATCGAGGCCGGCGCCGTCGCCCCGCGGACCGACTGGTGCGACCTCAGGGAGGTTGTGGCGAGAGCCGTCGCCGCCCACGGCGACCACCCGGTCGAGATCCGGCTCCCCGACGAGCTCCCGCTGGTACGAGCCGACCCGGTCCAGGTCGAGCGTGTCTTCTCGAACCTGATCGACAACGCGATCAAGTTCTCGCCCGCCGACGCGCCGGTCACTGTCAGCGGCGGCTCCTCCCCGGCGGGCGTGACCATCCGCGTGAGCGATCGCGGGCCGGGGATCCCGTCGGGCTCCCGGCGCGACATCTTCGAGCCGTTCTTCCGCGGTCGCGGCGAGCAGTCGGGCTCCGGCCTCGGGCTCGCCATCTCGCGCGGCTTCGTGGAGGCCAACGGCGGCCGGATCACGCTCCAGAGCCGGAAGGGCGAGGGCACCGCCTTCGCGGTCACCTTTCCGCGCGCCGAGATCGCCGCGCCCGCCCCTACATGAGCTCGGATGCGGCCCGCGTGCTCGTCGTCGACGACGAGCTCCAGATCCTCCGCGGCCTCAAGGTGATCCTGCGCAGCGCGGGCTACACGGTCGAGACCGCCGCGACCAAGGCGGAGGCCCTCGACGCCGTCGCGGTCCGGCCGCCCGACGTGCTCGTCCTCGACCTGATCCTCCCCGACGGCAGCGGCGTGGAGGTCTGCGAGGAGATCAGGACCTGGAGCAAGCTCCCGATCCTCGTCCTGTCCGCCGTCGGAGACGAGCGCGAGAAGGTACGCGCGCTCGACGCCGGGGCGGACGACTACATAACCAAGCCGTTCGGCGGTGACGAGCTCACCGCCCGGCTGCGGGCGCTGCTGCGCCGGAGCACGGACAGCGCCACCTCGCCGACCGTCGAGCTCGGGGAGCTGGAGATCGACCTCGCCGCCCACTCGGTCAGGGCGGGCGGCGAAGGCGTGCATCTCACGCCGATCGAGTGGGACCTGCTCCGCGTGCTCGCGCAGAACCGCGGCAAGCTCGTGACCCAGCGCCAGCTCCTGCACGAGGTCTGGGGCCCCGGCTATGAGGACGAGGGCCACTACCTGCGCGTGCACATCGCGCACATCCGGGCCAAGATCGAGCCAGATCCCTCGCGGCCGCGCTACGTGGTCACCGAGCCGGGCGTGGGGTACCGCCTCCGAGAGCCCAGCCCCTAGCGCGTCTTAGCGAAATCTCTACGCGGCTCGAGCCCTTCTTCACGCGGACTTGACGGGCCCCCGCCGACCATTCAAGGCATGGCCCGTGTCGTCGAACGCGGCCTCCGCCGGACGGTCGGCGTGCCCGGACTCTTCGCCACCGCGTACGGAAACGTCGGCTCGTCGATCTATTACGCGCTCGGGCTGGTGGCCGCCCACGCCCTGGGCCTCACGCCGGTCGTCTTCCTGCTCGCCGGCGGGCTGTTCGCGCTCACCGCCAAGACCTACGCCGAGGGGGCGTCGATGTTCCCCGAGGCCGGCGGCTCGTCCTCGTTCGCCAGGCACGCCTTCAACGAGGTGGCGTCGTTCTTCGCCGGCTGGGCGCTGACGCTCGACTACATCATCACGATCGCGATCAGCGCCTTCTTCGTGCCGCACTACCTCGGCGCGTTCTTCCCGGCGCTGCGGCACAACCCGGGCGACATCATCGGCGGGATCGTCGTGATCGCGGTCCTCGCGGTGCTCAACATCCGCGGCCTGCGCGAGTCGGCGACGCTCAACATCTTCCTGGCGATTACCGACCTGCTCACGCAGGTCGCGCTGATCGTGCTGGGCGCGGCCTTGATCTTCCATCCCGCGACGCTGATCCATCAGGTCCACCTGGGCGTCGTGCCGAGCTGGACCGAGGTGATCTTCGCGCTCTCGATCTCGATGGTCGCCTATACGGGGATCGAGACCGTCTCGAACATGGCCGAGGAGGCGCGCGATCCCGACGAGGACGTGCCGCGCACCGTCAACTATGTGCTGCTCGCGGTGCTCGGGATCTTCGCCGGCATCTCGATCATCTCGCTGATGGCGCTGCCGGTCACGCAGGACGCGGCCGGCCACTTCAGCACCGCCCTCGGCACGACCTACAAGGAGGACCCGGTGCTCGGGATCGTGTCGGCGCTGCCGATCGGCGACACCCTCGAGACCGCCCTCCGCTACTACGTCGGCGTCCTCGCGGCCACGATCCTCGTGATCGCGACGAACGCCGGGCTGATCGGGATCTCGCGCCTGTCGTGGTCGCTCGCCGAGCACCGCCAGCTTCCGCTCGCGTTCGCGCGCGTGCACCACAAGTACCGCACGCCCTGGTTCACGATCACGCTCTTCTCGATCCTCGCGGCCCTGCTCCTCATCCCGGGCAAGACCGACTTCCTCGGCAACCTCTACAGCTTCGGCGCGATGCTGTCGTTCACCACCGCGCACGTCGCGGTGATAGCGCTCCGCTACAAGCAACCTGACCGCAAGCGTCCCTACCGGGTGCCCTGGAACATCCCCTTCCGTGGGGGCGAGCTGCCGCTCGCGGCCGTGCTCGGCGCGCTCGGGACCTTCGCCGCCTGGGTCTCGGTGGTCGTGCTCCACACCGAGGCTCGAACGGTTGGCATCGGCTGGATGGCTGTCGGGATGGTCGGCTACTTCGTCTACCGCCGCCGCCACGGTCTAGACCCGAGGAAGGAGGCCCGGATCGAGCGCAAGGCGGCGCCCGCCGGGTTCAAGGAGCTGGCCTACGGCTCCGCGCTGGTACCGATGTTCGGCACCGACGTGAGCGCGCAGGCGATGCGCCGCGCGGCCCGGCTGGCCGGCGACGGGGCGACGGTCGACGCCGTCTACGTCATCCCGGTCCCGCACCAGCTCTCACTAGACGCCGGCATGGAGGAGGAAGAGGAGCTCGGGCGGGCCGTGCTCGACAGCGCGCGCATCCGGGCGCGCGAGCACAAGCTGAAGATCCGCACGAGCCTGGTGCGCACCCGCAACCCGGGGGCCGCGCTGCTCGAGGAGGTGCGGCAACGGGGATCCGAGGTCGTCTACCTCGACGCCGTCCACGCGCCACCCACGGAGCAGGCGCTCGGTCCGACGGCCCAGTACCTGCTGACGGCGCGCCCCTGCCGCATCGTCGTCGAGACCGATGGCGGCCGGGCGAACGGGTCCGGCCCCTAGCCCGGCTTGAGCTGCTCGGCCAGTCCGATGATGATGCCCTCGGGGCCGCGCATGAAGCAGAGGCGGTAGAGGTCCTCGTACTGAGCCATCTCGCCGACCAGTTCGGCACCATGGCCGCGCAGGCGGGCGACCACGTCGTCGATGTCTTCGACGGCGAACATGATGCGGCGTATGCCCAGCGCGTTCGCGGGCGCGTCCTCAGGCTCGGCTCTGACCGCCGGCGGATTGTGGAACCGCGACAGCTCAACGCCGCCATGCCCATCCGGTGGGCGCATCAT
>DASXBA010000143.1:0-34992 GCA_036406475.1 Thermoleophilaceae bacterium | reverse complement strand
GCACGAGCTCGAGCGCGCAGGCGGGATACGGGACGCCGACCCGGACCTCGGTCAGGCCGAAGGTGCCCTCGGTCGAGCCGATCCGGCGATCGCCGCAGAGCACGAGGATCATCCCGCCGGCCACGGCGTGGCCGTTCACGGCGCACACGAGCGGGCGCGGCAGCTCGTACCAGCCGAGGAACATCCGGTTGATCCCGTCGACCATGGCGCGCTTGTCGTCGTCATCGAGGGTGGGGAGGACCTTCACGTCTAGGCCGGCGGAGAAGAAGGAGCCGCTGCCGACCACCACGACCGCGCCGGGGTCGTCCGCCCGCAGCCGCTCGAGCGTCTCGAGCAGGCGCTCGAGCAGGTCGAGGTCCATCGCGTTGGCGGGCGGCCGGTCGACGCGCACCAGCGCCACGTCGCCGTGCTCCTCGACGGCGATGACAGGCGTCACCGGGTCAGCCCGCGGTCCACTGCCGCGGCTGCGTGAACGTCGACAGCGGGCCTATCTGCCAGGGGCCGTCGCCGTCGTGGTCGGCCTCGAGCCAGGCGCGGGCGTCCTCGGCTCCCATGTCCAGCAGCTCGCCGATGAACTCGCGGTCGAAGAAGAAGAGGCTCAGGAGCTCGCCGTGGATCGGCCCGGTGCCGCCGAGCAGGCCGCTGATCAGCCGGTAGTCCGGGTTCCGAAGCGACTTGAGCCCGCCGTAGCGGGAGCGGAAGACACGGGAGGCGACCTTGCCGATGATCCCGCGCTCCTGCGGCCCGACGAAGACGTAGGGAACCTCCTTGTAGGCGGCCTTGCCGCGCGCTGTCCGGTACATGCGCGAGCCGATCGAGTTGTCGCCGACCAGGAACTGGTTCACGTTGCCGAGCTTGCGCATGTCCTCGATCAGTGGGTCGGTGAGCGTGCCCTCGAGCAGCTGGAGCATGCCCACGCCCAGGTCCGGCTCGTCGTCGACGTCGGAGCGGCCGTCGGGGGCGAAGACCGGACCGGAGATCGAGTCGAGCGCCATCACCACGAGGTGGTCGGCGCCCAGGTCCAGCGCGGGCTTGATCGGGGCGTTGGCGCGCACGCCGCCGTCGAAGTACCAGCCGCGCGCCCGCTCCGGGCTCTTGACGAGAGCCGGCGGCCACAGCACCGGGATCGCGCCCGAGGCCTTGATGTGCTCCATGCCGATCGGCGCGGCCACGTAGGCCACGGCGTGCGAGCGGTGGAAGGTCTGCTCCCGGGCCGCGTCGACGAAGATCACGGTCTTGCCGGTGCGGGCAGAGGTGGCGACCGCGCAGAGCGCGTCGACGCCGCCCTCGTCGATCCCCTTGCGCAGGCCCTCCCAGTCGACCCAGCGCTCCACGTTGCGGTGGAGCGGCGAGTTGTCGAGCACGCTGCGGAGCTGCATCCCCGGGAGCCCGAGCATCTGGGCCGCGCCGAAGACCGCGGTGACCGGCGCCTGCCGGGCGAGCGGGCGGATCACCCCGGACAGCGTGATCGAGCGCCAGGTCTCGAGCACGAACTCCGACTGCGCCTCGGCTCCCTGGTCGTGCCGCGACGCAAGCACGGCGGCGTTGAGCATTCCGACGCTGGCGCCCAGGTAGATCGTGGGCCGCTCGCCGCGGCGCTCGAGCTCGGGCAGGATCACCGACAGCGCGCCGGCCTCGTAGGCGCCCCTGGCTCCCCCGCCCGCCAGGACGAGGGCGATGCGCTTGTCGCTCACCCGTCGAGAGCGCGTGCCACGCGCTTGATGTTCAGGAGGTTGCGGTAGCTGACGTTGTCCGTCGTCGAGTTGCCCCCGTAGGTGCCGCAGCCGAGCGTCAGCGACGGCGGCAGCCCGGTCGACACGCCGGCGCAGCCGAGCGACGAGGGCGAGTTCACGAGCACGCGGCCGGTGGGCATGGCAGCGGCGAAGCGGTCGATCCGGCCCTGGTCCTGCGTGTGGACGTTCGAGGTGTGACCGGCGCCGTGGTAGTCGAGCAGCTTGCCGCAGAGCTCCACGGCCTCGTCGTCGCCGTCCACCGTGAAGAACGACAGCACCGGGGCGAGCCGCTCGTGCGCCTGGGCGCCCTCCGGGTTCGAGGCGTCGGCCTCGAACACGAGCAGCTTGGCGTCCTCGGGCACCTCGAGCCCGCACGCCTCGGCGATCCTCGCCGCCGACTGCCCCACGAGCAGCATCTTGAGGTCGCCCGTGGGCTCGAAGGCGCCGGCCATGAACTTCTCGGTGCCCTCCTTGTCGAGCACGACCGCGCCCTGGCGCTCGAGGGCCGCCGAGAAGTCGTCCCGGATCGACCTGTCCACCACGAGGTGCTGCTCGGAGCCGCAGATCAGGCCGTAGTCGAAGCCCTTGCTGACAACCACGGCCATGGCCGCCTTGTCGAGATCGGCATCGGGCGCGATCCAGGCGGGAGCGTTGCCCGCGCCCACGCCGATGGCCGGCTTGCCCGAGCTGTAGGCCGCCCGCACCATCGACTGGCCGCCCGTCGCGAGGATCATCCCGATGCCCTCGTGGCGCATCAGCTTGGAGGTCTTGCGCCGGCTGGTCCGCTTGACGAACCACTGGATCAGGTCGGCCGGCGCGCCGTGCTTCTCGATCACCTCGCGGATGAGCGTGCAGGCCATGTCGCCCACGACCTGGGCCATCCGGTGCGAGGAGATGATGATCGCGTTGCGCCCCTTGAGCGAGATCAGGACCTTGTTGACGATCGTCTCGACCGGATTCGTGACCGGCACGAGCGCGACCACGACCCCGACCGGGCTGGCCAGCTCGACGATCTTGTTCTCGTCGTCGCGGCCGATCTCGCCGGCGGCCGGCTTGCCCTCGAGCGACTGGTACACCGCCATCGAGGCGAAGCCGATCTTCGCGATCTTGTCCTCCAGCCGGCCGAGGTGCGTCTCCTCCATCGTCTTCTCGCCCAGCTCCTGCGCCTTGCCGGAGACGGTCTCGGCGATGTCCCCCAGCAAGGCGTCCACGCGCTCCTCGTCCCAGCTCTCGAACTCCGCCTGTGCGGCGCGCGCCTTGCGGACCATCTCCTCGACCTCGAAGTCGGGCGCGCTGTCGGCCAGGCTCTGCGAAACCTGCGCCGAGGCCTGCTCGAGCTGGAGCGCGGCGTTGCGGGCGAGCGCCCTCAGGGCGTCGATCCCGTCGCGGGGCGCCTCGTCGAACAGCCGCCGCAGGCCGGCCGCCGACACCTGCTGGGCGACCACGTCCTCGCGCGCCACGGCGTTCACTTCGCGGGGCGTGCGGGCAAGCACGCTCACCTCGCCGAGGAACGAGCCCGGGCCGAGGTAGTCGAGCACGCTCTCCGTGTCGAGCTCCTCGTCGCGCATCTCCACGGCGACCTCGCCGGACTCGAGGATGTAGAAGGAGTCGCTTGGCTCCCCTGCCCTGAAGATCGTGTCGCCGGCCGAGTACTCGACCTTCTCCATGTACGGCTTGAGGGTCTCGATCAGGGCGACCTCGAAGGCATCGAGGACGCTTCCCTTCACGCTGGCCAGCTCCATCTAGTGGTTTCCCTTCTGGGCGGCCGCGGTCCGGTCTCGGGCGGCGCTCGGGTCGCGCGGGCGGCCGTTGCCGTCGGCCCGCTCGGTTGCAAGTTTCAGGTCGTCGAACGTGTCCTGGATGCCGGCCGCCACGACGCCGAGCTCGGGCACGACGGACGGGTCGCACATCAGGCCGAAGCCGAGGCCTCCGTCGTAGGACACGGCGGCGATCGCCAGGCCGTGGTACTGCGCCAGGAAGCCGCCGGCGTACATCGTCTTGGCCTTGCGCCCGATCAGGTAGAGCGGGAACTGCGGTCCCGGGATGTTCGAGATGAGGACGTTGAACAGGCGCGGGTGGTAGGTCAGCCGCGCCACCGGGCCGAGGGCGGGAGCCGGGATCCAGTTCATGACCCCCTCGAGCACCTCCACCACGGTCGGCTGGGTGGAGCTCTTGCAGCGGTCGAGCTCGACGCTGATCGCGCGCAGCCGCTCGACCGGGTCTTCTATCTCGATCGGCAACGCCGGCCGCAGCGTCACGACGCGGTTGCCGAGCGTCCCCTGCTCCGCCTCGGTGCGGATCGAGACCGGGACGACGGGCCGCAACTCCACGCCCGCGGGGTCGATGCCCCGCTCGAGGTAGAGCTCGCGGATGCCGCCGGCCACGACGTCGAGCATCACGTCGTTGACGGTTCCGCCGAGCGTGTTCTTGATGTGCTTGATCTCGTTCAGGTCGAGGCGGACCGTGGTGAACTCGCGGCCGGGGCCGATCGTCTTGTTGAACGGCGTCCTCGGCGCGGGCGTCTGCACCGCCTTGACGACCTCGCCCACGCCCTCGGCGCCGCGGCGGAGCCTGGCGAGCGTCCCGCCGGGGTCGCGCACGGCGCCCAGCGCCCCGCCGATCAGCCCGGTTGCTGCCTGCGCGGCCTCGCGGAAGCCCATCCCGAGCACGTCGAGCTCGGACGGCTCGCGCTCGGCCACCCAGTCCTCGTCCCCGTCGCGCGGGGTGGGCCCTTCGGTCGCCTCGATGTCCCAGAGCGCGCCGAGCACGTCGATGTTCGACACGCCGTCCATCAGCGCGTGGTGGTTGCGGGCGATCACGGCAAATTCGCCGTCCGGCAGGCCCTCGACCAGGTAGAGCTCCCACAGCGGCCGCGAGCGGTCGAGCCGGTGCGCGTGGATCTCTGCGTTCAGGTCCCAGAGCGCGTCGAGCCCACCGCCCTCGGGCAGCTGGGCGCGGCGCACGTGGTAGGCGACGTCGAAGTGCGTGTCGTCGATCCAGACCGGCCGCGCGCTGGGCGCGTTGCGCAGCCGCTGCCTGTAGCGGGGGATGAGATGCAGGCGCTTGAGCGTGTGGGCGCGGAACTGCTCGATGGTCGGCGGCGGCCCGTCGAAGGTCGCGATCCCGCCCACGGTCATGTGCCCGCAGCCCGCCTCCTGGTGCAGGAAAGCGGCGTCGAGCGCTGTCAGACGGGTCGGCCGGCCAGTCACTTGCCCAGCCTAGGTGAGCCCAATTGCACACGCAAGCCAGGCCATGGCCGAGGCGGTAAGGTGGGTAGTAGCACTTCCCACTTTCCGCCCTGAGGAGAGAAAATGGCGACGGAGGAAAAGGACACGCGCGTTGAGGCGCCGTCGCTGTTGCGGCCGCTGGTGGAGGACCTGCACGAGCGCCGCGAGCACGCCCGGCTGGGCGGCGGCGAGGAGAAGATCGCCAAGCAGCACGAGCGCGGCAAGCTCACCGCCCGCGAGCGCATCGACCTGCTGATCGACGAGGGCACGTTCCTCGAGCTCGGCATCCACGGCGGCCCGCACTTCTCGATGCAGGCGAGCCAGGGGCTGCACGCGCCCGCCGACGGCGTCATCACCGGCTGGGGCGAGGTGGCCGGGCGGCCGGCGGCCGTCTGCGCCTACGACTTCACCGTGCTCGCCGGCGCCATGGGCGCCACCGGGGAGCTCAAGGTCACCCGCCTGCGCCAGCTCGCCCTCAGCAAGCGCATCCCCTTCATCTGGCTGCTCGACTCCGCGGGCGCCCGCATCCAGGACACGCCCGGCTCGCTGTTCGCGGGCGGCGGCCTGCTGTTCCGCGAGCAGGTCACGATGAGCGGCGTAATCCCGCAGGTCGCCGCGGTGATGGGCCCCTGCGCGGCCGGCACCGCCTACATCCCGGGCCTCGCCGACTTCGTGCTGATGGTCAAGGAGCGCGGCTCGATGGCGCTGGCCGGGCCCCACCTGGTGCGCGCTGCGACCGGCGAGGACGTGACCCCGGAGGAGCTGGGCGGCTCCCGCGTGCACTGCCGCAAGTCCGGCGTGGCCGACATGGAGACCGCCTCCGACGAGGACTGCATCGAGGCGATCAAGGAGTCCCTCTCCTACTTCCCCGCGAACTGCGAGGAGCAGCCGCCGATGCGGCCGACGACCGACTCGAGCGAGCGCATGGACGAGGAGCTCCTCGACGTGCTCCCGCCCTCCAACCGCCAGCCGCACGACATGTACGAGGTGATCCGCCGGATCGTCGACGACGGCGAGATCTTCGACGTCAAGCGCCAGTGGGCCAAGACCGTGATCACCTGCCTGGCGCGCATGGGCGGCCGCCCGGTGGGCATCGTCGCGAGCCAGCCCAAGCAGCTCGGCGGCATCCTCGACAACGACTCCGCCGACAAGGCCGCCCGGTTCATCAACCTCTGCGACGCCTTCAACATCCCGCTCGTGTTCCTCCAGGACGTGCCGGGCTTCATGGTGGGAACGAAAGTCGAGGCCGACGGCATCATCCGCCACGGCGCCAAGATGCTCTACGCGGTCTCCCGGGCGACCGTGCCGAAGATCACCGTGATCGTGAGGAAGGCCTACGGCGCCGGCTACTTCGTCATGTGCGGCCGCGCCTACGAGCCCGACCTGATCGTTGCCTGGCCCTCCGCCGAGATCGCCGTGATGGGCGCGGAGGGGGCCGTGAACATCATCTTCCGCAAGCAGATCGAGGCGGCCGAGGACCCCGACGCCAAGCGCACCGAGCTCCTCGAGGCCGCCCGCACGATCATCGACCCCTACATCGCCGCGAAGAACGCGATGATCGACGACGTCATCGACCCGCGCGAGACGCGCCCCACCGTGATCCGCGCGCTCGAGATGGCGGCCACGAAGCGGGTCGAGCGCCCGTGGAAGCGGCACGGGGTGATGCCGGTCTGAGTGGGCAGACCGAGGTGGTGCGACGCTTCCTCGACGCGTTCGCGGCCGGGGACGACGAGACTCAGATCGCGCTGATGCACGCCGACGTCGAGCTCGTCGAGTGGCCTGAGGCGCCCGATTCGCATCACGTCCAGGGCGCGAACGAGGCGATCCAGATCCGGAACTCCTGGTTCGAGGCGTGGGAATCCCTGCGCTTTGCGGTGGACGAATACCTCGAGGCCGGCGACTGCGTCGTGGCCTGCGGCAAGGCACACGCGCTCGGTAAGGGCAGCACGGTCCCCGTGGACTTCGAGAACTACACGGTGTTCACGCTGCGGGGCGGCAAGGTCGCGCGACTCGAGTTCTTCATCGAACGCGAGCAGGCGCTGACGGCGGCGGGCATCGCATGAGCGCCCAGCCACACGTCGACGTCGTGCTCGCATCCCGGCGCTCCGCCCCCAACCTGGAGGACACCGCATGAGCCGCTTCGAGGACCCCGCGATCATCACCTGCTCGATCTCGGGCGCCGTCGCCAACCGCGAACAGTGCCCGGCGATCCCGTACACGCCCCAGGAGTACGGCGAGGAGGCCCGCCGGGCCGTCGACGAGGGCGCCACGATGATCCACATCCACGCGCGCACGCCCGACGGCGTGCCCTCGTACGAGATCGAGGACTTCCGGGCGATCACCGAGGCGATCAACGGCGCGGTCGACGACGTGGTCATCAACTACTCGACCGGCGCGATCGGGATCCCGAACGAGAAGCGGATTGCCTATTTGCGCGAGCTCAAGCCGGACGTCGCGGCGCTCAACATGAGCTCGATGAACTACGCCAAGTACTCGAAGAAGCGAAAGGACTTCGTCTTCAAGGCGGTCTTCGAGAACTCGTTCGACACGATCATCGAGTTCCTCACGGTGATGAACGAGCTCGGGATCAAGGCCGAGCACGAGTGCTTCGACTCGGGGCACGTGGCCAACCTCGATCCGCTCATCGACATGGGGCTGCTCGGCGAGCCGCTCCAGATCTCGTGCGTGATGGGCGTCAACGGCGGCATCCGGCCGACGCCGAAGAACCTCGCCCACATGTCCGACCAGATCCCCGGCGGCGCCGAGTCGCGCAACAACTGGGGCGTGATCGGGATCAGCCGCGACCAGTGGCGGCTCGTGGGCGCCTCCGCCTCCCTGGGAGGCAACGTGCGCGTCGGCCTCGAGGACAACTTCTACCTGCCCGACGGCGAGATGGCGCGCTCGAACGGCGACCTGATCGCGAAGGCGCGGGAGATCGTGGAGTCGATGGGCCGGCGGGTGGCGACCGCGGCCGAGACCCGGGACCTGCTGGGGGCGCCGAAGCGGGTGGAGGCATGAACGGAGCGCTCGCCGGCGTTCGCGTCCTAGACCTGAGCCGCCTTCTGCCCGGCGGCTTCTGCTCGCTGCTTCTCGCCGACTTCGGCGCCGAGGTGCTCAAGGTCGAGGACACCGGCATGGGCGACTACGTCCGCTGGGGCCCGCCGTACGTGGAGGGCGCCGAGGAGTCCGCCCGCTCGGCCCTGTTCCTCGCGCTCAACCGCGGCAAGCGCTCGATTCGGCTCGACCTGAAGAACGACAGGGGCAAGGAGATCCTGCGACGGCTCGCGCGCGACTACGACGTGCTGCTCGAGTCGTTTCGCCCCGGGGTGCTCGACCGGCTGGGCGTCGGCTACGAGGAGCTGAAGAAGGAGAACGCGGGGCTCGTCTACTGCGCGATCACGGGCTACGGCCAGGACGGTCCCTACACGGCGCGCTCGGGACACGACATGAACTACCTGGGCCTGAACGGCCTGCTTGCGCTGACCGGCGACGCCGACGGCCCGCCGGTCCAGTCCGCCGGGCAGATCGCGGACATCGGCGGCGGTGGATTGATGGCCGCGGTCGGGATCCTGGCGGCCCTCAAGGAGCGCGACCGCTCCGGCGAGGGGCAGGTCGTGGACGTCTCGATGTTCGACGGCGCCCTCTCCTGGCTCGCGCTCGTGGCCGGCAAGTACCTGGCCGACGGCAAGGCGCCGCGCCGCGGCGACCTCGAGCTGGCCGGCAGGCTCATCTGCTACCGGCCCTACGCCTGCAAGGACGGCTGGGTCACGCTCGGCGCGCTGGAGCCCAAGTTCTGGCAGGCCTGGTGCCGCGGGGTCGATCGCGAGGACCTGATCGAGAAGCAGTTCGAGGCGCCGGGCAGCGAGGCCCACGCCGACGTCGAGCGGATCTTCCTCGAGCGCACGCGCGAGGACTGGCGCGAGTTCGCCTCCGAGCACGACTGCTGCCTCGAGCCGCTGCTCGAGCTGGACGAGGCGCTCGACTCCGAGCTCGTGCGCGCGCGCGAGATGGTGGTCGAGCTCGACCAGCCCGGCACCGAGGGCGTGAGGCAGGTCGGCGTGCCGGTCAAGCTTTCCCGGACCCCCGGTGCGCCGCAGGGCCCCGGCCCGGTGCTCGGCCGGGACACGGAGGAGGTGCTCATGGCGATCGGCTACTCCCGGGAGGAGATCGAGGCGCTCGAGGGCGAGGGCGCGGTCGGCGGCCCGGTGGCCGGCACCCAGGGCTCCTTCATGTCGTGAACGAGAACGGCCTACTGAAGATGAAGGAGCTCGCCGAGGCGAGCGGCGTCAGCGCGGGCACGATCAAGCACTACCTCCGCGAGGGGCTCCTGCCGGAGCCGGTCAAGACCTCGCGCAACATGGCCTACTACCCGCCGGAGTTCGTCGAGCGGATCAGGCTGATCAAGCAGCTCCAGGAGGAGCGCTTCATGCCGCTCAAGCACATCAAGTCGGTACTCGACGAGGATCCCGAGCGCGCGCGGGCGATGGTCGAGCTCGAGGACCGCATCCTCGAGCGCGCGCTGGCCGGCGAGAACACGCGCGTGTCGGCGGCAGAGCTGCGCCGCCGCTACGAGGTGCCGGACGAGGTGCTCGACCGTCTCGCCGAGCTCGAGATCCTCACCCCCAACAGCCGCGGCTACTCACAGCGCGACGTCGAGATCGTCGAGGCGATCTCCCGCTTCCGCGCCGGCGGCTACGAGGAGAGCATCGGCTTCACCGTCTACGACACGCTCCGCTACAAGCGGACGCTGGAGGGGCTCGTCGAGGAGGAGGTCCAGGTGCTGATGGACCGGCTGGCCGGCGAGATGGAGACGGGCCGCGCGGTGGAGCTGATCGAGGCGGGCACCGAGCCGCTTCGCGACCTGATCGGCGCGCTCCACGACAAGCTGCTCGTGGCCGAGCTCAGGCGACAGCGCGCGGCTCGCGACTAGCCCAGAGGATCCCGACCGGGATCACCACCGGGAGCGCCAAGCCGATCAGGCTTTCCACGTTGTCGGTCGTCGAGTAGTGCGAGGTCGTAGTCAGGTGGTAGATCAGGTGCGGGAGCGAGGCGGCGATGAACGCGATCGCGGTGGCCTGCACGAGGCGTCGCTCGGTCCACCAGATCGCGGCGAGGACGGCCAGGACGGTCAGGCCCAGGCCGGCGGCGCCGAAGTCGCGCAAGAGGTGCTCGTTGTAGGGCGGAAGGACGTCGACCCAATGACCGGATCCGGTGGGGAAGTTGTTGTAGAAGTTCTTGGGGGCGAGCAGGATCCAGATCGCAACGTACGCGGTCGCCACCGCCAGATACCAAAGGCCGAAGCGCATCAGGCGGCTGCGGGTGTCACCAGTAGACATCGTGTTCCTCCATCACACCGTATCCCTCCGCGAGCATGAGTCCGCCCGGCAGCTCGCCCTCGAAGGTTCCGAACGGCTGCCTGTAGGTCGAGCGGAGCAGCAGCATGTTCATCCGCTCCTCGCGGGCGGACCATTCGCGGAAGCCGAGCGCCCCGCCCTCGGAGAACTCCACCGAAGAGAGATCGCCCGCGAACGCGACCGGGCCGAGCTCGCGCGGCTCGCCGTCCCGCCAGAGCGTCCGCTCGCTGTTCTGCGGCGAGTCGTGGACGCCGTCCACCAGATTCCACGCCACGCGCTCGCCGTTCGCGGCCCGGCCGACGCCGGCCGACCACATCCAGGCCGTGTGCCGGGGGTGGTAGCCGGCGCTCTCGTCGACGAACGCGATCCCGTCGATCGCATACTCGCGCTCGGCGACGACCACGGAGCCGTGGACGGCTGCGTCGCCCTGCTTGCGGGTCCAGATGTAGTTGCCGCGGTCGCCCACCGGTGTGGCGACTTCGACGCCGCCTGACTCCTCGAGGTTCAGCCGTATCTCGACCTCGCCGTGCTCGACGTGGACGCGGGAGCCGCGCATATGCACGCCCGCGGAGCCGATCGAGCTGCGCTGCCTGATCGCGCCGCCCGGCTCCGCCACCGCCCACCAACGCTGGCGGATGGGGCCGATGTGTGCGTCGCCCACGCACAGCATCAAGGAGGGCCCGTAGCAGCCGACGTAGCGCCACCGTTTCAGGAGGCGCGCCCGCCGCCACATCGGCATGCCCTCCGGCGGCAGCGCCAGGCCCAGGTCGCGGACGCCGGGTCCGCGGGCGGGGAGCTCGTCCACGGGGTTATGCTCGCACCGCCGTGAAGGTCCTGGTCACCGGCGCGAGCGGGTTCGTGGGCCGCGCCGCCTGCGCGGAGCTCGCCGGGCGCGGGCACGACGTGGTGGCGATGGTCCGCCGCCCCGGGTCGGAGCCGCCGGGGACGACCGCGGTGACCGGCGACCTCACCGAGGCGGCCTCGCTCGAGTCCGCGCTCAGCGAGACGCGGCCCGACTGCGTGGCCCACCTGGCCGCCGAGATCGGCAGCCAGCGCGACGCCAAGAAGATCGCGGCGGTGAACGTGGCGGGCATGCGCCACCTGATCGACGCCTGCAAGGAGGCCGGCTCCCCGAAGCTGGTCTTCGTCTCCACGGTGGTCACCGGCGATGCCAAGGGCGACCTGCTCGAGGAGGACAAGCCGCTGCCCGTGGAGACGGTCTACGGGCGCTCGAAGCAGGAGGGCGAGCGCATGCTGCGCGAGTCCGGGCTGCCGCACGCGGTGATCCGGCCCGGGCACGTCTACGGCGCGGGCGGATGGTACGCGGAGGAGATCGTGGCGCGGCTCAAGCAGCCCGGCCGCTTCGTGGTCGTCGGCAAGGGCGACAACTGGTGGGACATGGTGCGGGTGGAGGACGTCGCGGCCGCGATCGCCGACGCCGTCGAGCGGGCGCCGGACGGCGCCGTCTATCACGTGGCCGACGACGACCCGATCCGGATGTACGACTTCATCGCGCTCACCGCCGACGCGCTTGGCCGCGGCAAGCCGCGGCGGGTTCCGGTGGCGCTCGCGCGCCTGGCGGCCGGGGCCGGGCCGGTGGCGGCCACCGTGCGCTCGGCGCGCACATCCAACGCGCGGATCAAGCGCGAGCTCGACTGGTCGCCGCGCTATCCGAGCGCGCGCGAGGGCGTGCCCGACGCCGTCGAGCGGCTGTCAGAGGCCTAGGCTCTTCAGCTCCGCGGCCAGGCCGCGGACGCCCATGCTGTTGATGACGCGGATGCGCTGTAGGTCGTACGGAGCGCGGCGCTTGGCCAGCCCCGGCGCCACCCCCATCGCGCCGCGGTAGCCGGCCGCCTTCACCGCCGCCACGTCGCGCCGGTTGTAGAGGCCTGCGGGGTAGGTGAAGTTGTCGACGGGCACCCGGAAGACGTAGCGGATGATGCGCCGCGAGTCGCGCACCTCGTGCCGCAGCCGGCGCTTGCTCACCGTGCGCAGGTCGACGTGGGAGATCGTGTGCGAGGCGAGCTCCCAGCCCGCGTCCACCAGCTTCTGCACCTGGTTCGGGGTGATCGGATCGCCGGGGTCGTTCATGTTGCCGAGCGTGAGGCTCAGCACGCCCGGCCAGTGGTGGCGGCGGAGGACGGGCATGGCGGTGGTCTCCTGGCTGCGGTAGCCGTCGTCGAAGGAGACGACGATCGGCCGCTTGGGGAGCAGACCGCGTCCGGCCCAGGCGTTCTCCACCTCGTCCAGCGTCACGCCCTCGAAGCCGTGGCGGTCGAGCCAGCTCATCTCCCGGGCAAAGGTCTTCCCGGCCACGTAGAGCAGCGGGTTGGGCACGCCCGCCCGCGGCGCCTCGACCACGTGGTACATGAGGATCGGCACCGGTCCGCGGTGCGGCTCCCAGCCCTTATGGACGGCCCGGGCAGCGAGGTGCGACGCAGTCGACCAGTCCTGGGCGCGGATGCGCTGCGGCTTGTCGCTGCTGCTGTGGCCGGCCGCAACCATCGCGCCGGCGCCGAGCACGGCGGCCAGGATCACGGCTCCCGCCATTACCCGTCCCCGAGGCCAGTCCATCGTCCTGAGCGTACAACTGCGGGGGGCCGCCGGAGACCCAGGTACAATCCCAGATTGACTAGTCAGTCAATGCGCTTGCGAGGGGAGGATCGGTGCGCGCAGCGGCCGTTCAACTCAACTCGACGGAGGACAAGGAGAGGAACCTCGCCACTGCCGACCGGCTCACCCGGGAGGCGGCGGGCGACGGGGCCGACCTGATCGTCCTGCCGGAGAAATTCAACGTCATCGGCACACCCGAGCACTACCGGGAGGGCGCCGAGACCCTGGACGGGCCCACCATCGGCTGGGCGCGCGAGACCGCGGCCGAGCTGGGGGTCGACCTGGTGGCAGGCTCGATCGTCGAGCGCCGCGAGGGCCGCGACAAGCTCTCGAACACCTCGGTCCACGTCGGCCCCGGCGGTGAGGTCAAGGCCGTCTACCGAAAGATCCACATGTTCGACGTCGAGGTGGGCGGCCAGGTCTACCGTGAGTCGGACTCCGAGGAAGCCGGCGACGAGATCGTCGTGAGCGACGCCGGCGGCCTCCCGCTCGGGCTCACGGTCTGTTACGACCTCCGCTTCCCCGAGCTCTACCGGATCCTGGCGATCAGGGGCGCGCGCGTGATCACGATCCCGGCGGCCTTCACCAAGGTCACGGGCCAGGCGCACTGGGAGCTGCTGATCAGGGCCCGGGCGATCGAGAACCAGGCCTTCGTCGTGGCAGCCGACCAGATCGGTGTCCACCCCGAGGACAAGGAGAGCTTCGGCGGCTCCGTGATCGTCGATGCCTGGGGCGAGGTGCTGGCCACGGCCCCCGACGAGGAGACCTTCGTCGCCGCCGACCTCGACCTCGCGCGCCAGGACGAGGTGCGGGAGAAGCTGCCGAGCCTCGCCAACCGCGTGCCGGGCGCCTATCGCTGGCCCGAGGAGGTCGTCGTCTAGTGGCCGGCCAGCGGACCGACAAGCGCCGGCTGATCCTCGACGCCGCCGTCAGGGTGTTCGCCCGCCGCGGCTTCCACCACTGCCGCGTCTCGGACGTCGCCGACGAGGCGGGCGTCGCCTACGGGCTCGTCTACCACTACTTCGAGTCCAAGGAGGAGATCCTCAACACGCTCTTCGTCGAGCGCTGGCAGATCATGCTCGACGCGATCGCCGAGATCGACGGCAAGGAGCTCACGGCTCGCGAGAAGCTCTACGAGGTGGCGGGCTTCATCATCGACTCCTACCGCCACGACCCGGACCTGATGAAGGTGATCATCGTCGAGGTCACGCGCTCGGCGCACTCGTTCGGCGCCGTCCACCTCGAGACGATCCAGGAGGCCTACCGGGGGATCGCGCAGATCGTCGAGGGCGGACGCGAGCAGGGCTCCTTCAAGTCGGACATCCCCGCCGAGTTCGCGGCGATGTTCTTCTACGGCGCGATCGAGCAGCTCCTCTCCGGCTGGATCTTCGACCTCGTGCCGGAGACCGCGGAGGAGTTCGAGCGGGCGAAGGGCCTCGTGGTCGAGGCGATCTGCGGCGGGTTGGAGGCAGCGCCCGCCGTCGATGCCCTCTCTGGTTGAATCAGTCCGCATGGACAACGAGCTCGTCAAGCGGCTTATGTGGAGCGGCCTGCTCGCCGGAGTGGGCGCGCTCACCACGATCGTGGCCAACCGGATAGCGGCTGAGATCTGGGTAAGGGTGTTCAAGGAAGACCCGCCCGTCGACTGATGCCCGAGCAGGAAACGCCACCGTCCGGCACACCCGTGGTGGAGCCGGACACGCACTCCAACAGCGATCCGATCGCGGAGCGCCCCGAGCTGTTCGTGGCGGGCGCGTTCGTCGGTGGGTTTGCGCTGGCGCAGCTCCTGAAAAGGATCGGGAGATGAGCAACGGCACGAAGCCGCCAGACAGCGCCGAGAAGAGTCTCGGCGACATCGTCAGCGACGTCTCCGAGAAGGCCTCGCTTCTCGTCCGCGAGGAGATCGAGCTCGCCAAGGCGGAGGTCAAGGAGAAGGTCTCGAGCCTCGGCCGCGCCGCGGGCGTGGGCGTCGCCGCGGGAATCTTCCTGCTCTTCGCGTTCTTCATGTTCCTCCACGCACTGGCCTGGTTCATCAACGACCTGCTCGACATCCAGACCGCGATCTGGGCAGGGTTCGCGATCGTCACCGGCCTGCTCGTGATGTTCGCCGCGATCGCCGGTGGCCTGGCGGTTCGCTGGCTCAAGCGCGGTTCGCCGCCCACGCCCGACATGGCGATCGAGGAGGCCAAGCGCACGCGCGAGGAGTTCGACCGGCAGGCGATCGAGCGCGACCAGGTGGCTCGCACGCTCGAGAAGGGCGCCACCTGATGTCGGCCGAGGCCCGCAGCCCCGGGGAGATCCGCACCCAGATCGAGGAGACGCGGCGCGAGCTCGCCTTCTCCGTCAATGACCTCCGCTCGAAGGTCACCGAGCTCACCAACTGGCGCGGCCAGCTGTCGCGCAACCGGCAGACCGCGCTGGTGAGCGCAGCCGTGGCGGGCTTCGTGATCGGCGGCGGCGTGGCCGCCACGGTCTCGCTCTTCCGCCGCCGGCGCCGCTAGTAGCGACCGAGCGTCAGGCGGACGCGCAGCTGCTTGTGCCCGCGCACGAGCTGGATGAGGACGCGCTGGCCCGGCTTGCGGTCCGAAACCGCCTCGTTGGCGTCGCGCGGCACGCGCACCTGCTCGCGGTCGATCGCGGTCACCACGTCGCCGGCCGGATGGCCCGGGCTCGCTCCGACGAGGCCGGCCCGGTCGGCCGGCCCGCCGGGCGCCACCGACTGCACGACGAGACCGTGCTCCACGTCGAGCCCGAGCAACTCGGCGAGCCCCGGGGTGAGCGGGGCGGTGGTCATGCCCAGGTAGGGAACGTGGAGGGTGCCGTCCGACTCGATCTTGTCGACCACCGCGCGCACCGTGTCGCTGGGCACGGCGTAGCCGTTCGAGTCGCCCCCGTCGAGGTTGAGGCCCACGACCGTGCCGCTGGCGTCGACGAGCGGCCCCCCGGCGTTGCCGGGCCCGGTGGCCGCATCGGTCCGGGTCGTGCCGTCGATCGGCAGTCTGCCGGCCTTCTGGTCGAGGGCCGACACGACCCCCGCGGTCACGGTGCCGCCGAGCCCGAAAGGCGTGCCCACCGCCGCCACCGGCTCGCCAACCCGGATGGCGTCGCCGTCGGCCGCCAGGCGGAGCGGCTGCAGCTCACGCGCGTCGTCGCGGGGGATCTTGAGCACGGCGATGTCGGTGGACGGGTCCGAGCCGACGATCTCGGCGCGGATCGGCCCGTTCGCGCCCTCGGCGCGCACGACGATGCTGCCGCGATTGGCCACAAGCCGGCGTGTGGTGAGGATGTGGCCCGCGCTGTCGATCATGAAGCCCGAGCCCGAGCTGCCGTGCGAGGCGGTGACGAGCGCCATGCCCGGGCGGACGCGGTCAACCGCCCTGCCGGTGTCCCCGCTGCTCTGCGCAGAGGCGTCCGGGGGCGGCGGGGAGCCGTTGTCGTCGAGCGCGCCCGCCAGCGCGAGCGCAGCCGCCACGACCAGCGCGATGCAGGCGGCGACGGCGCCGGTGGCAAGCAGCGATCGTGGCACGACGCCGCATCGTGGCAGACGGGTCGCGCCCGGTTGTCGCTGCTAGGCGACGGCGCCCGCGGGCACCTCGGGCGGAGGCGGCCCGCCCTCGGAGGCCATCTCGACGCTGCGGCGGTAGGCCCACCACTCGCGCAGCACGATCTGGATCGACGCGGCCACCGGGATGGCCACGAGGGCGCCGACGATCCCGAGCAGAGTCGCTCCGAACAGCACCGATACAAGGACGATGAAGGGGTGGACCTGAACGGTGCGCGCCTGGATGCGGGGCTGAATGACCGTGTTCTCGACCTGCTGGTAGACGATCGACCAGACGACCCAGATGATCGTGACCGTCGGAAAGTCGCTGAAGACCGTCACGATCCCGACGATCACCGCGGCGATCGTGGCCCCCACGAGCGGGATCAGGTCGAACAGGAACACGAGCACCGCCAGCGGCGCCCGGAAGGGGACGCCGAGGATCGTCAGCACGATGTAGGTGAGGATCCCGGCGATCGTGGCCTGGAGCAGCACCCCCGCCACGTAGCCGCCCACGGCCCGCGCCATGTGCCGAAGCGCCCGCTCCATGCGGGCCCGGCGCCCGGGGGGCTGTAGCTGGAGTAACCCCTCGATCCAGCGCGGCCCGCTGCCCAGCAGGAACGCGGTGAGGATCAGGATCGTGACGAGCGCGAAGACCGAGTTGACGATCCCGACGCCGACGTCGCGGAGTGTCTTGGCCGCCCCGCCCAGCTTGTTGGGCAGCTTGCCCGCCTCCTGCTGGAGCTTGTCCGTGATGTCGTAGTCGTCGTTGAGCTTGCGTAGCGACTTGTTCTTCTCGACGTACCTGGTCACGTCGTCCGCGTACTTGGGTGCGTCGTGCGCGGCGTTGTTGCCCTCGCGGACGAACGGCGGCACGATCAGCGCGCCGAGGATGATCGGTACCGAGAGCAGCCCGATGTAGACGATCGCGATGGCGAACCCGCGCCGCATGTGGCGATTGAGCGCGTTCACCGGCCCGGACAGCGCCACGGCCAGGAACACCGCGATGCAGACCCAGCCGATCGGCTTGCGCAGCAGATAGATGAGGTAGAGCAGGAGGACGATCGCGACGACGACGAACACGGTGCGCGCGATCGACCTGACCGGGGCATCGGCCACGGCGCCGAGTGTGGTGGCGGGGCCGGACGCCTACTCGAGGAAGCGAGTGGGAACCGAGCCGACGCCCAGGAGGCCCGGGCCCGTGTGCGCGGACAGCACCGGCCCGATCTCGCTCACCATCACGGGCTCGCAGCCGAAGACCTCGCGGCAGCGCTCGACCAGCCGCCCCGCCTGCTCGGGCGCATTGATGTGCTGGACGGCCCAGCCGTCGGCCCCCGAGTCGTGACGCTGGCGCGCGTAGTCGACCATCCGCTCGAACATCCGCGAGCTCGTGCGCACCCGCTCGACCGGGGCCATCTCGCTCTCCACGGTGAGGATGGGCTTGACCTTGAGCGTCGAGCCGATCCAGGCGCTCGCCGCGCCGATGCGGCCGCCGCGCTTGAGGAACTCGAGCGTGTCGAGCGCGAACCACATCTTGAGCTCGCCCCGTGCCTCCTCGACCCGCTGCTCCACCGCGGCCGCGTCGGCGCCGCCGGTCGCGGCGGTGGCGGCGGCGAGGCACATCAGGCCGAGCCCGCCGGCCACCGTCCTCGAGTCGATCACGCGCACGCGCTCTCCTCCCTTGCCCTCGCGCTCGAGACCCTGCGCGGCCTGACGGGCGGACTCGGCGGTGCCCGACAGGCCCGCCGAGATGTGAACCGAGACGATCTCCCTGCCCTCCGCCAGCAGGGGCTCGTAGACGGTGGCGAAGTCGCCCACCGACGGCTGGGAGGTGGTGGGCAGCGACTCCGCCTGGCGGAGCTCCTCGAAGAACGCCGGGTAGTCCGTGATCTCCGTCTCGCGGACGGTCCGATCGCCCCCGAAGACGATGTACAGGGGAACGACCTCGAGCCCGTGCTTCTCGATGAGCTCCGGAGGCAGGTTGGCCGTGCTGTCCGTGACGACCGCGACCTCTGGCATGCGGCGGGCACCCTATAGACTCGCCGCAGGGGAGGACTTTTTGAGCAGCGAGCAGCGAGAGAGGATCGAGGCCGCGCTGGACGCTCGGCTCGCCGAGCTCGTTCGCACGCGCAGCGCGATGCTCCGCTCGGGTGAGGGTCTTCGTGGCTCCGAGTTGGCCGACATCGACCAGCATCCCGCGGACGGCGCCAGCGATCTCTACGAGGAGGAGCTCGAGGAGACGGAGCGGCTCGTGCTCGACGCCGAGGAGCGCCGGATCGACGACGCTCGCCGGGCGCTCGCGGACGGGACCTACGGCACCTGCCGCAACTGTGGCCACTCGATCCCCGAGGGACGCCTCCAGGCGGTGCCGGAGGCGGTGCGCTGCCTCGACTGCCAGCGGCACTACGAGGGCTATCAGCGCCAGCGCGCACGGGCCTACTGAGGTCCCGCGCGGTGGCCAAGACGCTCGTAACCGGCGCAACCGGGTTCCTCGGCTCACACGTTGCCCACCTCCTGGCCGAGCGCGGGGACGACCTGCGCCTGGCGGTGGAGAACGGCTCGAACGACGAGCTGCTCCGTGGCCTCGACGCCGAGCGCGTGAGCTGCGACGTCCTCGACCGGCGCGCGGTGCGCCGCGCGCTCAAGGACGTGGACCGCGTCTTCCACGTGGCGGGGGTGACCTCGGTGCGGAGCGCCGACCGGGAACGGCTCTTCCGGGTGAACGTGGAGGGCACCAAGACCGTCCTCGAGGAATGTCTGCGCGGCGGTGTGGAGCGGGTCGTCTACAGCTCGAGCGCGGCGGCCGTCGGCCACTCGGAGCCGGGCGGAACCGCCGACGAGGAGCAGCTCTTCACCGCTGGTGCCCTCGGCATCCCCTACGTGAACTCCGTGCACGAGGCGGAGGTCGAGGCGATGCGCATGGCGGCGCGAGGGCTGCCGCTGGTCAGCGTCAACCCCGGCGTCTGCTTCGGCGCCGGCGACGTGCACCTGGCGTCCACGCGCCTTGTCCGCAGCTTCCTCCTGGGCCGGCTGCCGATGTACACCGACGGGGCCATCTGCGTTGTCGACGTACGCGACGCGGCGGAAGGACATTTGCTCGCCGACCGCCGCGGCAAGCTGGCCGAGCGCTACATCCTCGGCGGCCGCAACTTCACCTTCGACCGCCTCTTCGCCGACCTCGGCCGCCTCTCGGGCGTGGCCCCGCCGATCAAGATCCCGGCGGCGATGGCGCGGCTGGCCGCCGGCACGCTCGGCGCGGGCCGCGGCCCGCTCAGCCAGGCGGAGGTCCAGGCCGCCGGCCACTGGTGGACCTACCGCTCGAACAAGGCCAAGCGGGAGCTCCGCTGGAAGGCGCGCCCGCACGAGGAGACGCTCGAGGCGACCGTGGCCTGGCACCTCGACCGCGAGCACGACTGGATCGCGCGCAGCCGCCGCTCCCAGCAGATCCAGTTCCGGGTGGCGGGCGCCGCGATCGGGGCGGTGGAGGGGGCGGCCGGCCTCGCGGCGGGCCTGCTGCGCGGGTTGCCGCGTCCCGGGGCTACCCTGAGGGCGTGACCGTCCTCTACCGCTGCAAGGCCCCCACGGATCTCGTCTGCCGCTGCGGCAAGGTCGCGCGGCGGCTGCGTCACATGGGGATCGACTACCAGGAGGTTCGCGTTCCCTTCCTCAAGCGCGACCGGCCCGAGGTCGAGGAGCTCACGGGCCAGCGCTGGGTGCCGGTGCTGGTGCACGGCGAAGACGTCATCCACGACTCCCACCGCATCCTCCAGTACCTCGAATGGCTCGACAGCCAAAAGCCCAAAAAGGCCGCCGCCTAGACCGCCTCGGCCCGGCGGCCCGGCGAGCGTGGCCGGTGATCCTGATGGCGTGGGAGCGCTGGCAGTCGCTGCCGCCGGAGCAGAAGGAGCGCTACCTCAAGCAGGCGCGCGGCTACGCGGACCGCGGCCGCAAGGCGCTGGAGCAGCGCCGAAAGAAGCGCTAGCCGAGGTTGTTGTCGAGCCCCAGCGGCGCGCGCTGCGGCTGGGCCACCTCAGGCTCGTCCTCAGGCTGCTCCACCCCGAGCTTCTCGGCCAGCTCACCGTTCTCGTACATCTCGGTGACGATGTCGCAGCCGCCCACCAGCTCGCCGTCCACGAAGAGCTGGGGGATGGTCGGCCAGCCGGAGAGCTCCGAGAGCTCCTCGCGGATGCGCGGGTCGGGGAGGATGTCGAGCGCGGCGTACTTCACGCCGAGCGAGTTGAGGCATGCGCTCGTGCGCGCGGAGAACCCGCAGGCCGGCTGGTGGGGCGTGCCCTTCATGAAGAGCATCACCGAGTTCTCCTTGATGGCGTTGTCGATGAAGTCGCGAATCTCGGTATTGGTCATGTCTGGGGATCTCCCGTCGGAATCGAAGTCTTGATCGACAGCGCGTGGATGGGCCCGCCGACCTCGTCGCCGAAGACCCCGTATACGAGCTTGTGCTGCTCGATCCGGGTGAGGCCGTCGAAGCGCTCGGACTCGACCTCGGCGCGGAAGTGGTCGCCGCCGCCCGTCAGATCCTCCACGTTCACCCGCGAGCCGGGCAGGGCCGACTCGATACGCGATTTCAGCTCCTCGGCGCTGGGCATCGAACTTCACGATACCGACGCGACCGCCGATACAATTCCCGTAGATGGTCGAACTCACCGACATCGCCGCAGAGAAGGTCCGGGACTTCATGGCCGGCCAGAACGCCGAGGGCGACGTGGGCCTGCGTGTGGGCGTCCGTGGCGGCGGCTGCTCCGGTTTCCAGTACGCGCTGGCCCTCGACGAACAGCACGACGACGATCACATCTTCGAGACCGGCGGGGTCCGCGTCCTCGTCGATCCGGCGAGCCTCCGCTACGTCGAGGGCTCCACGGTCGACTACACGGAGAGCTTCATGGGCTCCGGCTTCGACGTCTCGAACCCCAACGTAGTCTCCTCCTGCGGCTGCGGCTCCTCCTTCCGCGTCGCGGACGAAGAGCCGAGCTGCGGCGCCTCGGTTTAGCTCCTCGCCGCGGTTGACCAGTTGCACGGTCTATAGACCGACTAAATGGTCACTCGCTTGCCGCAGCCCGCGCCGAAAAGCACTTGCCCGCTGGCGGGACGCCCGAGCTAACGGCCGCGACGCGGCGTATTCGGGCGAGGGGGGCTCTTTGAGCGAGCTTGCGAGCGTACCCCCGAGGCCGAATACGACGAGGCGCGGCCGCGGCAGCGACGCCTAGCCCGGCGTCGCGTCCAGCGACCGCCACAGGTACAGGCAGGCGAGCGAGCGCCAGGGCCGCCACGGCTCCGCGATCCGCTCCAGCTCCGGCGGCTTGGGCAGGTCGTCCAGTCCGTACTCGATCTGGGCCGCCCGGCGGATCCCCAGGTCGCCCACCGGCAGGATGTCCGGCCGGCCGAGATGGAAGATCAGGAACATGTCGACGGTCCACTGGCCAAGGCCCTTGATCGCGATCAGCTGCTCGGCGATCTCGTCGGAGTCGAGCTCGGCCATGTGCTCCAGGTCGAGCTCGCCGTCCTCGACGTGCTCGGCGAGGTCGCGCAGGTAGGCCACCTTCGCGCGCGAGAGGCCGGCCTCCCGCAGCTTCTCCGGGTCCACGTCGAGGAGCTCGCCGGGCGTGGGTGCACGGCCGCCGAAGAGGTCGGTCAGACGCTCGTAGATCGTCCGTGCGGCCTTGGTCGAGAGCTGCTGGCCGACGATCGAGCGCAGCAACGCTCCGTAGGCGTCGCCCGGCCGCCGGCCGCGGCGCGCCAGGACGCCGTCGGGGGCGCCGTAGTCGCCGATCAGGCGGGCCATCACCGGGTCCGACCCGCGCAGGTGCTCGACGGCGCTGGAGTCGGACGTGAGCGGGTGGCTGCGGCTTCCGGCGCTGGGGCGGGGCACTCCGCCCAGACTATGCGGTGACATAGGCTTCCGGCCTCCGCATGCGCCTGGTCAGCTTCGACACCGGCTCGGGGCCGCGGGCGGCGCTCCTGCGCGACGACCGCGTCTACGACATCTGGGGGGAGGCGTTCGCCCACGTCCGGCACGAGGACCGAACGGTGTTCGCGCTGCTCCAGGGCGGCCTGATCCACGAGGTCGAGGCGGTGGAGGACGAGGGCGTACCGGTCGAGGGCGTGCCGCTGCTGCCGCCGATCGCGCGGCCCAACAAGATCATCTGCATCGGGCTGAACTACCTCTCGCACGCCGAGGAGCAGGGCGCGGAGCCGCCCGAGACGCCCACGTTCTTCGCCAAGTACGCCAACGCTCTGGCGGCGCCCGGCGCGACCGTCCCGCTCCCGCCCTGGTCGGAGATGGTCGACTACGAGGCCGAGGTTGCCTTTGTCATCGGCTCCCAGTGCAAGGACGTGCCGGAGGAGCGCGCCATGGACCACGTGGCCGGCTACATGCTGCTCAACGACCTCTCGGCCCGCGACTACCAGTTCAAGACGCCCCAGTGGATGCCGGGCAAGGTGTTCGACGGCGCGGGGCCCTGTGGCCCGGCGCTCGTCACGCCTGACGAGGCGGGACCGCACGACGCGATCGAGGTCGAGCTGCGGCTGAACGGCGAGGTGATGCAGCAGGGCTCGACGGCGGACCTCGTGCACTCGGTCCCGACGCTCGTCACCTACCTCTCGAAGCTGATGACACTCGACCCCGGTGACGTGATCTCCACGGGGACACCGGCCGGCGTCGGCAGCCTGCGCGATCCCAAGGTCTGGCTGAAGAGTGGCGACGAGGTCGCGATCTCATCGCCGCAACTCGGCGTGCTCGAGACCCGAATCGCCTAAAGCTCCGGCGCCTAAGTGCCGATCAGGGCATGGATGGACCGTCTAGCACCGGCCTCTCATGGTCCGGTTACCGGGCCGCAGTACGACAACAAGCGGGTGATCGCGGCGCTGATCGACATCGCGCTGCTCATCCCAGTCGCGCTGCTGATGTCCGCCCTCTTCGATGGCTTCACCGGCCCCGCGGTCGCCCTGACCCTGGGCTGGGCGCTCTACTACTACTTCGCCTTCGAGTCGGACCACGGCCAGACGATCGGCAAGCGGGTCATGAAGATCCGCGTCGTTCGCGCCGACGGTGAGCGGCTTGACACCCGTCGCGCGGCCGTCCGCACCCTGCTGCGCCCGATCGACGGAATCGGGGCCTACCTGGTCGGCCTCGTCGTGATGCTTGCCACCGGTGAGCGACGCCAGCGCCTTGGCGACCTTGCCGCGGGCACGGTCGTGACCGATGCCGGCGCGCCGGAGAAGGCGGCGCCGGTGGCCGAGGCCGCGGTCGAGGTCGCAGAGCCGCCAACCGAGGCGCTCGCCGTCGAGCCGCCGCCGGCCGTCGAGCCGCCGCCCGAGCCCGCACTGGAGGAGCCCATGGGCGACACCGGCTTGTCGCCGGACATGGTGCCCGAGATGCGGCCGTTCGAGCCGGAGCCGGAGCCAGAGCCCGAGGTCATCGTGGAGCATGAGCCCGAGGTCATCGTCGAGCCGGCTCCCCAGCCGAGCCTCGAGAACTTCGTCCCGGTCGAGCGGGAAGAGGAGCCGGAGCCGCCCACGGACGAGCCGGTCCCGGTGCCCGAGGGCGACCACGAGCCGGAGCCCGAGCCCGAGCCCGAGCCGGAGCCCGCGGAAGAGGAAGAGGCCGACTCTCCGGCTCCACCCTCGTCGATGGAGATCGTCTCCTCGCCGATCGACCTCGTCATGGAGGACCATGACGAGGAGCCGCCCGCTCAGGCGTAGCGGGCCTCGTCTGCGTAGCGCGCCTCGAGCTCGACCAGCTCGTTGAACTCGTCGAAGGCGACCATCCGGTCGATGGCGCCCGCGGTGGTCTCCCGGTCGCGCAGCTCGGTGAGGACGTCGGTCACGGCCCTGGCCGCCGCGAACAGCCCCGCCAGCGGGCAGACGATCAGGTTGAAGCCGAGGCGCTCGAGCTCGCTCCTGGTGAGCTGAGGAGTCACGCCGCGCTCGATCATGTTCGCCACCAGCGGGCCGGGCAGGGCCTCGGCGATCCGCTCGAGCTCCTCGACCGACTCCGGGGCCTCCACGAACAGCGCGTCGGCACCTGCCTCCTTGTAGGCGAGGCAACGCTCGATCGCGGCCTCGAGCCCCAGCGGCTGGCGGGCGTCGGTCCGCGCAACGACGAACAGCTCGGAGGCATCCTTGGCCGCGCGGATCTTGGCGGCGTGCTCCTCGGTCTCGATCACGCGCTTGCCCTGCATGTGGCCGCACTTCTTCGGCCAGACCTGGTCCTCGAGAAAGACGCCGGACGCGCCCACCTCCTCCAGGTCGCGCATGGCCCGCATCACGTTGAGGGCGTTCCCGTAGCCCGTGTCCGCGTCGACGATCACCGGGGCGTCCGAGACCCGGCAGACCGAGCCGGCGGCCTCGGCCATCTCGGTCTGGGTGAGGAAGCCGAAGTCGGGCTCGCCGAGCCGGGCGGCGCTCACCGAATAGCCCGAGATGAAGACGACGTCGAAGCCCACGCGGGCGGCGATGCGGGCGGTCAGCGCGTCGTAGACGCCCGGCATGAGCACGGCCCGGTCGGCGACGAGGGAGCGGATGTGGTCTGCAGAAGGCATGGTGGCTCCTATAATCCCGCGCTCGCTCGCCGGCCGTCCCTAGCCTCTTCACGCATGAGCACCACTCCTGGCACACAGGACAATCCCCTGCGCGTAGCCATCGTCGGATCCGGCCCTGCCGGCTTCTACGCGGCGGGCCATCTGCTGAACAACAAGCAGAATCCCGACCTCGTGGTCCAGGTGGACATGTTCGACCGCCTGCCCACGCCCTGGGGCCTCGTGCGCGCCGGCGTGGCGCCGGACCACCCCAAGATCAAGGCAGTCTCGCGCGTGTACGAGAAGACGGCGGCCCACCCCGAGTTCCGCTTCTTCGGCAACGTCGAGTTCGGCACCGACATCACGCACGACGACGTGATCGAGCGCTACCACGCGGTGATCTACGCGGTCGGCGCCCAGACCGACAAGCACATGGGCATTCCCGGCGAGGACCTGCCCGGGAGCTGGGCCGCCACCGAGCTGGTCGCCTGGTACAACGGGCACCCCGACTACCGCGAGCTCGAGTTCGACCTCTCCTGCAAGACCGCGGTGGTGATCGGCAACGGCAACGTCGCGATGGACGTGACCCGGATGCTCGCGGCGCCGGTCGACGAGCTCGCCAAGACCGACGTCGCCGACCACGCGCTCGACGTCCTGCGCGAATCGCAGGTCGAGGAGGTGGTGGTGCTGGGGCGCCGCGGCCCGGCGCAGGCGGCGTTCACCAACCCGGAGCTGCTCGAGATGCCCGAGCTGACCGAGGCCGACGTCTTCGTCGACGCACGCGACCTCGAGCTCGACGAGCACAGCAAGCTCTCGATCGAGGCTGAGGGCGAGCTCACGCACCGCCGCAACGTCGAGATCCTCGGCGACTACTCGCAGCGCGAGCCCGAGGGCAGGCCCAAGCGCATCAAGTTCCGCTTCCTGGTCTCCCCGGTCGCGCTCAAGGGCGAGGACAGGGTCGAGGCGATCGAGATCGTCCGCAACGAGCTCTACCGCGACGCCGACGGCCGTCTCCGGGCCCGCTCCACCGAGGAGCACGAGACGATCGAGTGCGGCCTCGTGTTCCGCTCGATCGGCTACCGGGGTGTGCCGCTTCCCGGCGTCGTCTTCGACGAGACCCACGCGGTGATCCCCAACGAGGGCGGCCGGGTGCTCGACCCGCATGAGCAGCAGCACATCCCCGGCGAGTACGCCGTGGGCTGGATCAAGCGCGGTCCGAGCGGCGTGATCGGCACCAACAAGCGCGACGCCCAGGAAACCGTGGACTTTCTGGTGGAGGACCTGCACGAGAAGCGGCTCAACGAACCGGCCGACCCCAGCCGCGAGTCGCTCGAGTCGCTGCTCGCCGAGCGCAAGCCCGACCTCGTGAGCTACACCGGCTGGGAGGCGATCGACGCGGCCGAGAAGTCGGCCGGCGAGCCCCAGGGCCGCCCGCGCGTGAAGCTCTGCAGCTTCGACGACCTCCTCGAGGCCGCAAAGCAACCGGCCTAGCGACTAGCGACTAGCGACCAGCGACTCGCCATCCAGGGCGCCGAGACTGCGCTCGACGCTGGCAGAGATGCAGGTGAAGATCGGCGTCTCCGACTCGGTGTACGCGCTCGACTCGGTGCCGCGCAGCTCCTGCACGAGATCGAGGAACTCCGCGGGGTCGTCCGTATTGAAGGAGACGACGAACTCCTGGTCGTCGAGGCCGAACGAGTAGGCGGTGTTGATGTCGATCGTCCCATGGCGGCGGCCGATCTCGATGTGGCTGCGCATGATCCGCATCCGCTCCTCCTGCGGCAGCGCGTACCACTCGCGCTTCTTCCACATCGGGTAGACGATCAGGTACTTGGCGTCGGACCCGGGCCGCGGCTCGAGCGGAGTGGGCTCGTCGGAGTACACGGACTCCTTCGTGAGCGCCAGGTAGGAGTGGGCGATCTCCGCATGGCGCATCAGCCCGCTCTGGTTGAAGAGCACGTGCAGCTCGTGGATCGGATCCAGGCTCGGGGCGATCGCCCTCACCATCAGATCGCAGTCGCCGCGCGTCCCAACCAGGGAATAGGCCCGCAAAAAGTGCTCCTCGGCGAACTCCGCGCAGGCCGCCGCGAACTCCCGCTTGTCCTCTGCGCGCTCCTCCGTCGAGCGCCGCCGCCAGGCCGGATCGACCTTCAGAAAGCTGAATTTCACGAAATTGCGCTGCTCGCTCACTTTTCAAAGTGTCGCACCCGGAAGCTCGGCTAGGATGGGGCGGTGCGCGTAGCGCTCGTTTCGCCCTACTCGTACACGTATCCGGGCGGCGTTGGGAACCACGTCGAGGCTCTCGCTGAGGAGCTTCTGAGGCAGGGCCACGATGTTCGGTTATTGGCCCCGTGGGACCCCGATGATCGCTTTGCGCGTGTGTTGCACCGTGGCGCCCCTCCGCGGCGGCGGCCCGTGCCCGATTACCTGATTCCGCTGGGCCGGACGTTCGGGCTCCCGATGAACGGCGCCGTGTCGAATCTGCCCTACTCGCCCGAGACGGTCGCGGTGCTGGGCCGCGAGCTGCGCAACGGGGGCTACGACGTGGTCCACATCCACGAGCCCAACGCGCCGGTCGCCAGCTGGTACGCGGCGGACAACTCGCCGGTGCCGGCGGTCGGCACCTTCCACACCTACTCGACGAGCCGGGTCGCGAACGGACTTGCCGCCAACGTCTTCGGCGCCCGCCGCATCTACGGCAAGCTAGCCGCCCGCATCGCGGTCTCTGAGGCCGCCGCCTGGACGGCCCGGCGCTTCTACGGGGGCCGCTACCGGATCGTGCCCAACGGCGTGGACCTCGAGGCCGCCCGGCCGGCGCCCCGCGGGCCCGGGAGGCCGCTCGAGCTCCTGTTCGTCGGCCGCGCCGAGGAACGCAAGGGGCTGCCGATCCTGTTGCGCGCCTTCGAGGCGCTGCGCGGGGCCGGGGTCGAGGCCCGCCTCAAGGTGGCCGGCGCCGCCGAGCACGAGGTCGAGCCGCTGCTGCTCGATCCCGAGGGCGTGGAGATCGCAGGCCATGTCTCCGAGGAGCGGAAGTGGGAGCTGCTCGGGCAGGCCGACGTGCTCGTGGCCCCGTCGCTCGGGGGCGAGAGCTTCGGGATGGTGCTGACGGAGGCCTTCGCCTCCTCGACGCCCGTGGTCGCGTCGAACATCGCCGGCTACCGCGACGTGGTCCGTGACGGCGTCGACGGCGAGCTCGTCCCGATGGGCGACCCCGTCGCGCTCGGCGAACGGCTGCGCTCGCTCGCCCTCGATCCAGAGCGGCGGGCAGAGATGGCTGTCGCGGCCCGGGAGAGCGCCGAGCGCTTCGCCTGGCCGCGCGTGGCGAGCGATGTCGTCGAGGTCTACGAGGAGGCTGCGGCCGCTCCCCGGCCCGAGGGACGGGCGGCGCGGCTGGCGCAGACCGCCGGGCTCCGGCCGGTCGAGGAGCGCCTGCCGCCGCGGCGGCTGCCCTCACTGGAGCCCGAGGCCCCGGGCGACGGGCGTCGCCGGGCGACCCGCCTGCTCAGGCGGGGCCTCGTGGCCGGCGGCGCGGTCGCGGGCGCCGGACTGGCGGCGATGGCGCTCCAGCGGATCGGAATCGACAAGGTGGGGCGGGCGATCGTCGACGCCACGCTGATCTGGGTGCTGCTCGCGTTCGCCCTGATGTGCCTCTCGATGCTCGTTCGCTCGGAGGCCTGGCACGCGATCCTGCGCGCGGCGCTTCCCAGCGGCGTCCGCGTGCGGCGCAGGGACACGGCGCGCGGGACGATGGTCGGGGTCCTGATGTCGGCCACCCTGCCGGCGAGGTTGGGCGAGCCCTCACGCGCTCTGATCGTCGCGAGGCGGCTGGGGCGCATGCGCGACCGTTTCCCGCTGGTGCTCGGCACGCTCGTGTCGCAGACGCTGCTCAACATCCTTGCGCTGGCCGTCCTCGGGACGGTCATGTTCGCGACCGTCGGGGTATTCCGCGGGGGCGAGGACGCCCTCGTGATCGCGTCGGTCCTGCCCATCGTGCTCCTCGGACTCGTGATCTCGCTGCCCTGGCTGCTGCGCCGCGGCCGCCCGTCCCGCTTCCAGCGTGTCCAGCAGGCCGCCGCCGTCGCGCGGAACGCCATGCTCCAGGTCCGCCGGGGCCTCCAGGTCTTCCGCCAGCCGCGGCTGGGCGGCTGGGCGGCGCTCATGCAGCTTTCCGCGTGGGCGATCCAGTGGTTCGCCTGCTACGCGCTGCTCGTGGCCCTCGGTCTGGACGACCGCGCAGGGATCGGCGCTGCCGCGGCCGTGCTGTTCGCGGTCAACGTCACGGCCGCGCTGCCGGCAACCCCGTCGAACCTCGGCGTCTTCCAGGCCGCGTGCGTGGCGGTTCTGTCCGCGTACCACGTGAATCACACCGACGGCCTTGCGTACGGGATCATCCTCCAGGCGGTCGAGATCGCGACGGCCGTGGCCATGGGCATGCCCGCCCTCGTGCGCGAGGGGATGACCTGGAAGGACCTGCGCCTGCGGGCGCTCCACGCCGCCCCCGTGGAGCTGGGGCGCCACCGCGGCGACGCGGCCGAAGCCGAGGCCTGACGCTTCACCCCCTCCGCTCCGGGTAGACCTCCTAACGGAGGCAACGAACGGGAGGTTGGGGAATGCGTTCGCGCGTCTTGCTGGTCACGGCCGCAATGGCTGTGCTCGCCCTGGGGGTGGGCCTGTCGACCTCGGGGGCTGCCCGGGAACGGGCGTCCACAAGGACCTATCTCGTCCTCTACGAGAAGGGGGCGTCCAAGAAGAGCGCGCACGCCGCGATAAAGCGGGCGGGCGGCCGCATCACCACCGAGAACCGGCGGATAGGCCTGGCCTCCGTGCGCTCGAAGAGCTCCCATTTCGCGACCCGCGTGGCCGGCAGCAAGGCCGTCTACGGCGCTGCGCGCAACCGGCCGATCGGCACGAGCTACGACCGCCGCCCGACCGACCCGTTCGCGATCGAGCGGATGAACGCCCAGCGCCGGGCGACCACGGGCGAGCGGACCCGGGTGAACCGCGCCCAGGTCTCGGCGGAGCCGTTCGCCGACCTCCAGTGGGACATGCGGATGATCCACGCGACCGCGTCGGAGTCGTACGCGCGCCAGCAGGGCAGCCATAGGGTGCTCGTCGGCGTCATCGACACCGGCATCGACGCCTCGCATCCGGACATCGCGCCCAACTTCAGGCGGTCGCTGAGCCGCAACTTCACCACCGACATCCCGATCATCGACGGCGACTGCTCGACCGACCCCGATGGGTCCTGCTCCGATCCCGCCGACGTGGACGAGGACGGGCACGGCACGCACGTGGCGGGCACGATCGGCGCCGCGCTCAACGGGCTCGGCATGGCCGGCGTCGCTCCCAAGGTGGGGCTCGTGAACCTGCGGGCCGGCCAGGACTCCGGCTTCTTCTTCCTCAAGCCGACCGTTGATGCCCTCACCTACGCCGGCGACCACGGCGTCGACGTCGTGAACATGTCGTTCTACACCGACCCCTGGCTCTACAACTGCACCGCCAACCCGGCCGACACGCCGGAGCAGCAGGAGGAGCAGAGGACGGTCATCAGGGCCACGCAGCGGGCGATCAACTACGCGCGGCACCGCGGCGTGACGCCGATCGCAGCCAACGGCAACGAGAACACCGACCTCGGCCATCCGACCTCCGACGCCACCAGCCCGGACTTCCCGCCGGACACGGCGCACGACCGGACCGTCGACAACTCGTGCCTGTCGATGCCGGGCGAGGCCAAGGGAGTGACCGGCGTCAACGCCATCGGGCCGAGCTTCCGAAAGGCCTACTACTCGAACTACGGTGTCGAGCAGTCGGACGTGTCGGCGCCGGGCGGCGACCGCCGCGACTTCTTCGGAACCTCCCGCTACAACACGCCGGGGAACACGGTCCTCGCGCCGTATCCAAAGGCACTCGCCCAGGCAGCCGGCGAGCTCAACCCGGACGGCACGCCCAACACGCCGTTCGTGCTTGCCGACTGCTCGAAGGGGCCGTGCGCCTACTACCAGTACCTCCAGGGGACCTCGATGGCCTCACCGCACGCGGTTGGGGTGGCGGCGCTGATCGTGGCGAGCCACGGCAAGCCCGACCCGAGCCACCGCGGGCTGACGCTGTCGCCGAGGAAGGTCCAGAGCGTGCTCGAGGGGACGGCGCAGGAGCACGCCTGCCCCAACCCGCGCACGTTCACCTATCCCGATCCGGACCTCGACTCGACCTACACCGCGAGGTGCGAGGGGAGCCGCGACGTCAACGGCTTCTACGGCCACGGGATCGTGGACGCGCTGGCGGCGGGCGGCGGGTAGGCCCCCGCGGCCGGGCTACGATCCCCGGCCGTGACGGTTTGCGAGGAGCTGGGACGCTGGGCGGCCGGGCTCTCGCTCGCCGCTGTGCCCGAGCGCGTGCTCGAGCGGGCCCGGCTCCAGACAGATGCCGTCCTTGCCGCGGGCCGGGCCGGTGAGAGAGCTGCCGCGTCATTCGCCGCCGGCGCTCCCCGCGGGCCCCCGGGCGAGATCTACATGGGCGCCGCGGCGTCGATCGCTCACGACTGGGACGACTACCTGTTCATGGGTCACACCGGGCACTCGTCGGTGTGGACGAGCCGCGCCTTCGCGTCTGATGACGCCGAGCGTGCGCTTCTGGCCCAGATCGCCGGGAACGAGGTGGCGGGCCGGCTCGGTGCCGCTCTCTTCCTCGGGCCGCACAACGGCCAGTTCTGGTCCTCGATCCACTGCGGCGGCGCCGCGGCAGCCGCCGGCGTGGCGCTCGGCCTCGACCCCGGGCGGCTCGCGCACGCGATCGCGATCTCGCTCTACCAGCCGCCCTACGGGCTCTGGCCGGGCTTCATGGGACCGGAGACCAAGCTGCTCACGGCGGCCGAGCCGGCTGCTCAGGGGTCGCGGGCGGCGCTGCTCGCCGCCGAGGGCGTCCACGGTCCGCTCGACGTGATCGAGAGCCCGCGCGGCCTGCTCACCCACCTGGCCTTCGTCCGCCGCCCGGCCATGCTCGGCGCGCTCGGAGGCGTCTGGCTCACGGACACGCTCGCCTTCAAGCCACTGCCCGGCTGCGCCTACCTCCAGGCGGCGGTCGAGGCGGCGCTGCGGTCGGAGCTCGCGCCGGGCGACATCGCCGGGATCGAGGTCGAGGCCGGGGTGCTCACCGTGGCCATGGAGGAGCTCGCTCCCGCGAGCCTGGGCGGGCCGGCGAGCGTCAACTTCTCGGCGGCGCGGAGCGTGGCGATCGCTCTGATCGCGGGCGCGCTGACTCACGAGCAGCTCGATCCGGCCTGGCTCGCCGAGCACGCCGCCGAGATCGAGGAGCTGGCTGGCCGGGTCCGCGTGCGTCACGACTGGGAGCTGTCGCTCGACACGCTGCGAGGGACCGTGGACGCGGGCGTGTCGGCGTCGGACGTGGGCGCCGGCGGCTGGCTGCGCGTGCTCCGCCGGATGCGCGAGCTGCGGATGCCCGAGGTGATCGACGCCGGCGAGCTCCGGCGCCTGGTCGGGCGCGGAGACCTGCGGGCCGAGCTCTGGCGGCTGGTCCGCAAGCCCGGGGGTGGCCTCGAGAGCCTCGACACGGGCGCCATGCGGATGAGCTTCCCCTGCCGCCTCCGCTTCCGGCTGCGCTCCGGGCGCCGCTTCGAGGTCGAGGGCGCCCAGCCCGGCTCCTCCGGGCGCCCGCTCGAGGAGCAGCGGCGCGTGGTGGAGGAGAAGTGCCGCCTGGTGGGGCTCGAGCGGGTTGTCGCGAGCAGCTAGCCGCCCGCGGCTACTTCTTCATGTGGTCGCTGTCCTTCATCGAGTCGTCCTTGCCCTTGGAGCCGGAGTCGTCGCTGCCCATCGAGGAGTGCGAACTCTCCATGGGCTCGCTGCTCATCGTGCCACGGTGCTTGCGTACGAGGTCTTGGAACTGGTTGTGGCACTCGTGCTCCGCTTCCCAACCCTCGTAGAAGGCATGCGTTGTCGGCTTGAGCTCCGCCACGCGTGACTTGACGTAGTCGCTGCTCGCCGCGAACGACAGGTCCGCTGGGGCATCCGGCGCATCGCCGTAGGTGTTGAGCACGCTGTTGATGCCCGCGAGGTTGCCATGGGAGTCCACGAGCGGGCCCCCGGCGAGCGTTGCGGCGACCGGCGCCTGATGCTCGACGAGCGACGGATGCGCCGGGAGCGTCTTGTCGAGAGAGACGCTCGCGTCGGTGGCTGCGGTGGTGCCGGTCGTCTCGCTCGCACGGTAGGTGCCCCCTTCCCCCGCCACAAACCCCAGCGCGGTGAGCCGCTGGCCGACCTTCAGTCCGGCCGATCTCCCGACGTGGACTGCGGTCAGCCCCGGCGGCTTGGGATCGAGCAGGATCACCGCGATGTCCCCGCAAGGCGAGCGCGCGACGAGACGTGACTTGAGCTTGCGGCCCTGCGACGTCTCGACCTCGAGCGAATCGCGGTCCCACACGGCCGTTGCCGAGGTGAGCACGAGCCCGCGGCTGGTGTCGTAGACAACCCCGCTCGACTGGTACGTCTTGTTCCCCGCGTGGTTCAGGACGATGACGGTCGCGGACTTGGCGCGACTCAGCGGACTGGCGGTCGACTTCGAGTCGCTGTCGTCGCCTCCGCCGGTATCGATCCCGCACCCGGAGACCAGGGCCATCGCGACAGTGAGCGTCAGCGCCGGCCTCGTGACGCTGCACCGGCAGCCGCGGAAACGAAGAACACCCATTCGCAATTTGCCCGGGGCGAGGCTATACGTAGGCCCCGTGCCGCTGCAAGCAGGCCTCAGCGTGGGCGAGGTGTTCGCCGGACACCGCATCGAGTCGCAGCTTGGGCGCGGCGGGATGGGGGTCGTCTATCGGGCGCGCCACCTCGTCCTCAACCGCGACGTGGCGCTCAAGGTGATCGCTCCGCACCTCGCGGAAGACGCTGGGTTCGTCGGCCGCTTCAAGAAGGAATCGATCGTCGCCGCGGGCATCGACCACCCGAACGTCATCCCGATCTACCACGCCGGCGAGTCCGACGGCACCTACTTCATCACGATGCGCCTCGTCCTCGGGACGGACCTGCGCGCCTTCCTGACCGAACGTGGCGCGCTCGACGCCGACCTGGCGCTGAGCATCCTCACTCCGGTGGCCTCCGCGCTGCACGCGGCTCACGACCACGCGCTCGTCCACCGCGACGTCAAGCCCGGCAACGTCCTGCTGGCAGAGCCGATGAATGACCTCAAGGTCTACCTGACGGACTTCGGGTTGACGAAGCGCACGATCTCCGGCGGCGGGCTCACGAAGACCGGACAGGTCGTCGGGACGTTCGACTACGTCGCGCCGGAGCAGATCGAAACCGGCGCGGTCGACGGTCGCACCGACATCTACTCGCTCGGGTGCGTCTTCTACGAGATGCTGACCGGCGAGGTCCCGTTCCCCATGGCGGAGGACGCGGCCAAGCTTTGGGCGCACATGAGCACCGAGCCGCCGTCGCTGCGCGCCAAGCGGCCGGAGCTCACGCACGACCTGGATCTCGTCGTCCGCCGCGCGATGGCCAAACGACCCGAGGACCGCTTCGACACGGCTGTGGATTTCGCCGAGGCGGCAACGCGGGCTACCGAGGCCTCGTCCGCTCCGCTCCCGGCGGCGCCCGCGCCGTCCGGCTCGGACGAGAGCTCGCCCGTGGCGGAAGCGCCGTCGGAGCCGCCGCGTCCGCCGCAGCCCCCACCCGTTCAACCGCCGCCGCCTCCACCCGTGCAACAGCCGCCGCCTCCACGGGTGCAACAGCCGCCGCCGGCGAGCGTCCCGCCCGTTGCCTCGTCCCCGCGGCGGCTCCTTCCGCTCGCGATCGGCGTTCCGGTGCTGCTGGTCCTTGTCGTCGTGGCAGTCGTGGTGCTGGGCGGCGGAGGCGACTCGAGCCCCTCCGCCGTCACGGTCGGACAAACGCCGAGCGACGTGACTGTCGGCGAGGGCAGCGTGTGGACCGTCAACAACGGCGAGGGCACCCTGTCTCGCGTCGACCCCGACAAGCGCAA
>DASXBA010000142.1:0-28873 GCA_036406475.1 Thermoleophilaceae bacterium | reverse complement strand
TGGGGCATCGCCCTGTGGCTGATGCTCACGCGACAGCAGATCAGCGACGAGAGCCGCGCCCTGATCGTCTCCGGCCTTGCACCGCAGACGCTTGCCCCGGTCGAGCGCGAGCGGCGCCGGCTGCTCGATGCGCGCACCCGCGAGCACCTCGCTCGCTCGCTCGAGGACCTGGTCGGCAGAGCGAGGACGACGGCCCCGGCGGGCCCGGCCACGGAACCGTTCGTCTACCTGTGCCTCGTGCGCCGGTTCGAGCCGGAGCTGCGCGAGATCGCCGCGCTGTTGCGCGCAGACTCGGCCGACGCGGTGGGCGTCGCGCGGGTCGAGCGCCTGCTCACCGATGCGGGATCGCCCCTCTACGGGCTGCGCGAGAACCTCCTGCGCGAAGAGCTCGCGCGCATTCGCTTTCAGCTCACCGTTTCGTAGTTCTGCACAGTCCGTCGTCGCGGTCCGCGCGCCGCCCGCGGCCGCACCCACGGAGGGTTTCAGCTGAGCCGCTCGGCCAGCCCGATGATGATGCCCTCGGGGCCACGCAGGAAGCAGAGCCGGTAGACGTCCTCGTACTGCGCGATCTCGCCGACCAGTTCGGCACCGTGGCCGCGCAGGCGGGCAACGACGTCGTCGATGTCGTCGACGGCGAACATGATGCGGCGTATGCCCAGCGTGTTCGCCGGCGCGCTTTCCGGCTCGGCCCTGACTGCCGGCGGCGAGTGGAACTTCGCCAGCTCGAGCCGGCCGTGGCCGTCCGGGGTCCGCATCATGGCGAGGTCGCAGCGGACGTCTTCTAGCCCGATGATGCGGCCCACCCACGGCCCCTCGTTCACCGCCTCGCCTTCCAGCTCCATACCGAGCTCGGCGAAGAACGCCTTGGCGGCCTCGAGGTCGTCGACAACGATGAGAACGTTGTCCATCCGCTGAAGCACCACAGCCCCGCCGATCAGCCGGCCGCCGCGGGCTTCAGCTCGTCCAGCGCCTGTCCCAGCCAGTCGATGAGGTTCCAGACGTCCGGCATCTGGTCGCGGTCGGCCACGATGCCGAAGTCCATGCGGCCGCAGTAGCTCATCACCGTGATGTTGAGGCCCATGCCGTCGGTTATGACCGAGACCGGGTAGTTCGCGTCGAGCCGGGCGCCGGCGCAGTAGAGCGGGAACTGCGGCCCAGGCACGTTCGAAATCACGAGGTTCCAGCTCGGACGCCCCGGCGCGCGGCTCGTAAGCGCGAAGGTGGCGCGCGCGGCGCGCGAGAAGACAGCCGGCGGGATGAAGTGGTTGGCGTCCTTGAGCAGGTCCGCGGGCATGGCCCGGTGGCGGTCCTTCATCGTCCGCAGCGCTTCGTGCGTGAGGTGGAGGCGCTCGTGCGGGTCCTCCACGTTCGTGTAGAGCGGCGCGTGCATCAGCACGATGCGGTTGCCGTATGTGCCCACCTCATGCTCGGCCCGCACCGAGATCGGGATCTGGGCGACGAGCGGGTCGGCCGGCAGCTCGTCGTGCTCCACGAGCCAGCGGCGCACCGCCCCGGCGCAGATCGCCACGACCACGTCGTTGACCGTGTAGCCGTACTGGCTCTTCACGGACTTGACCTCGTCGAGCGACAGCTGCCCGAACACGAAGCGCCGGTGGGGCGACACGCGGCCGTTGAACGACGTCCGCGGCGGCCGCAGGTTGAAGCGCTCCACCAGCTCCCCCTCGTTGCCACGGCCGATTCGCCCGAGGCGACCGGCGGTGCGCGCGACGGTACCGGCGCCGGGGATGGTGTTGAAGGCCGTCTCGTCGAGGTTGGGCAGGGCCGCCGGGATCGAGCGGAGCAGCCGCAGCGGGTAGCGCGGCAGGCCCAGTAGGCCGCGGCCGAGCATCTCGAGCTCGCCCGGCGAGCCGTTCTCTGCGCTGCCCGGCTCGGGCGGCGGCGGCAGCTCGCGGCCTTCGGGCTCCAGGTCGAGCAGCACGCCCATGATCTCGGCGCCGGACATGCCGTCGATCACGGCGTGGTGGATCTTGGTGAGCATCCCGACGAAGCCGCTCTCGAGGCCGTGGATCAGGTACAGCTCCCACAGCGGGCGGGCGCGGTCGAGCGGGCGAGCCATGATGCGGGCGACCTGCTCGGCGAGCTGCTCGCGGTTGCCCGGCGTCGGCAGCGCCAGCTCGCGCACGTGGAAATCGAGGTCGAAGTCCTCGTCCTCGACCCAGTACGGGTAGTCGAGCCCGAACGGCACCTCCACGAGCTTCCAGCGCATCGGCGGTAGCAGGGGCAGCCGCTCGTCCATCAGCCGGGAGATGTCCGCGAGCTCGAGCCTGCCCTCGGGCTTGGTGGACGGATCGAGTATCGCCAGGCCGCCGACGTGGCCCGTCTGGCGTGAGGTCTCGAGCGCCAGGAACTGGGTGTCGACGCTCGTCAGCTGCCGCATGGCGCCATTATCTTTGAGCGAGTGGCGAGGCGTCGCGATCTATACGACCCGAGCGCCCTCGAGCGCTATATCCGCTCCGCGGTCATGCCGCGCTTCATGCAGCGGCTGAGGGAGATCGAGGACGCCACGATCAGCCACCGCGACAAGCTCGAGCGCGCCTACGAGGAGTGCCGGGAGTCGAGCGGCGGCGACCCGGAAGCCTTCGCCGCACGCTGGCAGGAGCTCGCCCGGAGCTGGAGCTTCGACGCCCTCAACGACCTGATCGAGGAGCACAACGAGTACTACCCGATCGAGCGCAACCTCGCGGTCGACCCGCGCACCGGCGAATACGTGACGATCGTCGGCCGCTCCTACCGCCGCGAGCCGCTCGGTCCGGAGTGGATTCTCGATCGCTTCCCGGCCCGCGCCTAGGTCACGCGCCCGAGCCCGCCGTGCGCATGCTGCGCGAGCGTACGCGCTCGCCGAGCGCGAACGGCTGTGGCAGCTTCGCCTCGCCGGCGAGCGCGGCGGCGAGCCTTTCCGCCAGCGCCGGGCCGTGCTTGAAGCCGTGGCCCGAGCCGCCGCCCACGAGCCAGACGCCGCGGAGCTCCGGGTGCTCCGCGGCGATGAAGTTGGAATCGGCGGTGAGCTCGTAGCGGCATGAGCTCGCGGCGCGCAGCGGCGCGCCGGCCAGTGCCGGGAAGCGCTCCCCCAGGTAGTCCCGCACCCGCCACTCGGTGCGCGCGCTGTCGGGCAGCGGCGCATTCGGGTCGAGCGGCGGCCCCTCGACGTCGAGGCAGGCCTTGACGCCGAGGCCGTCGACGTCGCCGGTGCCGTACATGGCGCCGTCGTAGTCGACCCAGCCAGGGGCGTCCCAGCCGGGGCCGGAGTCGAAGTAGAGCTGCTCCTGGACGGTGACCGTGAGCGAAACGAGGCTGCCGAACAGCCCGCCGAGCCACGGCCCGCAGGCCCAGACCACGGCGTCGCCCTCCAGCCGCGTCGAGTCGTCGAGGACGGCGCTCGCCCCGTCCGGCCGGGCGCGGCCGAGCAGGACCCGCGCGCCGTTCGCCTCCGCGCGCGCGGCGAGCGCCTTGACGGCGCGCCGCGCCCGCAGGACGCCCGCCTCGGGCTCGAGCAGCACGAAGGCCAGATCGTCGCCGCGGAAGCTCGGATAGAGCGTCGCGGCCTCGACGCGCTCGCTGGGGATCGCCTGCGCTGCGAGCGTCCGCTCCGACTCGGTCTCCCAGCCGTCCTCGGAGTGGGCGAACCAGGCGACGCCGCACTCGAGGTACAGATCGTCGCCCGACTCGGCCTCGAGCTCGCGCCAGAGCGTGCGGGCTCGGCGGGCCGTGGCCGTGTAGAGGGCCTCCGGCCCGTGCGAGCAGCGAAGGAGGCGGCTCTCGCCGCCGGAGCTGGCGCGGCGGTCGCCGGCTCCGAACTGGTCGACCAGCGTCACGTCCTCGCCCGCGCGCGACAGGAGCCACGCGAGCGACGCCCCGAACGTGCCGGCCCCGACGATCACCACGTGCATCGCCCGGACTCTAGGATCCACCTCGTGGCGCTGTCATACGCGCACGGCACCGGCGAGACCCGACTGCTCGGCGAGACGATCGGGCACAACCTCGAGCGGACCGCGGCGCGCGTGCCGGACGCCGAGGCGCTCGTCGCCTGCCACCAGGACCGCCGCTTCACCTGGGCCGAGTTCAACCAAGCCGTGGACAGCCTCGCCCGCGGTTTGATCGGCCTCGGACTCGAGAAGGGCGACCGGCTCGGCGTCTGGAGCCCGAATCGCTACGAGTGGGCGCTCGTGCAGTACGCGACCGCCAAGGCGGGCGTGATCCTCGTGAACGTCAACCCGGCCTACCGCACGTCTGAGCTCGAGTACGCGCTGCGCCAGTCGGGCTGCCGGGTGCTCGTGGCGGCGCCGGACTTCAAGGGCGCGGACTACAGGGCGATGGTCGGCGAGATCCGCGACGACCTGCCGGCCCTCGAGCACTCGGTCTTCTTCGAGTCGCCCGAGTGGGAGTCGCTCGCGGCGGGCGCCGACGCCGACCTGGCCGCCCGGATGGACGAGCTCGACTTCGACGACCCGATCAACATCCAGTACACGAGCGGGACCACGGGCAGCCCCAAGGGCGCAACGCTCACCCACCACAACATCCTCAACAACGCGGTCCTGCTGAGCGAGATCCTGGCCTACACGGAGGCCGACCGGGTCTGCATCCCGGTGCCGCTCTACCACTGCTTCGGGATGGTGATCGGCAATCTCAGCTGCAGCCTCACCGGGGCCTGCATGGTCTACCCCGCCGCGGCCTTCCATCCCGCGGCCACGCTGCGGGCGGTGGCCGAGGAGCGCTGCACCAGCCTCTACGGGGTGCCGACGATGTTCATCGCCGAGCTCGACCATCCCGACTTCGCGAGCTTCGACCTGTCGAGCCTGCGCACCGGGATCATGGCCGGCTCGCCCTGCCCGATCGAGGTCATGCAGCGCGTGGGCGGCGAGATGGGCATCGACGAGGTGACGATCGCCTTCGGGATGACCGAGACGTCGCCGGTCTCGACGATGGTCCGCCGTGACGACACGCTCGAGCACCGCTGCGGCACCGTCGGCGTGGCGATGCCGCACACGGAGATCAAGGTGGTCGACCCGGAGACCGAGCGCACCGTCCTCCGCGGCGAGCCCGGGGAGTTCCGCGCCCGCGGATACCTCGTGATGTCGGGCTACTGGGACGACCCGGAGCGCACCCGCGACGCCATCGACCACGCCGGCTGGATGCGCACCGGCGACCTGGCGACGATGGACGACGACGGCTACGTGCGAATCGTCGGACGGATCAAGGACATGATCATCCGCGGCGGCGAGAACCTATATCCGCGCGAGGTCGAGGAGTTCCTCTACGGCCACCCCGAAGTGGCCGACGTCCAGGTGATCGGCGTGCCGGACGAGCGCTACGGCGAGGAGCTGATGGCCTGGATCGTCCCCCGCGAGGACGCGGAGCCGAGCGAGCAGGCGATCCGCGACTTCTGTCGCGGCAAGATCGCACACAACAAGGTCCCGAAGTACATCCGCTTCGTCGACGAGTTCCCGATGACCGTCACCGGCAAGGTCCAGAAGTTCAAGATGCGCGAGGCGGCCATCCGCGAGCTCGGCCTCGAGCGCGCGGCGGAGATCGCGACGGCCTGAGGCCCAGCGCCGGCGCTTGGCGCTGCTTACTGCACTGAGGCGAGTCGCCGCGACCTCCCACCCGCGGGTGGCAACGGCAGAGACCTTCGGACTCGACTTCGGCCGCAGCGGAGGGCGAGCGGAGCCCCGGCCCCACGTTCCACGACCACTCCCTCAGCGGCGAGTCGCGCGGGGCCGTGGCGGAGTCGAAGCCCGGAGCCGGCCGGGGTCGAGGACGAAGGGCTCTGCCGGCGCCAGGACCCGCGGGCCGGCAGCGCCGGGCCCGCATGCGCGCCGAACGCGCTACAGCTTCGCCAGGACTTCCTTGGCCGCCCGCTCGCCCGCGCGAACGGCGCCGTCCATGTAGCCCATCCAGTAGGTGGACGTCTCCGTCCCCGCCCAGTGGATGCGACCGTGCGGCTCGCGCAGGGCGGGGCCGAAGTCGGAGAGGGTGCCCGCGCCGAACAGGCCCACCGGGCAGCCGCGACTCCAGAGCTCCTTGGACCAGTTCTGCTCGACCACCTGCCTGGGCGACAGCGCCTCGTTGCCGAAGTAGCGGGCGAAGGACTGGAGCACCTGCGCGCGCCGTTTGGAGGCCGGCCCGTCCTGCCAGGCCCTCGCCTCGTGCCCGCCGACGAAGCCCAGCAGGATGCCGGGCCTGCCGCTCTCGGGCGAGGCGTCGAACGTGACCACCGCCGGCCCCTGCAGGCTCACCGCCTGGCCGGTCAGGCCCTTGTCGCGCCAGAAGGCGCGGTCGTAGATCGCGTCGACCTTCGCCAGCGTCCCCTGGGGCACCCGCTGAGTCAGCTGATCGCGCAGCGACCACGTCCTCGGCACGTACCAGATCCGCCCCGCGAGCGCGGGCGGAATCGCGACGATCACGCGCTTGCAGCGATAGCTCTTCTTGTCCGAGTAGACGCGCGCCCGCTTGTGGTTCTGGACGATCTTGCGGGCCGGCGTGTTAAGCACCACGCGCTTGCCGAGGTGCTTGGCCATCAGCTCCGGGATCCGCGCCGCCCCGCCGTGGAAGCGTCGCTCCTGCGCGCCGCCGCCCGTGTTGAAGTTGCGCTCGAAGGTGCCGGGGTTCGACTCGTTGCCCGAGGCCGCGATGTAGAAGAGCGTGTAGAGGAGCGAGATCTCCGCCGGCTCGCAGCCGAAGATCGGCTCGGTCGCCGTGCTGGTGAGGTCGGCCATCCCGCCCTTGTTGATCGAGTTCTGCTGCACCCACGAGTAGAGGGTCTGCGCATCCCACTCGAACGCCTTTGACGCGGTCCAGGGCGCCGCGACGGGAACCTGCGTCGCCATCTGGTCGAGCTGGGTGACGATCTTCGCGATGTCGGCGACCAGCGCAGGATCCGGCGGAGCGGTCCCGGTCGGTCCGCTGCTCGGATACGTCGAGCGCGCGCCGGACCCGTTCACGTAGACGTTGTTGCCGGTGTTGTAGGTGGGGAAGGTCGTGACGCCGAGCTCCTTGGCCAGGTCCAGGATGTGGTCCTGGGTCGGGCCCGCGAAGGTGCCGCCCATGTCGGCCACCTCGCCGTTGCCGAGCGAATGGTTGAGCGTCCTGCCGCCCACCCGGTTGCGCGCCTCGAGGACCCGCACGGTCTTGCCGGCGCGGACGAGCTGGCGGGCCGCCGTCAAGCCGGAGATCCCGGCGCCGACCACGACCACGTCGACCTGCCTGGCCGGCCGCTTGTGCCGCTTCTTCTTGTGCTTCTTCGCCTCGGCGGGTGCGGCGGTGGCGAGTGCCCCGGCGGCCGCTCCCGCGGCGCCGGCCTTGACCAGCTCCCTACGCGTGTAGTTCCCCTCGCTCATGAGGGCGGCACGATATCCCGTCAGCGCGGGCGGATGGCGCAGTTGGAATGATCCCCGCCGCCAAACGACAAGGAGATCGATTCACGTGGGAGTTCTGGACGGAAAGGCGGCGATAGTCACGGGATCGGCGCGCGGCATCGGCCGCGCGACGGCCGAGCTGCTCGCCGAGCAGGGAGCGAAGGTCCTGATCAACGACCTGGACGGCGACGTGGCCGAGGAGGCCTCGAACGAGGTCCAGGGCGAGACCGTGTCCTTCGCGGGCGACCTGACCAAGGACGGCGTGCCCGACAAGCTGGTGGAGACCGCGGTCGAGGCCTTCGGCCAGCTCGACATCATCGTCAACAACGCCGGCTACACCTGGGACGGCCCGATCCACAAGATGGGCGACGACCAGTTCCAGGCGATGCTCGACATCCACACGATCGTGCCCTTCCGCGTCCTCCGGGCGGCGGCGCCGCATCTGCGCGAGCCGGCCAAGAAGGAGCGCGACGAGGGCAAAGAGGTGTTCCGCAAGGTCGTGAACGTCTCCTCGATCTCGGGGACCATGGGCAACGCCGGCCAGGTGAACTACTCGTCGGCCAAGGCGGGCATCACCGGCCTGACCAAGACGCTGGCCAAGGAGTGGGGCCAGTTCAAGATCAACGTCAATGCCGTGGCCTTCGGCTTCGTCGAGACGCGCCTGACGGCCTCCAAGGAGGAGGGCGGCACCTTCCAGAAGGACGGCGAGGAGATCCAGCTCGGCATCCCTGAGCAGATGCGCCAGATGGCGACGATGGTGATCCCGCTCCAGCGCCCGGCCACGCCGGAGGAGGCCGCCGGCCCCGTGTTCTTCCTCTGCTCGCCGTGGGCGAACTACGTACACGGCCAGGTGCTCAACGTCACTGGCGGCCAGTTCGGAGGAATGACTACGTAGAGGCGACCGCGGACCGTCGCCGAGTCCCGACGCGCTGCCCCAGCTCGCGGGCGCGTTGGATCACGAGCTCGGCCTGCTCTGGCGGCACGAACGCGAGGTAGGCGACCAGCACCGCCCAGCTGAAGAAGCCGATTCGCATCGTCAGCTCGATCGACAGGTGGAGCCCGACGCCGGCGAGCAGCACGTACGGGCGCAGGCGCCGGTTCCAGACGAGCACCCCGATCGAGAGCTCCACCGCCAGCGTGCCGTAGGTCATGAGATTGGCGATCAGCTCCGACTGCGTGAGCGCGTGCGGAAGCTGGAAGCGGGCCATGTCGTGCAGCCTGAGCGCGTACGAGGTTGCGGTGCCGTCGTTCCAGGTCACGCCGCGGACCTTGTCCCAGACGGCGGAGAGGTAGATGACGCTCACCTGGACCTGGAGCAGCCGCAGCGCCCAGGGCGAGCGCCTGGCCCAGCCGAGCACCCCGCGGCCGGCGCCCGCGGGGGCGAGAACGAGGATGAGCGCGATGATCCGGATCAGCTCGTCGCCGGAGTTGGTCACGTAGACGTTGCGGCGCTCGAACGAGGTGAGCACGACGAAGATCACAAGCGCGGCGATGCGCGTCCTGAAGCCGGCGATCAGCGCGACGGCGGCGGCGAGGAGCGCCACGTAGCAGGCGATCGCCGCGCCGTTCGAGTTGAACGGGCGCAGCAACGTCCAGAGAGCCGGCGCGTCGGTGTGCGGCGTCTTCGGCACGAGGCCGTGCGGGCCCAGAAACGTGATCAGGTCCGGTCCGTAGGCCGCTGCCCAGGCGAGCACGAGCACGCCGAATGCCACACGAACGAGCACGAGCGGAGCGGTCGACTCGGGCTCGAACCAGAACCGCTGCCATGACGCCCAGGCCCGGTTCATGCCGTCGGCCGCCACGTGTAGAAGAGGTACGAGCGCTGCGGCCCCTCGTTCGCCTTCGCACCCGGCGGGTGCAGGTCGCGCCAGCGCCGGATGAGCACGACCTTGCTGACCCGCCGGCCATGGGACTCGTGGCGGGCGACCCAGCTCGCGAGGCCCGGCCAGAGCCCTCGGTTCTGGTCGAGGCGGACGTTCTCCATCCACTTGCCCCAGCGGTAGTCGCGGTAGTGGCCCACGAGGTTGCCGCCGACGTAGGGCTTCCACGTCGACGTCGTACCGTCGGCGAACGTGACCCGCGCGCGCAGCCCCAGGCTCTGCCGCCGCGGATCGGGCGCGAAGACGTTCCAGTTCTGGTTCAGGCCCAGGACGTCGATCACGGGCTCGGTCGCGTCGGACGCCGTGGAGCGCAGCTTCGAGGCCGGCAGGTTGACCACGACGACCGAGGCGAGTACGACGACGAGGAAGGCGCTCAGCAGCACCCGGCCGAGCGGCGATGCCTCGAAGCGCTCGATGACGCAGCCGTCACGGCCCACGGGGCTTTCTCTCCTCCGCCAGGGGCTTGCCGCCCTCGTCGGTGAGGCCGCCGGGCGGCCACGGGCCGAACCAGTTGTCGCGGGCGCCGTCGATCGTGAGCACGGCGCCGGACAGGTAGTCGCCGCCGGGCGACGCGATGAAGGCCACGAGCCAGGCGAACTCCTCCTCGGTGCCGAGCCGCCCGAGCGGCACCGTGCCCGCCACCCCCTCGACCACCGGCCGCGGGTACTTGGTCCGCAGGGTCTCGGTGTCGAAGTGCCCGGCCGCCAGCGCGGTGAGGCGGATGTCGAAGCGCGACCACTCGATCGAGAGCACCTTGGTGAGGTTCTCGACCGCCGCCCGCGCCGCCGACGAGTGCGCCATCCCGGGCAGCCCGTGATGCGGCGAGAGCGTGACGTTCACGATCTTGCCGCCCCGGCCCTCCGGGATCATCGCCCTGGTCGCCACCGCGTGGCTCATCAGCCAGGTCCCCTCCACGTTCAGCTTCATCACCGTGCGAAAGCCCTTGGGCGTGATGTCCTCGGCCGGCGTCATGTACTGGCCGCCCGCGTTGTTCACGAGCAGGTCGACCCGGCCGTGGCGCTCGAGCACGCCATCCACCAGCGCGTGCACCTGCTCCTCCTCGCGGATGTCGCACTGCACCGCCTCGACGCTGCCGCCGCTCGCCCGCGCGGCGGTCTCCTCCAGCGGCTCGAGACGACGCCCGCAGACCACCACGGTGGCCCCGCACGCCGCCAGCTCGAGCGCAGTCGCGCGGCCCAGTCCGCTGCCGCCGCCGCTAACGATCGCCACCTGGCCCTCGAGCAGGCCCGGGGCGAAGATCTTCGAGGCCATCGCGCGGGAGGCTAAGGGTTCGCGCGGGAATTATCGATTCGTTTGCCGCGCGATCCGTGGATGCAAGACGCCGCACCCGAGCGGAGCAATAGCACCGCTATTGCGAGCGAGGGACTGGCGGCTGGCGCCGCGGAGCGCCGGCCAAACGGAGCGATAATTTTCGCGCGGGCCTAAACCGCGCGGACCGCCCTCCCGTGACCGAGCAGGCCCGTGCCCCAGCCGAGGATCGGCCACATCGGCCAGAAGTAGCCGAAGCCGCTGAGCGCCCAGAGCACCACCATGCCGGCGCTCACGGCCAGGAACACGCTGCGGTGGCGCTGGAACTCGGCCAGGCGACGGCGACTCCGACGCCGGGGCCGCTCGGGTGGAAGGTCGGCGGTCACTGCCACGAGGTCGGTCTCGGTCCGCGAGCCGAGCGCGGCCTCGAGCCGCTCTTCGAGCTCGTCCGGCTCCAGCCGGCCCTCGCCGGCCGCCCGGCGCAGGAGCTCGACCGTCCGCTCGCGATCCCTGTCCGCGATGCGCAGCTCGCTCATGATCCGAAGAACTGGCCGTGGAAGCCGAACGGGATCCGCTGCGGCGCCTCGGCGCGGGCGACCTCCTCGAACGAGGCCGCGTCGAGCACCAGCAGGAACGAGCGTCCCGCCGCGGCGTCGAGCACGACGGAGAGGATCACGCCGTCGTCCTCCGCGCGCCGCTCGGGACCGCTCACGAAGACGGGCTCGCCCGGGTAGCAGCCGGGCTCGTGCCAGGTCCTCGACTCGCCGGTCGCCACGTCGGCCTTGACCAACTGGTCCGACCAGTCGCTCTCCTCCGAGTGGGTGCCCGCGCCGTAGGCATAGCGGTAGTCGCGGCCGTTGACGGCGCCGTAGTTGATCCGCGGCAGCTCCATCCCGTGCTCGGAGAGCTGCTCGTACTCGACGCCGCCGCCGTCGAGGTCGATGCGGCAGCGCTGAAGTCGCAGCGGCGCCAGGCGGTCGCCCTCGCGCAGGTTCTCCAGCTCGAGCAGCCCGATCACCGTGGCGTCGTCGTACGCGCACAGGTCCACCACCAGCTCGCCGTCGCGCTCGTACGCGTTCACGTGGTGGAAGGCGAAGAACGCCGGGCCGTCGTAGATCCCACGCAGCTCACCGGAGTGGCGGTCGACCACGATGAAGCGCGTCCCCCGCTCGGGCTCCCAGCGGAAGTTGTCGATGAACGGCCTCCCTCCCGTCGCCAGGTGCAGCGGGTTCACGACGAGCGGGAACTCGGCCAGGATCAGGTAGCGCTCGCTCATCCCGAAGCTGTGCATGTAGCCGGGCTCGCGGACGCCGATCTTGGCGATCAGGCGCCTGCTGTCCGAGCCGGCCGGCTGCGCGTACAGGCGGTATGAGTTGCGCGCCCCTAGCTGGGTCACGTAGTTGAGCGCTTCGTCGCGCGCGGGATCGTGATGAGGATGCGCCGTCGTCACCTGCCCGCCGACACGGTCGTCGTACTTCTCGATGCCGAGCGTCGCGAGCGTCTCGGGATCGAACTCGACCGGCATCGGGATCTCGGTCATCGCCATGTAGCGGTCGCCGAGCTGCATGAGGTTGACGTTGGCGTTGTCGCTGCTCGGCCCGCTCACCACCGCCATCGCCCGCCGGAAGAGCGAGCGGCAGGGGTCCTGGGCGAAGCCGGTGAAGAGCTCGCCGGCGCGCGCCCGGCGGTTGGTGTCGGTGTCGAGGAAGCGACTGCCGTAGGAGACCTGGCCGTCGGCGACGCCGAAGGCGTTCAGCATCGCAAGGCCGTCGAACCAGTGGCGAAGCGGCTGGCCGCCGACGTCCAGCAGCGCGGGGGTAACGCGCACGAGCGTTCCCGCGAGCCAGTCCGGAAGCTCTCCGCGGAGCGGCAGCCGGTCGCGGCTGACCTCCTCGTCGAGCGTCTCGAAGCCGACCCTTCGCGTCGTGGCCGGGGCTGCCGTGTGCGTTGCCATTCCGTCCTCCCTGCGGTAGTACTCTTAGGACGGTCGGAACCATACCGTCTATTTTGGACTATTGCAAGACCTACGCCTCACACCCACCTCCTACATCGTCCTCGGACTGCTCGAGCTCTCCGGCGAGGCGACCCCCTACGCGCTCAAGCAGGCGGTGCGCGAGACCGTCGGCAACTTCTGGTCGCTCCAGCACGCACAGCTCTACTCCGAGCCCGCCCGGCTGGCCGAGGCCGGCTACTTGAGCGAGCGTCAGGAGGCAAAGGGCCGGCGGCGCAAGCGCTACACGCTCACCGCGAAGGGCCGGCGCGCCCTGGAGGAGTGGCGCAGGGAGCCCGCGGAGCAGCTGTACGAGTTCCGCGACCCCGGGCTGCTCAAGCTCTTCTTCGGCGCCGATCCGGTCGAGCTGGCCGAGTCACAGCTCGAGCTGCACCGCCGCCAGCTCGCCGCCTACGAAGGCATGAAGAGCCTCGACAGGGGCGCGGAGCCGCGCGGGCCCTGGTTGGCGCTCGAGTCGGGCATCGGGCACCAGCGGGAATACATCCGGTTCTGGGAGCGAGTGGCGAGAGGCGCCTGAAAGAAAGGGGACGGGGCCCTTTCTTTCATGCGGTGGTCCGGGCGTCTAGGCGGGCGCGCCAACGCCGGCGGCGACCTCGATCGTCGCCCTCATGAAGGCCGGCAGGTCGTCCGGGCGGCGCGACGAGATCAGGTTCCCGTCGACGACCACCTCGGAGTCCTCCCACTCCGCTCCCGCGTTGCGGAGATCGTCCGCGATCGCCTGCACCGACGTGACCCGCTTCCCCGCGACGATCCCCGCCGAGGCGGGCACCCAGCCCGCATGGCAGATGAAGGCGATCGGCTTGCCGGCCGCGTGCATGTCCCGCACCAGCGCCAGCACGCCCTCGTCGGTTCGCAGCTTGTCGGGCCCGTAGCCGCCGGCGATCACCAGCAGGTCGAGGCTGTCCTGACTCAGGTCGCCGGCCGCCTGCTCGACCTCCAGCTCGTGCCCCTTCTTGCCCGGCACGGTCGTGCCGGCCTCGGAACCGATCACGCCGACCTGGGCCCCGGCCTCGCGCAGCCGGTAGAGCGGATACAGCGCCTCCGTGTCCTCGAACTGGGGCCCGACCATGATCGCCGCGCGCTTGCCCGCGAGCGGCTCGTCCTGCCCGTTGTGACTCATGCGGTCAGGCTACCCGCGCGCGCTCCCGCTTCAACCGTTCCGGGCGCCTGAAAGAAAGGGCCCCGTCCCCTTTCTTTCAGTTTTCAGCCGGTCCGGCGTGTCGTCGTCGAAGCCGGCGAAGAAGCCGCCGAGCTCGTCGACCAGGTACCCCATCGACTCCGCGGAATAGAGCACCGGCTGGTACTTCGTGATGTCGTAGTCGAGCGTGCCCATCTCGAGGAAGTCGATCGGCCTGATCTCCATCTGCCGGAACTCCTCGATCTCCCCATAGCTCGAGAGGATCCCGGCGCCGTAGGCGCGCAGCTCGCCATCCTCATGGAGGACGCCGAACTCGATCGTGAACCAGAAGACGTCGGCCAGGAACTTGAGGCCGGTATCGGTCTCGCAGCGACGGGCGGCCTGGCCGGCGAGCAGGTTTAGCTCGGCGAACTCCGGCGAGGCGAGCAGGTTGCCGTGGCCGATCACCTCGTGGATCAGGTCGGGCTCGGGCGTGTACAGCGGCGCCGCCGGGTGGCGGATGTACTGCGTCGAGTGGAAGACCCGGTCCGCGAGCGAGCCGTAGAACTCGTCGAGCGGCACGAGCCCGGCGGCCGGTACGTAGCGGAAGCCGGTGAGCGGCTCGAGCCCGGCGCCCACCTCCTCGAGCTGCGGGATGCGGTCGTGCGGCAGCCCGAGCGCCGCGTAGGCCTCGCGGAAGGCGCGGCAGGCATAGCGCTCGTACTTGGGCGCCAGCTCGCGGGTGACGGTCCGCCAGACCTCCTGCTCCTCCTCGGCATAGGCGATCTCCGGCGCCGGGGTGCCGGGCGTCCAGTCGAGCGCGGCCTCGGCGATCTCGGCGCGGCGGGCGCGGTAGACCGGGTCGTTCGCGCCCGGGTGGTCGTCGCCGAGGTGGACGACCACGCCCTCCTCGCCGCGGGTGACCGGCGAGTAGAGCTGCGCCTCCTCGAACACGGCTAAACCCGGGCCGTGGCCTTGTCCGGGTTCCAGGAGAGCGCGTACTCCGGCTTGTCGATCTCGCTCCAGAGAGCGCTCAGCCGCAGCGGCCGGAAGGTGTCCCACATGATCGCCAGCTCGTCGGTGCTCTTCGAGCCGAGCGCCTTTTCCACCGCGCCCGGCTGCGGACCGTGCGGCAGGCCGGACGGGTGCAGGGTGATGCAGCCGACGTCCACGCCCTTGCGGGCCGCGTAGTCCCCCTCGGCGTAGAACATGACCTCCTCGGACTGGATGTTCGAGTGGTGGTACGGGAGCGGAACGGCCTGCGGGTCCCAGTCGAGCATCCGCGGGGCGAACGTGCAGATCACGAAGTTCTGCCCCTGGAAGGTCTGGTGGGTGGGCGGCGGCAGGTGGAAGCGCCCGGCCCGCGGCTCGAAGTCGTCCGCGTTGAAGGTGTAGGGCCAGACGTAGCCGTCCCAGCCGACGACGTCGAACGGGTGGCGGTCGAGCAGGTATTCCTGGTAGCCGTCGCGCACCCGCACCGTGATCCGGTACTCGCCGCTCTCGTCGCGCGTCTCCAGGCCCGACGGCGGGTGGATGTCGCGCTGTGAGAACGGCGCGTGCTCGAGCAACTCGCCGTAGCGGTTGCGGTAGCGCCCCGGCGTCTCGATCTCGCCCGGGGTGTGGAAACAGAGCCAGAACTGGTGGCCGTCGTCGAGCTCGAAGGTGTGCGTCGTCCCGCGCGGGATGACCAGGTAGTCCTTCTCCCTGAACGGGACCATCCCGAACACGGTCCGCAAGACGCCGCCGCCCTGGTGGACGTAGATGACCTCGTCGCCCTCCCCGTTGCGGTAGAAGCCGTCGAGCTGCTGGTCGGGCTTGCAGACCGAGACCTCGAGGTCGCCGTTCCACATGAGCAGCCGGCGGCCGCTGACGGCGTCGCCGTCGGGCACGACGGAGTTCGCGTCGGCGAGGCGGTGGACGTGGGCGTCGGGCACCCACTCCTCTCGCGAGATCGGCGTGAACTCGCCGATCGAGTCGAGCCGGCAGGGCGAGTGCAGGTGGTAGAGGATCGACTCGTTGCCCGAGAAGCCCTCGTAGCCCATGACCTCCTCGACCAGCAGGCGGCGATGCCCGTTGCCACCCGGCTGACGGACCGCGACGTGGCGCTTGGCCGGGACCTCGCCCCGGAGCTCGTACCTCACAGGTTGCCCCTCCTCTCCTGCTCGCGCTCGATCGCCTCGAACAGGGCCTTGAAGTTGCCCTCCCCGAAGCCGCGCGCGCCGTGCCGCTCGATCAGCTCGAAGAACATCGTCGGCCGGTCGCCCAGCGGCTTGGTGAAGATCTGCAGCAGGTAGCCCTCGTCGTCGCGGTCGACGAGGATGCCGAGCCGGCGCAGGTCGGCCAGGTCCTGCTCGATCTCGCCGATCCGGTCCGGAACCTCGTCGTAGTAGGACTCGGGGATCGGCAGGAAGCCCACCCCGCGCTCGCTCAACTCGGTGACCGTGCCGACGATGTCCCGCGTGGACAGGGCCACGTGCTGCACACCGGCGCCGCGGTAGTACTCGAGGAACTCCTCGATCTGCGACTTGCGCTTGCCCTCGGCGGGCTCGTTGATCGGGAACTTGAGCCGCCCGCTGCCGTCGGTGACGACCTTGGACATCAGCGCCGAGTACTCCGTGGAGATCGCCTCGTCGGAGAAGTGGATGAGCTCGGTCATGCCGAAGACGCGCTCGTAGTAGCCGACCCACTCCTCCATGTGGCCGAGCTCGACGTTGCCTACGACGTGGTCGATCCCGGCGAAGAGTGCGTCCCCGGCGGCCGTCGCGCGCGCGTCGAAGCCGGGAAGGAAGGGCCCCCGGTAGTCGTCGCGCTGAACGAACAGGTGGATCGTCTCGCCGTAGGTGGCGACCGACGACAGGCCCACCCGTCCGTGCTCGTCGACCGCCCAGCGCGGCGTCATCACCCCGCGCGCGCCGTGCTCGACGGCGTGCCAGTAGGCCGCCTCCGCGTCCGGCACGCTGAGCGCGATCTTGTGGACGCCGTCCCCGTGGCGCTTGTGGTGCTCGCCGATGTCGTCCTCGCCGGTGAGGGTGCCGGTGATGACCAGCCTGATCCGCCCCTGCTCGAGAACGTGCGAGACGCGGTCGCGCCTGCCCGTTTCCAGCCCGCTGTAGGCGGTCTCGGTGAAGCCGAAGGCGCGGCTGAAGAAGAAGGCGGCCTGAGCCGCGTTGCCGGCGTAGAGCTCCAGGTGGTCGATCCCGTGAACCGGCATCCGGTCCACGTCGGTGACCGCCGCTGGACGCGGCGCAAGCTGCTCGGTGGCCATCCTCCTCCTTCGTCCGCTGCCGAGCAGATAATGTTCGAGGGGTCGAAGCAACGATTCAACATCGATTTGTTGCGGGAAAGCATCAAATCAGCGACAAATGGACGCCATAGACCGTAAGATCGTTTCACTGCTGCGCGAAAACGCTCGCCGTTCGTTCAAGGACATCGGCAGGCACGTGCACCTCACGGCGCCGGCGGTCAAGCGGCGGGTCGACCGGCTCGAGGCCGACGGCGTCCTCCGCGGCTACACCGCTGTCGTGGACCCGGCCGCGTTCGGCTGGCACACCGAAGCCTTCGTGGACCTCTTCTGCGACGGGCGCATGCCCGCCGAGTCGATCAAGCGCGCGGTGAAGAAGGAGCCCGCCGTGGTCTCGGCGCACACCGTGGCGGGCGAGGCCAGTGCGATGCTCCACGTGATGGCCGAGGACACGCGCGACCTCGAGCGAGCGCTCGAGCGGATCCGCAAGGTGGACGGGGTCGACCGGACAGTGACCGAGGTCGTGCTTTCGACGCTGTTCGAGCGATGAGGCGCCCCTTCCCCGACGGGCAGCCGCCCTCGGTCCGCGACTTCTTCGCCTTCGAGCAGCACGTCAAGAGCGCGCGCGGGGACGTGCCCGACGGCTGGTACCGGATCCCGGTCTTCTACTTCTCGAACCCGGCCGCGATCTATCGCGACGGCGACGAGATCCCGCGGCCGGCGGACACGCGGATGCTCGACTACGAGCTGGAGCTGGCCGCGGTCATCGGCGCCGACGGCGGCATCGAGGGCTTCACGATCATGAACGACTGGTCGGCCCGCGACCTCCAGGGCAAGGAGATGGCCGTGGGGCTCGGACCGGCAAAGGGCAAGGACTTCGCCACCTCGCTCGGCCCCGAGGTGGTCTCGCCCGACGAGCTCCCCTCCGACCTCGACATGCGGGCGACGGCGAAGGTGAACGGCGAGCTCCGCAGCGACTCGCGCACCGGCGCCATCCACTGGTCCTGGGAGCAGCTCGTCGAGGCGGCCGCACGCAACACCCCGGGACTCCAGGCCGGCGATGTGATCGGGTCCGGAACCGTGGGCGGCGGCTGCATCCTCGAGCACGGCGACGGGCGCTGGCTCCGGCCGGGCGATGAGGTCGAGTTGGAAATCGAGGGCATCGGGCGCTTGCGCAATCGGGTCGTCTCGTCCTAGTCTGGGCACGTGCGCAGACCTCGAGCTTGGATGCTCGTCGTTCTGGCGCTTCTGGCCCTCCCCGCCTCCGCTGCTGCGGCGCCGCTGGTAGGCCAGTGGCACCTTGACGAGCCACAGTCCTCCACCACCCACGCCGACAGCTCGGGCGACGGTTTCACCGGCGCCGAGGTTGGAGCGCCGACCACCGTCCCCGGTCGCTTCGGCAACGCGCTTCGGTTCCCGACGGACAGCGATTACGTCGATGCGGGCAATCACGCGCTACTGCAACCGGCGCGTGTAACCCTCCTGGCCTGGGTGCGCTCGGCGGCTACGCCGCTGACGGTCAAGCAGATCGCGGGCCAGGGCACGAACGGCTTCTGCTCCTACTCCTCCTACTCGCTCTACACCGGGGGCAGTGCCGACGCCTCGGGCCTCCGCTTCTACATCACCAACACCGCCCAGACCGGCTTCGTCACGCCGCCGGCGAGCAACGCGATCTGGAACGGGGCCTGGCATGTGGTCGTCGGGACGTATGACGGCTCCCGGGTGCGCCTGTACGTCGACGGACGCCTGGTCTCGGAAGCGAGCGCAAGCGGGAACATCCGCTACGGGCTCGACGTGAGCAACGACTTCCTCATCGGCAACACGAACAATCCGAACTGCACCGACCCGGGGGGCAACAACTTCACGGGCGACATCGACGACGTGCGCGTCTACAACCGGGCGCTGAGCCCGGGCGAGATCGCCTGCCTCGCGGCGGCGGGCAGCACTCCGCCGGTCCTGTTCCAGGGCGGGTCGCCAGGAAACTGCGCCCCCGCGCCGAAGCCGGCTGCGCCAAAGGCCGTCCTCGGCAAGACCGTGCTGGCCAAGCCGGTCAAGGGGAAGGTGAAGGTGAAGGTCCCGGGCTCGCACAAGTTCGTGAACCTCAAGGAGCTCAAGGGCATCCCGAACAAGTCGACCATCGACACGCGCAAGGGCACCGTGAAGCTGCGGACCGCCAAGAGCAAGAAGGGCGGCACCTACTTCGGCTACTTCGGCGCCGGCATCTTCCAGGTGGTCCAGTCGAAGAAGAAGAGCGCCAAGGGCCGGACCGACCTCATCCTCAAGGGTGGCAACCGCAAGAAGGTCTGCGGCGGGCGCGGCGGCAAGACCAAGGCCAAGCGCTCCTCGGACGCCCCCCTGGCCCAGACCGCCCGCCGCAAGCACAAGCGCTGGCGGCGCCTCAAGCATCGCGCCCGCGGCCGCTTCCGCACCCGCGGCCGCTACAGCTCGGCCACCGTGCGCGGCACCACCTGGACCGTGTCGGACCGCTGCGACGGCACCCTCACCGCTGTCTCCAAGGGCAAAGTGGTGGTGCGCGACTTCCGCAAGCACAAGAACGTGCTCGTGCGGAAGGGCAAGACGTACCTCGCCAAGGCCCCGTGAGCGGTTTCATCTCCCGGGGCTTCCGGGGCCGGCGGCGGACGCCGGAGGCGCTCGCCGAGCGGCTGCCGCCCGGGCAGTACTACGAGCGCGGCTACCCCGTACTCACCGCCGGGCCGACGCCCTCCGTCGGCCACGACGAGTGGGGCTTTCGCGTCGACGGCATGGTCGGGCAGGAGCGCGAGTGGACCTGGGACGAGTTCCAGGCGCTGCCGTTCGAGACCGTCCCGTGCGACATCCACTGTGTGACCAAGTGGTCGAAGCTCGGCACCAGCTTCGGCGGCGTATCGGTCGACGTCCTGCTCGAGGGCGTGGAGCCCAGGGGCGAGTTCGTCATGGAGTACTCGTACGGCGGCTACACCACCAACTTGCCGCTGGCCGACCTCACGGGCGGCAAGGCGTGGGTCGTGACCGAGCACGAGGGCGAGCCGCTCCCGCGTGAGCACGGCGGGCCGGCGCGGATGCTCGTGCCCCACCTCTACTTCTGGAAGAGCGCCAAGTGGGTGGCCGGACTGCGGCTGATGGACCACGACGAGCCCGGCTTCTGGGAGCAGAACGGCTACCACAACCGTGGCGACCCCTGGAAGGAGCAGCGCTACTGGAGCGACTAGCGCCCTTGACCGCAGTCGAGCAGCGGGCCCCCGGCAAGTGGCAGATCGGGACGGTCGTCGCGATCAAGCAGGAGACCCCGCGGGTCAAGTCGTTCGTGATCGAGCTGCCGATGTGGATGCCGCACCTGCCGGGCCAGCACTACGACGTCCGCCTGACGGCACCCGACGGCTACCGGGCGCAGCGCTCGTACTCGATCGCCTCCTCGCCGCTGGACGAGGGGCGGATCGAGTTGACGATCGATCTCCTCGACGACGGCGAGGTCTCGCCCTACTTCCACGAGGTCGTCGTGGAGGGCGACCGGGTGGAGGTCCGCGGGCCGTTCACGTCCTACTTCGTCTGGCGCGGCGAGTCGCCGGTGCTGCTGCTCGGCGGCGGCTCGGGGGTGGTGCCGCTGATGGCGATGCTCCGCCACCGCCGCCGGACCATGCCCGAGCTCCAGATGAAGCTGGTCTACTCGGTGAGGACGGCGGAGGAGGTGATCTACGCCGACGAGCTGGGCGAAGACGCGGCGCTGACCTTCACGCGCGAGCCGCCCGAGGACTGGAGCGGGCACACGGGCAGGATCGACTCGTCGCTCGTCCCTCCCCCGGCCTCGGGTTCGGCCCTGGCGTTCGCCTGCGGCAGCAACGGCTTCGTGGAGACGGCCGGCGAGCTGCTCCTGGGTGCCGGCTACGCGCCGGAGCGGATCAGGACCGAGCGCTTCGGGCCGAGCGGCTAGCCGCTCTGGTCATCCCAGCTGCCGCTGCGGCAGGGCCTGCCGCCGCAGACGTCGATCACGTGGCCGCCGATCTTCAGGAACTCGGACTTCTGTAGCCGGGCCTCCGGCTCGCGCCGCGGCAGCTCGTGCGGGTCCTCGCCCTGGCTCGGCGCGACGTTGCCCTTCGGCGGCGCCGGCGTGCCCACGGTCTGGCCGTTCTCGGTGCGCATCGGGCCGCTGTCCCAGTAGACGATGGCCGAGCCGTCGAAGGGGAACCTGCCGATCGGTGGGATTCCGAACAGGGTCTCGACACTGGCCCTGCCCGGGTCGAGCGCCGGCTGGTAGGCGCGGGCGCCGATCGTGCGCGCCTCGGTCTCGGCCGCGATATTGGCGACCTGGTGGTCGCCGAACGCGACCTGCATCAGAACCTTGTGCGGCGGGGTGTTCGGATACGGGTCGGTCGTCATGTGCTCGGCGTAGCCGTCCGCCTCGGCCCGGTCCCAGAGGGTCTGGATGAGCGAGAGGATCAGCGGCCGCTCGAGCTCATTCGGGTAGGCGTCGTACATGCCGAGCGGCGTCTCGACGCCCTCGAAGTTGCCCTCTGCGTAGGTGTCGAAGTCGACGCTCCGCGACAGCAAGGTCGAATAGTTCATCCCGGGCACGCCCAGCGCCGAGCGGTCGTTGTCCACGGCCACGGCCGCCAGCGCGCCGCCGATGATCCCGCCCTGGCTGTTGCCGTCGTAGAAGAGCCGCCGGGTGTCGAGGATCGACTTCCCGTCGCGCTGGAACGCCGGCAGCGCGCTCAGCCCGGCGGGGTGGATCATCAGCCGACCCAGGTAGAGGAAGTCGAGCATCCCCTGCTGGACCCGGTCGGCGAGCTTCGGGAAGCCCGACAGGTCGTTGAGGATCGAGAGGACCGTCGGGACATCGCAGTTGGGGAGGTTCGGGCTGTGGCCGGCCGCCACGTCCTCGGCGATCGCCTGGACGTCGTCCGCGCCGAGCGGGGTGTCCGCGCACGCCATGCCCGACCAGTCGGTGGCGCAGAAGACGATGTCGTGCTCCTGGCCGAAGTCCTCGAGCTGGCCCTGGCCCACCTCGTCGCGGCTGCCGAGCAGCCCGTGGCCGTAGAGCGAGACTCGCGCCGGAGCCGCGCCCGGCTCGAGCGCGACCCGTGGCACACGGCAGGTGAAGGCCGCCTCCTGATCGACGGGGTTGCGGAGAGGCAGGCCGTCCGGCCCGTAGCTGAACTCCCCGCCCGAGACGCAGCGCGGCAGGTTCAGGTAGCAGGGCACGTCGATCCGGCCCTCGACGCTGCGCGCGATCTTCGAGTTCTCCTCCGGCGTGTAGTCGGTGACCTTGAGCGAGCGCGGCACGATCCGCGGCGCGAGCGAGGTCGCCGGCACCTTGAGGTCCGCCAGGTTCGTGTCGCCGAGCTGCGCAAAGGCGTCGTCGCGGATGTGCAGCATCCGCTCGGACAGGTTGCGCTCGCTCGCCACCGTGAAGTCCCAGGCTAGGTAGAGGTTGCCGCGGGGGATGCCCGCCCGCTTGAGCGCCGGGAAGACGTCCCGGTCGTAGCGGGCGTCGTGCGTGATCCCGTCCCGGAGAGCGCGGAACGGCGCCTGCGCCTCGATCGTCCCCCCCTGGGCGTTCTTCAGGTTCCTGAGCGCCACGACGAACCTCTGCCCCTCGGCGAGGTTCTTCCCGGGATGGATCAGAAGGGTCACGTCCTTGGGGTCGGACGGGTTCGAGTCGAGCTCGGACCAGATCAGCTGCCGCTTGCCCGTGCGCGCATTGATCAGGACGACCGGCTGGTCCCGGTCGAACGACCTCGCCATGTCGTCGATCGGCACCGCCCCCGTCCGCTGGAAGGCCTCCGGCGTGTCGAGGCCCGGGATCTTGGTCACGATCAGCGAGCCGGGGCTGAAGCCGTCATTGCGGTTGTACGGCGCCGGGTCGATCGGCTTGCCGTACTTGTTCTTCGGCATCTCGGTCAGCGACAGGTCGAGCCGCAGGCCGGTGTCCGTCGAAGGATCGGGGACCGTGAAGTGGTCGTTCGGCCACGGGTAGAGGCACGCTGCGGGATCGACCGGGTCGCAGCTCGCCTGAGCGCTCGCGCTCAGCGCGAGGCTCGCGCCGATCACGGCGCACACCACTGAAAGAGTCCGCAGCACCCCCTGCACCCCCGGCGGAAATCCTACGGACTAGCGAACCGCGGGGCGCCGGGCGGCCGCCTCGGCGGCGCGGCGAGCGGCGCGGGCGGCCTTGATGACCTTGCGGCGGCCGTCGCGCTGGAGCGCCTCGTGCATCCGGCGCACCTCGGCGAACACGACCTCCGAGGCCTCCTGCGCCTGCTCCTTGGTGGGGTTCTCCACCTTCTCGAAGCGGATCGGCTTGCCGTACTGGAGCGTGACCTTCGGAAACTGGAGGCGCTTCCAATTGCGGGCGTGCTCGGAGCCGGCGATCGCCGTCGGGACGATCGGCACGCCCGACTCGAGCGCCAGCCGGCCCAGCCCGTGCCGCGGCTTCCCGAGCTTCTTGGAGCGCGAGCGGCCGGCCTCGGCGTACATGACGATCACACCCTCGTGATCGAGGATCGCGTGCGCCGTCTTGAAGGCCTCCTCGTCGCGGTGCCCGCGCCGGATCGGGAAGACGCCGCCGTGCCGGTAGATGAACTGCATCGGCTTCTGGAAGAGCTGCGACTTGGCCATGAAGCGGACCTTGCGCCGGACGTAGACCGCCACGAAGAAGTGGTCGAGGAAGGAGAAGTGGTTGGGCGCGACGATCGCCGGGCCCTCGACGGGAACGTTGTCCGAGTCGATGCAGCGGGTCCTGAAGAAGAGGACGATGTAGGGCGTCAGGACCAGGCGGACCGCGTCGTAGACCCAGTCCGGGGCGCGCCGGCGGGCGCGCTCGTGGAAGCGGTCGAAGTACTCGGCCGGCCGCGGATCCTTGTAGACCTGCTCCTTCACCTGCGGGTTGCTACCCGGGGCTCCCGGCTCGGTTACTCGCTCCTGGCGCGGTCCAGCGCCGCAGCCCAGCCGGCCAGCAGCCCGTCCCGCTCGTCCTCGGACATGCTCGGCTCGTAGCGGGAGGCCTCGCGCCACATCTCCCGCACGTCGGGCTCGCTCCAGACCTCCGTGGCCACGCCGGCCAGGTAGGCCGCGCCGAGCGCCGTGGTCTCGGACACCTCCGGCACCACGACCGGCACGCCGAGCACGTCGGCCTGGAACTGCATCAGCCAGCCGTTCACCACGGCACCGCCGTCGGCCTTGAGCTCCTCGAGCGTCACGCCGCTGGTCTCCTCCATCGCCCGGACCGCATCCACGGTCTGGTAGGCCATCGACTCGAGCGCCGCCCGTGCCAGGTGGGCGCGCCCCGTTCCCCGCGTGAGGCCGATGATCGTCCCGCGCGCGTAGGGGTCCCAGTGCGGAGAGCCGAGGCCGGTGAAGGCAGGGACCATGTAGACGCCGTCGTTCGCCTCGAGCGAGCCCGCGAGCCCCTCGGTCTCGTCCGCGCTGTCGATGATCCCGAGGCCGTCGCGCAGCCACTGGACCGCCGCGCCGGTCACGAAGATGGCCGCCTCGAGCGCGTAATCGACCCGGTCAGCGACGCCCCACGCCACCGTTGTCAGAAGGCCCTCCTCGGGCTCGGGCGCGTCGCCGCCCGCGTTCTGGAGCACGAAGCTGCCCGTGCCGTACGTGTTCTTGCCGAGCCCGGGCTCGAGGCAGGCCTGGCCGTAGAGGGCGGCCTGCTGGTCGCCGGCGATGCCCGCCACGGGAACGCTGCCGCCGAACTCGGAGGTCTCGCCATACACGTGGGCGCTCGGCAGCGGCTCGGGCAGGGACTTCGGCTCGACCGACAGCAGCTCGCAGAGCTCCGGGTCCCAGGCGCGCTTGTGGATGTCGAAGAGCAGCGTCCGCGAGGCGTTCGAGTAGTCGGTCACATGCCGGCCGGTGAGCTTGAACAGGAGCCATGAGTCGATCGTCCCGAAGGCCGCGCCCGGGTCCACGCCGCCCTCCTTGACGAGCCACTCGATCTTGGTCCCCGAGAAGTATGGGTCGAGCACGAGCCCGGTCCGCTCGCGGAAGAGCGGCTCTTTGCCCTCCTCCTTGAGCTCGTCGCACCGCTCCGCCGTGCGCCGGTCCTGCCAGACGAGCGCCCGGTGGAGCGGCTCGCCCGAATCCGGGTCCCAGGCGACGACCGTCTCGCGCTGGTTCGTGATCCCGATGCCGGCCAGGCCGCCGCCGTCGGAGCCCGCCGCGTCGAGCGCCTCCTGCGCCACGGCCCGCGTGACGTCCCAGATCTCACTCGCGTCGTGCTCGACCCAGCCGGGGCGCGGGAAGTGCTGCTCGAACTCGCGGTAGGCCCGGCCCTTCGGCCTTCCCCGCTCGTCGAAGACGATGCAGGTGCTGCCCGTGGTTCCCTGGTCGATCGCGAGGATCACGCGCGCGCAATCTAAAGGGCGGGCTAGGCTGGCGCCGTGGAAGCACCTGAGACGCATTACGCCGTCCGGCCCGATGGCGTGAACGTCGCGTATCAGGTGCTCGGCGAGGGCCCGCTCAACATCGTCTGGTGCCAGGGATTCATCTCGCATCTCGACCTGCAGTGGACGAATCCGGCCACGACGCGCTTCTTCCAGAGGCTGGCGTCATTCAGCCGGCTCTTGATCTTCGACAAGGCCGGCACGGGGCTGTCCGACCCGGTCGCCCATCTTCCGACCCTGGAGGAGCGGGTCGAGGACATCCGGGCTGTGATGGACGCGGCAGGTATGACGGAGGCGGCCCTGTTCGGCGAGTCGGAGGGCGGCCCGTCGTCGATCCTGTTCGCCGCCACCTATCCGGAACGGGTCAGGGCGCTCCTGCTCTACGGGACCCTCGCGAAGGGCGACGACCTTCGCGACGTCCGTGCCTGGATCACCGAGATCGTCGACGACTGGGGGAAGGGCCGCAGCGTCGACTTCCTGGTCCCGAGCATGGCCGAGAGCCGCGCGTTCCGAACCGCCATGGCGACGTTCGAGCGTGCGTCGGTGTCACCGACCATGGCACGCGAGCTGATCGCCTCCTACCAGGACATCGATGTATCGGATGTCCTCCCGGTCGTCTCGGCGCCCACGCTCGTCCTGCACCGGACGAACGAGGTCGTGCCGATCGAGGCGGGGCGCTTCATCGCCGAGCAAATACCCGAGGCACGCTTCGTCGAGCTCGAGGGCACCGACCACGCCTACTTCACCCAGAACAGCGACGCCATCCTCGACGAGGCCGAACGCTTTCTCACCGGCAGCAGGCGAGCGGCGGAGCCGGACCGGATCCTCGCCACCGTCCTCTTCACCGACATCGTCGACTCGACCGCGCGCGCCGCAGCGCTCGGCGACACCGCCTGGCGCGAGCTGCTCGAGCGACACGACGCGCTCGTCCGCGAGCGGGTCGAGGCGGCGGGCGGCCGCGTGGTCAAGTCGACCGGAGACGGGGCCCTCGCCGTCATGTCGGGTCCCGCGCGAGCGATCCACTGTGCCGAGGCCATTGTCGCGGGCGCAGGCGAGCTCGGACTCGAGCTCCGGGCGGGGCTGCACACCGGCGAGTGCGAGGCCATTGGCGACGACGTCGGCGGGCTTGCCGTGCACATCGGCGCACGGGTCGCCGCAAAGGCAGAGCCCGGCGAGGTGCTCGTTTCGAGCACGGTGCGCGACCTGGTGATCGGCTCGGGCCTCGACTTCGCCGACCGCGGCGAGCACGAGCTGAAGGGCGTGCCCGGCACCTGGCGCCTCAGCGCTCTCGGCGGACACGACCAGCGTCCGGCGGTCGACGGGGCCGGCGAGCACATGAAGCTCGGCGACCGGGCCACCGTCAGGATGGCTCGACGGGCTCCCGGTCTTCTTCGGGCAATCGGGCGGCGGTCGATGCGGGACTCCGCCTAGGCTCGCTCGCGGCGGCGCGGCCTTCGTAGTCCGCGCGAGCGCTGCGGTCGGCCTTCCACGTGACCTGGTCGACCTTCATGGCCCGCAAGAGGCCCTCGCGCAGGCCCCGCGGGAGGATCACCAGGAGCTTCCAGAGGCCGCCGAGAGGCTTGGGCACCCACACCTCGAGCCGGGGATGCTCGAGCGCGTCCACGATCGCGGCTGCCACGTCCTCCGGGCCGATGTCCTGGACGCCGCGGGCGGCCTTGTAGCCGGCGATCATCTCGGTTCGCACCACGGCGGGCATCACGATCGAGAAGTCGATGCCGCTGCCGCGCTGCTCCCAGCGGACGGCCTCGGTGAAGCCCACCACGCCGTGCTTGGTCGCCGTGTAGGTGGCGATGCCGGGCGGCGTGAGCTTGCCCGCCGAGGAAGCCATGTTGACGATGTGCCCCCGGCCGCGCGGGACCATCCGCTCGAGCGCCAGCTTGGTGCCCCGCATCGGCCCGTTCAGGTTGATGTCGACCTGCCGCGCCTGGCTCGCCTCGTCCTCCTCCGCGAACGGCCCGAGGTGGAGGATGCCGGCGTTGTTGATCATCACGTCCAGCGGGCCGGCCTCGGACTCAACGCTGTCGAGGAAGGCCGCGAAGGACTCGCGGTCGGTCACGTCGAGCTCGAACGCGAGCACTCCCGAGCCGATCTCGGCAGCGGTTTCACGAGCGGCGTCGGCGTCCACGTCGCCGATCGCCACCCGCGCGCCCTTGCGCGCCAGCGCGGTCGCCGTGGCGCGGCCGATGCCCCGTGCACCGCCGGTCACGGCGACGACCTTTCCCTGCAACGAACGTGGGGCGCGGGCCACGGCGGGAACGCTAACTGACTATCGTGCCGCGACCGCCAAGGACCAGGAGGAACCGTTGCCAGACGTCGAGGCGCACATCACGGGGACCGTGTGGAAGATCGAGTGTCAGGTCGGCCAGCAGGTCGAGGAGGGCGACACGCTCGTGATCCTCGAGTCGATGAAGATGGAGATGCCCGTCGAGGCGGAGGACGACGGCACCGTCAAGGAGATCAGCTGCCAGGAGGGCCAGTCGGTCTCCGAGGGCGACACCCTGGTCGTCCTCGAGTGACCGCCGCCGCGTGACGGAGCTCGCCTCCGGCAAGCTGCTGCTGGACGAGCCCGCCGAGGGCGTCGCCCGGCTAACGATCGACAACCTGGCCAAGCGCAACGCGCTCGACCTCGAGATCCTCGACGTGATCGCCAAGACCCTGCCGGGGCTCGACGCCCGCTGCGTGATCCTCACCGGCTCCGAGCGGGTCTTCTCAGCGGGCTACGACATCGGCGACATCCCCCCGGACGAGTTCGCCGTCCGCGCGGAGTCGCTGGTCGCCCACCCCTTCGCCGAGGCGATCGACGCCCTCGAGTCCTATCCCTACGCGACCGTCGCGGCACTCAACGGCCACACGATCGGCGGCGGCCTCGAGGTGGCGCTCGCCTGCGACCTGCGCGTGGCGGCGCGGGGCGCCAAGCTCGGCATGCCGCCGGCCAAGCTGGGCCTCATCTACTCGCACACCGGCCTGCGCAAGTTCATCGACGCCATCGGCGCGCCGCGGACCCGCGAGCTGTTCCTGGTCGGCCGCAACGTCGACGCCGACACCGCCCTCCAGTGGGGCCTCGTGAACTCGGTACACGGCGACGAAGAGGTCGAATCGGCGTCGCTGGACCTGGCCCGCGAGCTTGCGGCCAACGCGCCGCTCTCGATCTCGGGCAACAAGCGGATCATCCGCGAGCTGTTGGCGGTGGAGGGCCGCCTCGACCCGGACGTGGAGGCCGAGCTCGTGGAGCTGCGCCGCTCGTGCTTCCTGTCCGAGGACTTCCAGGAGGGGGTCCAGGCCTTCGCGGAGAAGCGGAAGCCGGAGTGGAAGGGGCGGTAGGTCGTAGGTCGTAGGTCGTAGGTCGTAGGTCGTAGGTCGTAGGTCGCGCCTTCGGCGATGTTGGCGCCGATCGAGTCCGCCGAGCGGACGAGCTGGAGTCCTAGGGACCTGCGAGGGAACCACGGCCACCCGGTCACCTCCGCGTACAGCTCATTCGCGAGTTCGGCCGCGAGCCGGTAGGCGACAAGTTCACGAAACCCGCTCGGAGCCACAAGAGGTAAAGCGCCTCACAGGAAACCCTCGCCCCTAC
>DASXBA010000141.1:0-6065 GCA_036406475.1 Thermoleophilaceae bacterium | reverse complement strand
ACCTCCCGGGGCTCGATGCTTGCGGCAACGGCGTCGAGCCCCCTCAGGGAGCCGCGGTTGGCGAACGCGTAGAACCGCTTGACGTTGTCGCCCTGCGCGAACGCAGTGCCGGCGAGGAAGACGACCAGCACGGCCCCGACCGCCGCGCCCCCGCGCCACCTCTCCGCGCGGGCCAAGAAGACCGCGGCGAGCGGAACCAGGGCGACGGGCAGGTAGTAGGCCATCCGCGTGTAGTCGAGCGGCAGGTGGACCACCCAGGAATAGGCCAGCAGGCCGATCGCGGCCAGCGTGCCCAGGAGCGGAATCAACGCTCGTTCGTGGTGGGCGCGGAGGAGCGCCGCGACGGCCGCCGCGGCCGTAACGGCGACGAAGGGAACCGTGAGGTCCCGCATGAGAAGCCCGAGGTCGAGCTTCGAGGAGAGGTAGGCGGTGTAGTGCAACGTGCCGCCAAAGGTCTGCTCGCGCTTCGCGAGCTCGTAGGCCACGCCCGGCGAGATGACGATGGCGAAGGCGACGGCGATTCCGGCCGGCCGCAGCAGGCCGGCGCGATCACCGCGTAAGGCCAGCACGGTGACCAGGGTGAGGACCAGCGCCGCCAACGCCACGACGAACGAGAGCCGGTGCACGGCCGCAAGCGCCACCAAGGTCAGCCCCGCGCCCGCGGCGGCCGATCCATCCAGCTCGTTTCGCACCAGAGCGGTGGCGTAGAGCAGGAGCAGCGCCATGAGGGCGAGGGCGGCGGCGTTGGCCAGGCCGTGCCAGCCCAGAAGCGTGATGTTGAGCGGCAGGGCCGCCCACAGTCCCGCGGCGATGACCGCCGCCAAGCGACCCCAGAAGGCGCGGACCAGGGCGAAGACGGACAGGACCTGAAGCGAGGCGAACAGCCCGATCCCGTGCGCAACCGCGGGTGCGGGCTGGTCCGCAAGCCGCAGGTAGGCGCCGTAGACCGCCGGGACACCAGGGTCGTCTCGGAACGGGACGCCGAGCATCCAGAACGGGTTGTCGATCAGCAGCTTGCCGTGGGCCCGGATCTCGTCCCCGTAGAGGACGTACTTGGCCCAATCGTTGCCCGGCAGCGGAAAGCCGTTGATCACCCGCTGCTGAAGCACGATTCCGAGGGCGAGTGCGCCAACGAGCCCGAGTCCGGCGAGCGCCTCGGCGCGCCCGGGGCGGTCGGGCAGAGCCGGGGGCGGCAGGGCGAAGCCGACAGCCACCAGCGCCGCGAGAACGAGGTGAACCGGCAGCGGCGCCAGGGACACGCCAGCGCTTGCAAGTGAGATCAGCGCGACGCTGGTGGCCGCGAACCCCAGGACCGGGACGGCCGCGAGCGCAGCCGACCAACTCTGACGGGCCGCCGCCGGCAGCACTGCCACCAGCGCGAGACCCGGAACGACGAACAGAGCCGCCACCGTCAGCGCCGGCACTTCGGCGCCCGCAGCGGTGAGAACCGCCTCGAGTCCCAGCAGCAGCCCCGCGGCCACAGCCAGGGGCCGCCGCCTGCTGTATCGCATCGCCAGCCGCGTCCGGCTGGGCTGTATCGTCACGCGGGTCATGCGGCGCTTGTGGGTGTGGGCGACCGTTCTGGTTGCGAGCGGGGCCCTGGCGGTCCCTGCGGCTGCTCAGAACGGCGGGGGACTATATGAGCCGTTTCCCGAGCCGGCGCCAGAGTCGCAGGTTCGCGCATTCATCGGCGGGATTCCCGCCGGCGGGCGCGGCCTGCAATTCAAGCTGACGGATCGACAGCTCGATAGCGGCACGTTCGTGGGCGGAAGAGGACTGCGTCCGGCCGGCCGGCACGCGGCGAGCTCTCGAGCCGGCGTGGGCGCCGATGCCGACCTCCTCCAGGGCTGGCCGATCGCGCTGATCGCCGGACTCGCCGTTGCGGCTTCCGCCTTCGCGCTGGCGCGTCGTCGAGCTTGAGGGCCGCGCGTCCCGCCGTCGCGGTCGCCGCCGCGCTCATGTGCGTGTATGCGACGGCTTGCGGCGGCACCGGCGGGTCGAGGGAAAGCGTCGTCCCGAAGCGGGCCGGCAGCGACTTCGTGGGAATCGTCGCGGAGAACGCGATGACCGACGACGCCCACAAGCAGGCGCGCGTGCTCGACGACCTTCGCGACGCACACGTCGGCCTCCTACGCCAGCCCTTCCGATGGAGAGAGGTCGAGTCCTCGCCCGGCCACTACGACTTCTCACGGCTCGATGCGCTGGTGTCAGCGGCCGCCGAGCGAGGGATAGAGGTGCTGCCGATCCTCTTCGACCCGCCTCCTTTCCGCTCGAGCGCCCCGGCGCGAGGGGCGGCACGAGGCACCTACCCCCCGCGCGACCCCGCCGACATGGGCCGGTTCGCGGAGCGGCTCGTGCACCGCTACGGACCCGACGGCACCCTCTGGAAGGGGGGCGGGGCAAAGCTCCCGATTCGTGCCTGGCAGGTCTGGAACGAGCCCAACCTGGCCCCCTACTGGCCCGCGGGTCCCGACGCCGCCGCGTACGCAAGGCTGCTTCGTGCCACGGCCAGGGGGATCAAGAACGCCGATCCCCGGGCGGAGGTGGTCAGTGCCGGCCTCGCGGAGACGCAGCGGGGCATCCCGTTCCGCGCCTTCGTCACCGGGATGGTCCGCGCCGGGGCGGGGTCGGCCCTCGACGTCTTCGCACTGCACGCGTTCGCGGGCGACGACGAGGGCACGCTCAAAGCCGTCGAGGACACGCGCCGGCTCTTGAGCGACCTCCACGTTCGCTCGCCGATCTGGGTGACCGAGTTCGGTTGGGCCAGTGGTGGCCCGGCCAGCCCGTTCACCACGGACGAGGCTGGTCAAGCCAGCCGCATCACGGGCGCGCTGGCCGGATTCGGTCGCCGGCGGAGAGAGCTTGGAATTCGCGGCGTCGTCTACTACGACTGGCGCGACGCGGGTCCCTACCCCGGAAGCGGGGACTTCTTCGGCCTGCACACCGGCCTGCTGCGCGCGGACGGTCGGCCGAAGCCGGCCCTCCGCGCCTTCGAAGACGGCGCGACGGTGGCGACGCATTGACCGCTGCCGGCGACTACTCTGCGAATTAGGAGGTCAACCGCGCAACAGAACGGGTATGCGCGGGTTGGGACCAACGTGCTGCCTCGTTACCGCCTCGTCGTCGCCATCCTGGCTCTCTGCGCCGTCTTCGCGCCGGCCGCGCACGCGAAGGTGCCCAAGGACTTCATCGGCATCACCTCCGAGGACGTCTTCGCCGGGAGCTCGAGCTACCGCGCGAGCAACCTCAAGACGCAGCAGTCGCTCGGCGTCGGGCTCATCCGCCAGACCTTTGACTGGAGCGACATCGAGACCAAGCGCGGCCACTACTCGCTCGGCGCCTACGACGACTACGTGGCCGACCTCGCCGACCGCGGCATCAGGGTCCTGCCGATCCTCTACGACCCGCCGAAGTTCCAGCGCAAGTCGCACCGAGGCTCCGTCTGCCCGCCGCGCAAGGCGTCGGCGATGGCGAGCTTCGCGCGGGTGCTGGTGCGGCGCTACGGCCCAAGGGGCTCCCTCTGGAAGGCCCAGCCGCACGTGCACAAGCTGCCGATCCGCTCCTGGCAGGTCTGGGGCGAAGCCTCGCTACCGCAGTACTGGTGCGGCAAGCCGAGCGCGAAGGGCTACGTCAAGCTGCTCAAGTCCGTCTACAAGGCGATCAAGAAGTCCGACCGCCACGCCGAGGTCGTCAGCGCCGGCCTGCCCAACACCTTCCTGCGGCACTCCGTGCGGCTCACGAAGTTCATCAAGCAGATGTACCGCGCCAAGGCCAAGCGCTACTTCGACACGCTCGCAATCAACTCGTACGCAAGGAACTCGAGGGAGCTCAGCCGGCTCCTGCGCGGCATCCGCAAGCTGATGAACCGCTACCACGACCGCCGCGCCAAGATCTGGATCACCGAGCTCGGCTGGGGCGACAAGGGACCCAAGCACCGCTTCATCGTCGGCGCGAAGGGCCAGGCCTCGCGGATCTCCAAGTCGCTCTCCTACATCCGCAAGGCGCGTAAGCGCCTGCGCCTGCGCGGCTTCGTCTACTTCTCCTGGCGCGACGGCGCGCCCTACGCCCCCAACTTCCGCGACCTCTGGGGCCTCCACACCGGCCTGCTGACGCGTTCGGGCGCCCACAAGCCGGCCTACACGTCGTTCCGAAAGGCCGTGCGCCGCTTGCGGTGAGCGAGTACCTGCGGCGGGTCTTCCGGGCGACCGAGGCAGAGAACCGCCGCACCATCCTCGGACTGGTCCCGCGCACGCCCGGCGGCCGCCTGCTGGACCTCGGCGCCGGCGACGGCCGCTTCAGCTCGCGGCTGGCGCAGACTGCGGGCGCGGCGGAGGTCGTAGGCGTGGAGCTCGTGCCGGAGCGGGCGGCCGAGGCACGCCGGCACGGGATCGACGTGGTCGAGGCCGATCTCGAGCAGCGGCTGCCGTTCGAGGACGGGAGCTTCGACCTGATCCACGCCAACCAGGTGATCGAGCACCTGCGCGGCACCGACGCCTTCCTGGGCGAGATCCGCCGCCTGCTCGCGCCCGGCGGGTCGGTGGTGCTCTCGACCAACAACCTGTCGAGCTGGCACAACGTCCTCTCGCTCGCCGCCGGACTCCAGCCGCCGCCGGCGCACGTGAGCGACCAGGTGATCGTCGGCAACCCGCTCAACCCCGAGGACGGCGCCTCGCACGAGGAGGGCCGCAGCCACCTGCGGCTGTTCACTGCGCGCGCGCTCACCGAGCTCTGCGCCCACCACGGGCTGCGCTGCGTGGAGGTGAGGACGGTCGGCTACTACCCGCTGCCGCCCGTGCTCGGACGGCTCGCGGGCCGCCTCGACGGCCGTCACGGCGCCTTTCTCACCGGCGTGTTCGCCTAGCCGCAGGCGTTCAGCTGCGTGCCGTGACGCCGGCCAGATGGGTTTGGATCAGCTCCGCGCTGCGCTCGCTGTCGACGAGCCACGGGCCGTGGCCACCGGGCACTTCGTGAAGCGTCGCCGTGGGCATCCGGTCGATCGACGGCCGGGCGCGCTCGGCCGAGAGGTAGGGGGCGTCTGTTCCCCAGATGAACATCGTGGGTGCTGAGATCGCGGCGAGATCGGGGCCGGTGAGAACGCTTTCGGCCCGCGGCCGGCGGAAGCGGTCGATCGCATGCATCAGCGAGCCGACCGTTCGCGCGTTCTCGGGGCGACGGGAGGACAGGCGCAGGGCCTCGACGAGCGCGTCCGGCGCGGCGGCAACCTCGGCCCGGCCGAGCCCCCAGGAGAGCAGGCCTCGAAAGAAGCCGCGGGGACCGGGCGAGCGCAGAACTGCGACCCCGAGGCCTCGCACCGTCAGCGCCGACAGCGGCATGCGTACGCAGGCGCCCGGAAGGGCGACCGCCGGCTCTCCGATCGCGACCAGCCTCGAGATCCGCCCGGCGCCCGCGGCCGCGTGCCACAGCGCGAACATGCCGCCGAGCGAGTGACCGACGACCGGCGCCTGGTCGAGCTCGAGCGCGTCGAAAACATCGTCGACCAACTCGCGCGCGTGGCGGCGGACGTGACCACGTCGATAGCCGACGGGGTCGGACAGCCCGTGGCCGGGAAGGTCTACCGCGAGCAACCTCCAGCCCGAGAGCGCGTTGAACAAGGGCGCCCACGCGGCGGAGCTGAGGGACACACCGTGGAACAGCACCAGTGGCGGGCCGCTGCCGTGTGAAAGCAGTCGCACCCGCAGGCCGGTCCTGGCGAGCTCGAGGAACGACTCGTCGACCTCTGCACCGAGGCCGGCGAACAGATCTGCCTCGGCGGCGCGCATGCGCTGCTCGAGCTTCATGCGGTTTCCCGTCCGTCAGGGGTGCTCGTCGGCATCGCCGCCAGGTTGGCGAGCCAGGTCCGCACCGCACGCGCGTCGCTACGGCTGAGACCGGCGAGCGCGGCCGCCTCGACGGCGCGGACGCGTTTTGTGGCGGCCTCGAGGGTCTTGCGGCCGCGTTTTGTGGGGCGCACGAGGACGACCCTCTGGTTCCTGGGCCTGCGCTCGAGCAGGCCGGCGGTCTCGAGCCCGAGGACGGCGGTGTGCATCGTCTGCCTCGTGACCTGC
>DASXBA010000140.1:0-1763 GCA_036406475.1 Thermoleophilaceae bacterium | reverse complement strand
AGGGAGCTCGCCGCCGGCGCCGGGGGGCGTGGGCACCTCGTCCTGGCCGGCGCGGCGTCAGAGTTCGAGCACGACCTGCCGTTCTCGGTGTTCGTGGATGCACTGGACGAGTACGTCGCGGGCCTGGAACCGGACCGGCTCGCCGTACTAACCGACGCGGTCCAGGCAGAACTCGCGCAGGTCTTCCCGTCACTGTCGGCGCTGGCTGGCGGTCGGCCGGTATCGCCCCAGCATGAGCGCTACCTCAGCCATCGTGCGGTGCGGGCGTTGCTCGAGCATCTTGCGCAGACCCAGCCCCTCGTCCTCGTTCTTGACGACTTCCACTGGGCGGACTCGGCATCGGTCGAGATGCTCGGCGCGCTGTTGCATCGAGAGCCCGCGGCGGCTGTGCTCACCGCAGTGGCGCTCCGCCCCCGGCAAACCCCGGAACGGCTTGCCGTCACGCTGGAACGTGCGCGCCGTTCTGCGGCGGTGACCCGGGTCGACCTGGGCGCTCTGACGTTGAATGAGGCCCGACAGCTTCTCGGCGAGCGGTTCGACGTGGCCCGCGCCGCTCTCCTTTACCAGGAGAGTGGGGGGAACCCCTTCTACCTGGAGCAGCTGGCCCGGTCGCCCGCGCGCGCGCCTCAATTCACTTCTGCTCCTGAGATCTCGCTGACCGGCCTCGACGTCCCGGCGGCAGTCACCGCCTCGCTGGCCGAAGAGCTCACCTTGCTGTCGGGCATCGGACGCCTCGTGCTCGAAGGAGCTGCGGTGGCGGGCGATCCATTCGAGCCAGAGCTGGCCGCCGCGGCCGCCGCCACATCTGAGGCGGCGGGGCTGCATGCAGTCGACGAGCTCCTGGCGCTTGACCTCATCCGTACCACCGACGTGCCCCGGCGCTTCCGTTTCCGCCACCCGCTCGTCCGGCGCGCTGTTTACGAGGCGACCGGTGGCGGCTGGCGGCTTGGGGCGCACGAGCGGTGCGCAGAGGCGCTCGCGGCGCGGGGGGCGTCTGCCGCGGCGCGCGCTCACCACGTCGAGCGGTCGGCGCGCCAGGGCGACCTCGCCGCCGTTGCCGTCTTGCGCGAGGCCGGCGAGGCAACAGCGCGCCTCGCGCCCGAAAGCGCTGCACGGTGGTTCGGTGGGGCGCTGCGGCTCCTGCCGCAGACCGCGCCGGCGGAGGACCGCGTTGAGCTTCTGCTCGCCCGTTCCTGGGCACTGGCGGCAGCGGGCCATTTCACCGGCAGTCATGAGGCGGCGCTGGAGGCGGCGGCACTCGTCCCGGGACAGCCGGGTGCGCTCAACACGACCGTCGCGACGGCGTGCGCCAGCGTTGAGCGCTTCCTCGGGCGGTACGAGCACGCCCACGCCCGTCTGGTGAGGGCGCTTCGCCTCCTCCCCGAGCCGGCCTCGGTCGAGCGCGTCGAGTTGCTGATCGAGCTGACGCTGAACGAGTTCTACCGCTCGAGATACCAGGCGATGCGCGACTGGGCCGCGCCTGCGGTCAGCGCGGCGAAGGAAGTGGGAGATGCCGCCCTCATAGCCGCGGCGGCCGTCATGCCCGCGTTCGCCGACGCCATGACCGGCCCGGCCGGGACCGCTCGATGCCGGCATGCCCAAGCCGCCGCGCTCGTGGATCAGCTATCGGACGAGGAGCTCTCGCTCCGTCCCGACGCGGCGGGCTGGCTCGCTATCGCCGAGGTCTATCTGGACCTCTACGCCGAGGCCGACGCGCACGCGAGCCGTGCCCTCGGGCTCGCTCGCGCGAGCGGGCAGGGGGA
>DASXBA010000139.1:0-17982 GCA_036406475.1 Thermoleophilaceae bacterium | reverse complement strand
GGATGGCCGTTGTCGACGAAGACGTAGGGCGAGTCGAGGCGGCGAGTGTCGCCGCGGCAGGTCCAGCGCCATGTTGCCGACGCCGGCGCCGTGCACACCTTGGCGCCCCAGCCGAGCTTGTCCACCTGCTCGGTCTGGCAGGCCGTGACCAGGCTGCCATTGGGCATGAAGGCGAAGTCGGTCTCCCCGCACTGGCCGGTGTAGACGATCTTGCGCGCCGGGTCGACCGGCTTCCAGGTGAAGCCGTCGCGGCTCGTGAGCCAGTAGACGAACTTCGGCGGCGGGTTGGGCTGGAAGGTGCCGCCTCCGCCCGTGTAGCCGAGCATGTAGGGGCGTCCCTTGTAGAGCTTGAACGACCAGGCGATGAAGTCGTCGAGCGGGATGATCCGCGCCGGCTTGGTCCACTTGCGCGGGGTCTCGTAGCGAGTGGCGAGGGTCCCGCCCGGCTCGAACGCCGCGGCGTTGGAGCCGAGCAGGGCGAAGTAGAGGAACAGATGGCCCTTCCAGACGAGGAAGCGCGGCTCGCGCAGGTCGCGGTCGTAGCGGAACACGCCCTCGTAGCGCCAGTGCACCTGGTCGGTGCTGCTGACGACGTAGAGGCGGGCGTTGTTGTCGGCGATCTGCCACTTGGCGGTGCGGAAGACCAGGAACACGCGGCCGTGGAACCGGGCCACGGCGAGGTTCGCGTTCGACTTGTCGACGCTGACCTGGGGCGGCAGGCCGGCGGACGGGACCACCGTGATGGGCGCGGTCATCCTCGGCACCGGCACGCGGGCTGCCTCGGCTACGCCCGGAACGAGTGCACTGGCGAGGGCCACACCCGCCAGGGCCAGACGGCGCATGCGGTCAGCCTACGGGTTACGTGTCGGCGCGGTAGCGGAGGCCGTCAAGCGCTATCCGAAGGATGTGCTCGGTCTGGCTCGGGTCGGTGGCGGGGATCTTGGCGATCCCGATGACCATGTGCATGACCTCGGAGAGGTCGACGTCCGGGCGGACGACGCCGGCGTCCTGGGCCCGCCCCAGCAGAGGCTCGCCGGCTGCGAAGAGCGAGGCGCGGCAGTCCTGGAAGAGCGCGGCGTCCTTGTCGAGGTAGTGCTGGAGCTCGGCGGCGAGCGCCTGTTTGGTGCCGATGTACGCCATCAACCGCTCGAGCCAGCCGTTCAGTGACTCCCAGGGATCGCCGCCGTCGAATTCCGCGGCCGAGCGGCAGATGCCCTCGACTTCGTTGACATAGACCGCCTCGAGCAGCGCCTGCCGGTTGGGGAAGTGCCGGTAGAGCGTGCCGATGCCGACGCCGGCGCGGCGGGCGATCTCCTCGAGCGACGTCGACTCCCCGCCCTCGGCGAACGCCTCCCGCGCGGCCGCGAGCACCTTCTCGTAGTTGCGCCGGGCATCGGCCCGCTGGGGACGGGCGAGAAGCGTTTCGGTTGAGGTGCCGGCTGCGTTCAAAGCAATTTCCCTTGACAAACGGAGGGTGCCTCCGTATAGTACCGGAGGTTGCCTCCACATATTTCGGAGGCGGCCTCCATTTTAGCCCCGAAAGGGCCAGTCGACAAGTTGGGACCTCGCATGAACCTAGTTCCCGCCTCAGCCTTCGAATCAACCGGCCGGCGCTGGCCGACGCTGATCATCGTCTGCCTGGCGCAGCTGATGATCGTCCTCGACGTGACGATCGTGAACGTCGCGCTCCCCTCGATCCAGCACGACCTCCACTTCAGCCAGACGAACCTGACCTGGGTCGTCAACGCGTTTCTCATCAGCTTCGGGAGCCTCCTGCTCCTCGCGGGCCGACTCGGCGACCTCGCAGGCCGCAAACGCGTGTTCCTCGCCGGCCTCGTCATCTTCACCGCGGCCTCTCTCGTGTGCGGTGTCGCGCCGAGCCAGGGCGTGCTGATCGGCTCGCGCTTCATCCAGGGAATCGGCGCCGCCGCGCAGGCGTCGGTGATCCTCGCGATCATCGTCACCGAGTTCCCGGAGGCGACGGAGCGGGCCCGCGCCATGAGCGCCTACGTCTTCGTCTCCGTCGCCGGCGGCTCGCTCGGCCTCCTCGCCGGCGGGGCCCTGACGCAAACGCTCAGCTGGCACTGGGTCTTCTTCGTGAACCTCCCGATCGGCGCGGCCGCCTTCGCCTTTGCCTGGAGAATCATCCGCGCCGACCCCGGGCTGGGACTCCGGCACGGAGTCGACTGGCTCGGCTCGCTGCTCGTCACCGCGTCGCTGATGAGCGGCATCTACGCCATCGTGGCGGCCACGGGCCACGGCTGGGGCTCGTCGTACGTCCTCTCGTTCGGCGGCCTCGGCGCGGCGTTGATGGCAGCCTTCCTCGCGCTCGAGGCGCGGATCGAGAACCCGATCATGCCGCTGCGCATCTTCCGAGTCCACGGACTGATCAGCGCCAGCGTTGTCAGGGGCTTCCTCGTGACGGGGATGTACTCCACGTTCTTCCTCGGCACGCTCTACCTCGAGCACATCCGGCACTACAGCGCGCTCGAGACCGGCGCGGCGTTCCTGCCCTGGACCCTGACCGTCGCCGCGCTCTCGCAGGGCATCACCGAGCGCCTGGTCGAGCGTTTCGGACAGCTTCGGGTGCTGACGACGGGCATGGCGACCGCGGTCGCCGGGCTGCTTCTGTTCAGCACGGTCGGGGAGGGCACGGCGTTCTTCCCCACGATCTTCCTCGCCGCCTTCGCGATCGGCCTCGGGATCGGGACCGCGTTCATGCCGCTTCTCACGATCGCGATGGAGGACGTTCCCGCTGACGACGCTGGGCTCGGCTCGGGCATCACGAACGTCTCGCAACAGCTGAGCGGCGCGCTCGGCCTGGCCGTGCTCAGCACCATCGCGGCGAGCCAGACGAAGGGCCTCGTCGCCGACCACCACAGCGTCACCAGCTCCCTGCTCAGCGGGTACCACCTCGCATTCCTGATCGGAGCGGGAGCGATCGCCGTGGGCATCGCGCTCGCCTTCGGGCTCCTGCGGCCCGGGTCGCGGCGACCCCAGCTTCGACTCGCCGGCGCGCCTGCCGACAACCACCACGAGATAAAGGAGGCGGCATGACGATCGCCAGTCCCCCTCGGCGCCGCCCTCGACCGAACACCCCGCCGAACCAGGGATCGCGCATACGCCTCGTGACCGATGCGGTCGTCGCCGGCTACATCCGGGACATCTCGGAGCGCGACCGCCGCGGCACTAGTCGATCGGCCTCGCCCAGCTGAGGATCGTGGCCGTTCCGGCCCGCCTGGGAGCCGTGCCGCTCGCTATGTCCCGGCGCAAGCGCTCCAGGCCCGCCTCGAGCTCGTCCGGGTGATCCCGCCGCATGCGCTCGAAGTAGCTCGTCGCCGCTCGCTCGCCGGCCTCCAGCACGCGCTGGGGGTCGGCCGACAGCGCCGCGAGCGAGGCGTCCTCCATGTCCTCGAACTCGAGCGTCAGGAGCTCGGCGCCCGGCAGCTCGGCGAGCACGGCCTCGCGGGGCGGGTGGGTCTCGGCCATCCAGGAGCGGCTGCTCGGGAAGTAGTCGAGGATCCAGAGGGAAGCCGAGTCCTCGCCGGTGAAGCCCTTCAGCGCGAGCTTGCCGCCCGGCCGGAGGATGCGGCGGGCCTCGGCGAGGGCCGCGGAACGGTCGGCGACGTGGTGGAGCATCGAGATCATCGTGGCCGCGTCGAAGCTGCCGTCCGGGAAGGGCAGGTGCTCCGCGTCGGCCGCGACTGTCTCGAGGCCCTTGGCCGCGGCCTGGGCGAGCATCTGCGCGGAGCGGTCGACCACCACCGGCTGCCAGCCCTCGCCCTTCAGCGCCAGGGCATAGTTGCCGGTGCCGCCTCCGATGTCCGCCAGCGAGCGGCCGGGGGCGCCGGCCAGGGCCTCCCGCAGGCGGCGCATCACGGATGGGCTGGCCGCGCGGGTCTCGTCGTAGCGCTGGGCCTGCCGTGAATAGTCGGGAAGGAGGCTTACGCCTCCGAGCTTGACACACGGAACAGCCGCAGGAAGCGCGTGACCGCCGGGCCGCTGCCCCCCACCTCGAGCTCGCTCCGCTTGCCCCCGCGCCAGAGGACATCCGAGAGGGTGGCGGGGTCGGTGGCGATCGTCGCGTCGTGCCGCTCGGCCTCGCCGCGGGCCAGATCGAGCTCACCGCCCTCGACGCGCACGACGAAGGGCTGCCCGTCGAGCCGCAGCTCGTAGGTCGCCGAGAGGCCCTCGGCAGCCGCCGGGTCGAAGACCGTCTTGAGCGCGAGTGCCATCGCGTCGGCGCCGAGGGGCGGGGCGCCCTCGGGGAACGGGGCCGCGCTCCCCCAGCGGCCGAGCTCGAGGAGCACCGGCTCGAGCTGCCTGCCGCGCTCGCTGAGCTCGTAGACGCGGGCGCGCGCGGGAGGCGGCAGCTTGGCGCGGCGCACGATCCCGGCGGCCTGCAGCTCGCGCAGCCTCAGCGAGAGCATGTCCGTGCTCACCGCCGGCAGCCCCTCGCGCAGGTCGCTGAAGCGCTTGGGCCCGAGCAGCAGCTCCCTCACGACGAGCAGTGCCCAGCGGTCTCCCACCACGTCGAGGGCGCGAGCAATGCCGCAGCTGTCGCGGTAGGTGCGCATTACCGGGCACTTTACTCCAGATATCAGACTGAGAAGTGGGATTTTCCAACTATTTGATACGGTGCCTTCATGAGCGAGCGCAACGGATTCCAACCGGGCGTCCCCAGCTGGGTCGACACCTGGCAGCCGGACGCCGACGCGGCGGCCGCCTTCTACACCGAGCTCTTCGGCTGGGAGGCGGAGGACACGATGCCGCCCGAGGTCCCGGGCAGGCACTTCATGTGCAGGCTGCGCGACCGCGACGTGGCGGCGATCGCCTCGAGGCCGGGCTCGGCCCCGGATCAGACGGCCTGGGGCACCTACGTGCAGGTGGAGAACGTCGAGGAGGCCGCGGAGCGAGCGCGAGCGGCAGGCGGAAGCGTCCTCATGGAGCCTTTCGACGCGCTCGACGGCGGCCGCATCGCCGTGCTCGCGGACCCCGCCGGCGCCGCCATCGGCGTCTGGCAGCCGGAACGCCACCGGGGCGCCGAGCTCGTGAACGAGCCGGGCGCCTGGGCGATGAGCGCCCTGGCCACACCGGATCCCGACGCGGCCAAGGCCTTCTACGCCCGGGTATTCGGCTGGGAGACGGACGACTTCGGCCCGGTCACCATCTGGCGCCTCCCCGGCTACGTGGGCGGCGAGCCGGACCAGCCGGTGCCCCGCGACGTCGTGGCCGTGATGACCCCGGGCGACAGCGCAGCCTGGATGGTCAACTTCTGGGTGGACGATGTGGAGCGGACGGCGAGCCACGCCGAGGAGCTGGGCGGGCGGGTTCTGAGCCCGCCCGCCGCCGACGGGGTCGGCGTGACCGCGGTCCTCGCCGACCCCCAGGGCGCCGCATTCTCTGTCAGCAGGGTCGTGCCGCGTTAGAGTCGTTCGTGAAGGCGAGGACGCGCGGCGACGGGATGGCGTCGGCCTGGACTCGGAACAGGCGAGAACGGGAGTGTCGATGCCAACGATCAAGGTTGGTACGGATGGGGAGGACCCCACCATCCGAAGGGTTGAAGTCGACGGCGAGATCGATCTCGTCGTCTTCGATGAGCTGCAGGAGCGCCTGAGCGAGGCCAGCGAGGGGCCCGGCGCGGTCGTCATCGTCGACCTCGACCGCTGCCTGTTCATCGACTCGCGGGGCCTGTCGGCGCTGCTCAACGCCGCGCGCAGGCTGACGCGCTCGGGCGGGGCGCTCGCCGTGGTCTGCCCCAACCCCACTCCCTACCGCGTGTTCGAGATCACGAACACGCGCGACACGCTGAACGTCGCCCCCACGGAGTCCGAGGCGCGCGCCCTTGCGCTCAGCTGGCGCGAGCGCCTCCGCGCCGGTCAAGACACGACGTCGAGCCGGGCGGAAAGCGCTTGAGGCCGGACCCCGAGGCGGTCGACCGGCTCTACGGCCTTCCCCTCGACGAGTTCACCGCGGAGCGCGACGAGCTGGCCGCGCGCCTGCGCAAGGAGGGTCACCGCGACGCCGCGGACCAGCTCAAGAAGCTGCGCAAGCCCGGGGTGGCGGCCTGGGCCCTCAACCAGGTGCGCCGCAACGACCCCCGCCAGGTCGAGGAGCTGATCGAGACGGGCGAGCGGCTTCGCGCGGCCCAGGAGGAGCTCCTCTCGGGCGCCGGCCGTGAGGCCCTCGACCGGGCCGCGGAGGACGAGCGCAGGCTGGTGGCCGAGCTGGCGCGCCACGCCGAGCGCGAGCTCGTGGCCGCCGGCCGGAGCGTGAGCGGCGTCGTGCAGGAGCGGCTGAGGGACACCCTCCGCGCGGTGGCCACCGACGAGGAGGCTCGCGAGGCTTTGGACGCGGGGCGCCTGCACCGCGACTACACGCCGAGCGGTCTCGGCTCCCTGCTCGGGTCGAAGACCGCTCCGGCAAAGCGCGACGGCAGGACCCGCCAACTCGAGGAGCGGCTCGAGCAGGCACGGGAGAAGCAGCGCCAGCTCGACGGCGACCTCGCGGAGTCGCGGCGGCGCCTGCGCGACGCAAGGCGCGAGGCCACGCGAGCGGCGGCAGAGCTCGAGCGCGCGGAGGCCGCGCAGGAGCAGGCCGAGGCCCGCGCGCGCGAGGCCGGGGAGCGCACGGCGGACCTCGAGGCGCGTCTCTCGGAGTAAAAGCCGGCGCCACGGGAACCACGGGCGGATGGAGAATCCTGAACGCACGGAGGAGGCGGCCGCGGCCGAGGAAGCGGGCCGGATCGGGGGTCCCGCCCCGGATACGGAGGGCGACGAGGCCAGGCGGCCGGTCGAGGAGGCCGGCGGCGGCGAAGCCGAGGGCTTCGAGCAGGCCGAGCGCCAGCTCGAGGAGCAGGCGTCCCACGGCGAAGGGCGCGGAAACCCCGAGCTGGACGAGTTCCCGCCCGAGGCGGAGTCCGACGAGTCGGGCGCCGACTACGGAGAGGCGGACGAAGCGGAGCCGAGGGACACCTAGTCGTCCTCCCCGCGCCGCCGGTCGCGGATCTGCACCACCGCCAGCCAGACCAGGAAGCCGATCACCGGGGCGAAGTACGCGAGGCCGATGAACCAGTGGCCGGCGTGTGCGATCGGGAGCATCAGGTGTTCGCCTGCGACAGTAGCCAGAGCGCCAGACTCGTGAACCCGATCATCACGCCCAGCATCCAGTACTGGGAGCGCACCGCGAGCCTCGCCTTGTCGTAGATCGCCAGAGCCCGGTCGTGGGCGAGCGTCAGGCCGGCCACGTGGCCGAGCACGACGAACGCCACCTGGCAGTACCAGGTCTCGTTCGAGGTGATCACGTTGAAGTTGATCGCGTGTTCGGCGGTGCCGAAGATGTTGGACCCGGTGCCGAGCGGATCAGACGCCAGCACGCCCAGCTTCGGATAGGGGCCGAGGTAGATCAGCGACTGGCCCTGGAACAGGAGCAGCGTGAGGTAGTGCGCCATCACGTAGGCCAGCGCGATCGGCACGAGGGTGTGGATGAACGTGTAGCCGAGCTGACGCTTGCTGAAGCCGCCGCCCACGCTCGCCGCACCGACCACCCCAAGCCAGTAGAAGCCGTAGATGATCAGGATCGAGGCCATCAGACCCACGAAGAAGGCCGCCTCGAGCGCGTGCTCCTGCGCGACGCCGATGTTGTGGAAGAAGTCGGAGAGGTGGGGGGCGATGTTCGTCCAGAGCGGCGCCTCCGCCGCGCCGTCGAAGGTCACCGAGCCGATCATCACGGCCACCAGCGCCACGGTCCCCGGCAGCGGCTCCATGGACGCGAGCCCCGACAGGAGCTTGCGGACGCCGATCTGACGCCCGCGCCGCTCGAAGATCGAGATCCGCGAGAAGAGGTTGAAGTAGACGCTGTAGGCCTCGCCGCGGTCGATCCATGCGTCCACCCCGTACAGCGCCATGGCCACGAAGGTGAGGGCCGAGTAGACGAGCGCGGCGATCGCCAGGTTCTCGGGCTTGCTGCCCTCCGAGACGACGAGCTCCATCGTCGCGAAGGCCAGGATCCCCGCCGCCGCGGGCCAGCGCCCGAGCCACGCGGGGTATTCCAGCGGAGCGGGGATCGGCCCCCTGGCGGCGGTTCTCGCCACCCAGGACACCGCCCGGCCGATCGCCCGCCACGGATTGAAGGCCCGGAAGAGGTCTCCGAGGATGACGCTCGTCGGAACGAGTCCTATCCAGAAGATCACGTAGACGAGGGTCGGCGCGAAGTTCGCCGTGGAGCTCTGCGTCCCCTGGAAGCCGCTGTAGACGGTGAGGCCGAGCAGGAAGACCCCGAACGCCCCGCAGACGATGTCGACGGGCGTGCTGGTGATCACCCTCCCGAACCAGTCCGGCAGCGGGCGCCAGCCCTCCTCCTGCAGCCTCGGCTCCGGCCAGAGCACGGCCAGCCCGACGAACGAGATGACGAGCACCATCGCCGCCGCCCAGCCGAACAGCCACTCCGGGATCGGCAGGTCGGAGCGGACGACCAGGCCGTGCGCAATGAGGAGGACGCTGCTCAATCCGGCCGCACTTGGAGGTTCGCGATCTTGGTCGAGGTCTCCTCGAGCTCGATCTCGAAGGCACCCTCGATGTTTGTCTTGACCCTGAACTCGGCGGGGTGGCCGGGTGCCATATCGCGGGCGATGTCGTACCCGTGCATGTGGATCTCCTGCTTGGTGTCGTTCGAGCTGACGACCAGGTGGAGCGTGTCGCCCTTGGTGACGGTGATCTTGTGAATGCCGCCGACCGGCTTGCCCTCCTTGATCTCGATCCGCTGCGTGGCCGGTGCCGTGCTCGTCCCGCCCGTGCTCTTGCCGGACGAGCTGTTCTTGTTGTCGTCGTTGCCGCCCGAGAGCGCCACGAAGGCGACTATGGCGACGGCGACTGCTGCCAAGACGAGGATCACTCGCCCGTTTCTGGACATCTGGGAACTACCTCCTTGAGAGAAGACGTCGCTCCGGCCGTAGCCGGAGCGGGCTCAGGGTGCCCGGCCCGCCAGCTTACGGGCGAGGACCGAGGCGGCCGGATGGGTCGCCCGCCAGCGCGGGCGGAGCACCGTACCGGCACGCTGCCGCCGCCGCGAAGCTCGCCGGACGGCGGTGCGGACGGCCGCCCCCGCCAGGCGCAGCGCCAGCGCCACGAAGCCGCCGAGCGCCAGCGCCAGCGGCAGGACCGAGAGCCCGCCGCCCGCGAGCGGGTCGGTCACGTGGCCGCTGCCGAGAAGCGACTCGATCAGCTCCTGCCCCACGAAGATCGCCACGAGGCCGGCGCTCGCCACTAGCCAGACGGCCCAGGTCGAGCGCGGATCGGCTTCGGCGGTGCCGTCGTCGCGCGCTCCGGCAACGCGCATGGCGAGCTCGCCGGCGGCCAGGGCGATGAGCATGACGATCACGGCTGCGGCGAACGGGACGTAGGCGTGGTCGGCGGACCCGCCCTCGCCCGCGGGCGCGAGCAGGTAGCGCAACTGATGTAGCGCGAACGCGGCGGCCGCCATGAGGGCGGGCCCCCGAACTCTCGAGCGGCGTGCCGGCATCCCCGCCCGGAGTATGGCAACTGGCGTCTTCACAGGCTCGACACAGTTCCGTTACACGTGCGTGACCGGAGCGCGGCCGGCCGCGTCGATGCTGGTGACCGTGCAGAGCCGAACGGCGAATGGCGTGGATCTGCACTTCCACCTCCTCCCGGGCGTCGACGACGGCCCCGAGCAGATGTCCGACAGCGTCGAGCTGGCCCACGCGGCGGTCCTCGACGGCACCGGCATCGTGGTGGCGACCCCCCACGTTCGCAGCGACTTCGTGACCGACGTCGCCTCGCTGCCCGATCTCGTGGCGGACGTCCGCGAGGCGCTGGGGCGCGAGGGCATCGTGCTCGACGTCCGCTGCGGCGGCGAGCTCGGCTACGAGATGGTCAGCCGCCTCCGCCAGAGCGAGCTCGAGCTGATCGCCCATGGACCGCCCGATGCTCGCTGGGTGCTGGTCGAGGCTCCCTTCACCGGGCTCGGCGACGGCTTCCACGACGCGCTCGACGAACTGCGCGACCGCGGCTTCGGCGCGCTGATCGCCCATCCCGAGCGCAGCCCGGATGCCGAGCTCGAGGACTGCGTCGGCCTCCGCCTTGCCCTCTCCCGCGGCGCGCTCGGCCAGGTCAACGCGCCGTCCCTGACAGGAGGTCACGGCGACGAGGCGCGGCGCTCCGCGCGTCGCGTCGTCGCCGAGGCTCTCGTCGCGGTCGTCGGCTCGGACGCCCACGGCCCCACCCGGCCGCCCTCGCTGACGCCGGCGCGGGACTCGCTGCTGGCAGAGGGCGTCGACGAGGCGCGCGTCCGCGCTCTCGTCCAGGCCACCCCCCGCCGTCTCCTCACCCGCGGAATGCCCGTCATCGCCCATGGAGCCATCGAGCGCACCCGCATATCGGCGTAGGGAGTTCATGGGCCTCGCCGGCGGCGTCGCCGCGCTGGGCCTGGGAGCGGCGTTCTGGCGTGAGATGCTCGCCGAAGACGCGGGCGGCGCGCCGTCGCTCCCGCACGGGCCGGGCTACGGCCCCCTCGGCAAGCCGGACGAGCATGGGATCCGCCTGCCCGAGGGCTTCAGCGCACGGGTGGTCGCGCGCGGGAAGGAGAAAGTCCCCGGCACCTCATACCGCTGGCACGTGGCCTCCGACGGCGCGGCCACCTTCGCCACCGGCGGCGGCGGCTGGATCCTCGCATCGAACTCGGAGGACGAGGACGGCGGCGTGAGCGCGATCCGCTTCGACCGGGACGGCCGGATCGAGGACGCCTACCGGATCCTCGACGGGACGACGGCCAACTGCTCCGGTGGAGCGACCCCCTGGGGCACCTGGCTCTCCTGTGAGGAGGTCGAGGGCGGCCATGTCTGGGAGTGCGACCCGACGGGGCGCCGGCGTGCCGTAATGCACCCGGCGATGGGCGCCTTCAAGCACGAGGCCGCCGCCGTCGACCCCCACGAGCGGCGCGTCTACCTGACGGAGGACCTGATCGACGGCGGCTTCTACCGCTTCACGCCCCGCCGCTGGCCGAGCTTCGACTCCGGCCTCCTGGAGGTGGCGATCGTCGGAGCCGGGGGCGTCGTGAGCTGGACCGAGGTCCCTGACCCGGCCGGCCGGCGCCGCCGGACGCGTTACCAGATCCACGACATGACCCATTTCCGCCGCGCCGAGGGCATCTGGTACGACAGCGCCACGGTCTACATCGCGACCACGGCCGACAGCCAGATCCACGCCTACGACACGCGCCGCCGGCGGGTCGAGACGATCTACGACGGCCTGGCGCGCAAGAACCCGCCGCTGATCCTGGTCGACCAGATGACGCTGTCGCCGGGCGGCGAGCTGTTCGTCTGCGAGGACAGCGGCTCGCCGGAGCAGCACATCGGGGTGCTCGAGCCCTCCCATGCGGTGAGGCGCTTCCTGTCGATCAGCGGGCCCGAGCACGCGGGCTCCGAGCTGACCGGCGTCGCCTTCACACCCGGCGGGCGCCACCTCTACTTCTCCTCGCAGCGGGCGCGGGAGAACGGCGCGATCTACGAGGTCAGCGGCCCGTTTCGGCGGGCTCGGAGCTGACCCCGAACGCCGGCTCCTCAGCCTCCGGAGGAGCGAGCGGGGCGATCTGGCCCTCGCTGCCGACCTGCGCCTCGGGCTCGAAGCGGTAGCCGACGCCGAAGTGAGTGTGGATGTACTCCCAGCCCGGCGAGGCCTTCTCGAGCTTCTGCCGGACCTTGCGGATGAAGACGTCGACCGAGCGGTCGCCGTGGGCCATCGCATAGCCCCAGACCTGCTGGTAGATCTCCTCGCGCTGGAGCACCTTGCCCCGCGCCTGCGCCAGTAGCTGGAGGACCTCGAACTCGCGCCGCGTCAGGTCGACGTTGCGTCCGGCCGCGAACGCCTGGAACTGGTCGGGCCGCACCTCGAGCTCGCCGAACGCGAGCGGGCCCTCGTCCATGCGCGCGGACGCCCGCTTGCGCCGCCGGACCACGGCCTCGACTCGAGCGAGGACCTCCTCCGGATGGCAGGGCTTGGTGACCCAGTCGTCGGCGCCGAGTCGCAGGCCGCGCACCCTCTGCGCAACCGTCGAGCGGCCGGTGCAGACGACGATCCCCATGCCGGGAAGCGCCGAGGAGATCTGCTCGAGGTAGTCCCAGGCGCGCTCGCGGAGCACCGCCAGATCGACGATCAGGGCGTTGACCCGCATGGCCACGACCTCCTCGGCCCGCGGCGGCGACTCGAGCCGCCGGTACTGCCAGCCGAGGTCATCGGCGCGCTTCGAGAGCACCTGCAGGAAGCCCGAATCGGTGTCGAGAATCGCTATCCGGAGGTTGCCGGCGTCGGACATCTCGCTGCGCAGGTTACGCGACCGGCCAGCCCGAACACCCCCATTTACAGCTTCTTCACAGCCCATCAACGCGGAAATAACGGCCTTTGGCCCCTCGGCTGGCATGGTCGCGGGACGATGGGAGTGGCGACCAACGGGCACGTCCTCCGGGCCGGTGGCCTGGAGATCCGCCCCGAGGAGTACCTGGCCCTCGCGGGCGGCGATCCGCTCCAGCTGACGGTCCGCGAGCTCCAGCTCCTCACCGCCCTCGCCAGCCGCAACGGGCGGATCGTCAGTCGGGAGGAGCTGTACGGCGAGGTCTGGGGCCAGCCGTTCCGCAAGTCCGACCGCTCCGTGGACGTGTACGTCGGCAAGCTCCGGCAGAAGCTCGAGCGGGCCCTGCCCGACCAGGCGTACATCCACACCCATTTCGGCTTCGGCTACCGCTTCAAGCCGGAACCGGTCGCCCGTTTGCGTGCTCACTGAGCGGGCCCTGCAGGTCCTTTACACGTTTTTCACAGGACGACGACAGGTCGATAACAGACTGCCTTCGAACACATGCGAGCTTCGCGTCATCGATGACCGAACGAAGGAGATCACTCGCATGAGGAAGCTTCTCGCGCTAGCCGCAGTCGGCGTTCTGGCCCTAGGGGTCGCCGCCTGCGGCAGTGACGACAACAACAGCAGCGGGTCCAGCTCCGCCAGCGTTGCCAGCGGCGGCGGCTCGCTCAATGGCGCGGGGGCGACCTTCCCCCAGCCCGTCTACGACGAGTGGGGGGCGCGCTTCAAGGACAAGACCGGCACGACCGTCAACTACCAGGGCATCGGCTCGGGCGGCGGCGTGGCGCAGTTCACGGCCGGCACGGTCGACTTCGGCGCCAGCGACGCGGCGATGACGGACGACGAGATCAAGGCCGCCTCCAAGAAGGGCGACCCGGTCCACGTGCCCTCCGTCTTCGGCGCGGTCACGGTCTCCTACAACCTCGACGGTGTCGAGAAGGGGCTCAAGCTGGACGGCCCGACGGTCGCGAACATCTTCCTCGGGAAGGTGAAGAAGTGGGACGACCCGTCGATCAAGGGTCAGAACTCCGGCGTGAACCTGCCGGGCGACAGCATCACGGTCTGCCACCGCTCGGATGAGTCGGGCACGACCAAGCTGTTCACCACGTTCCTGGCCGACTACAGCCCGGCCTGGAAGAACGGCCCCGGCGTCGACAAGACCGTCAAGTGGCCCACCGGCACCGGTGCCAAGGGCAACGACGGCGTCGCCGCCTGCGTGAAGCAGAACAAGGGCGCCGTGGGGTATGTCGAGCAGGCCTACGCCCTGCAGAACAACTTCACGACGGCCGACCTGAAGAACAAGTCCGGGAACTACATCGCTCCGTCGCTCGAGTCCACGTCGGCGGCCGGTGTCGGCCTGAAGATCCCGAGCGACCTGCGCTTCGACGCGATCAACGCGCCAGGCGCCAAGGCGTATCCGATCGCCTCGGCCACGTTCCTCCTTGTCTACAAGGACATGTGCAAGGCCGGCCTGAAGTCGGCCCAGGCGCAGCGGGTCAAGAACTGGCTCGACTACGCCGAGGGCGACGGCCAGAAGGTGGCCCCGGAGCTGCAGTACGCGCCGCTCCCCGAGGACATCCACACCCAGGCTCTGGCAAAGGTGAAGGGCCTCACCTGCAACGGCAAGGCCCTCAAGTAGCGGCATGGAAGCTGGGGTAGCAACGACAGGCGGCGGGCGCTCGGTTCTCGAGCGGTCGCCCCTGTCGCGGCTCCCCGACAAGCTGTTGCGCTGGGGCCTGACCGCCCTGGCGGGGGCGATCCTCGTCCTGATCGCCTACTTCTTCGTGAAGCTGTACATCGAGGCGAAGCCGGCGTTCGACAAGTTCGGGATCCTCGGCTTCACCTTCGACAACAACTGGGACGTCTCGCGCAACATCTACGGGGCCTGGCCGCTCGTGGTCGGGACCCTGATCACCTCGGCGATCGCCCTCGTCATCGGTGTCCCGGTGGCCGTCGCCACCGCCGTCTACATCGTCGAGCTCTGCCCGCGCCGGCTGCGCCAGCCGCTCTCGATGCTGGTCGAGCTGCTCGCGGCGGTCCCGTCCGTCGTCTACGGCCTCTGGGCCGTCTTCGTCGTCATCCCCAAGCTGCTTCCGGCGGAGAAGTGGTTCGCGAAGACGTTCGACTTCATCCCGTTCATCGGCGGCGGCGCGGTGGCGGGCCCCAACTACTTCATCGGCGGCCTCGTGCTCGCGATCATGATCCTGCCGATCGTCAGCGCGATCTCGCGCGAGGTGATCACCACCGTCCCGGTCGAGCAGAAGGAGGCGGCGCTCGCGCTCGGCGCGACGCGCTGGGAGATGATCAAGATGGCCGTCCTCCCCTACTCGCGCTCGGGGATTACGGGGGCGTCGATGCTCGGCCTCGGCCGCGCCATCGGCGAGACGATCGCGGTGACGCTCGTGATCGGCAACGCGCCGCAGATCGGGCATCACCTGTTCTCGCAGGGCTACACGCTCGCCGCCGTGATCGCCAACGAGTTCGGCGAGGCGGCCTCCACGCCGATCCACCGCGCCGCCCTCATCGCCGCCGGCCTCGTGCTGTTCGTGCTCACCCTCGTCATCAACGCGATCGCCCGCGCCTTCGTGCTCCGCGCCGAGCGCAAGCAGGGGACCCGCATCGCCGGAGGAGCAGCCGCATGACCACCGCCACGCTCCAGCCGATCAGCGCCCGCCGGCGACGGACCGACCAGATCGCCCGGGCGCTGCTTCTCATCGCCACGTTGATCGCGCTTGTGCCGCTGGCGCTCGTCCTCTACTTCCTGATCAAGAAGGGCATCGGCACCTGGACCTGGCACTTCTTCTCCACCGACCCGAGCGGCCGCTTCTTCGGCGACCCGGGCGGGATCAAGAGCGCGATCGTCGGAACGGTCCTGATCGTGGCCCTGGCATCCGCGATCGCCGTGCCGATCGGCATCGGCGTCGCCCTCTACCTGGTCGAGTACGGCAAGGACTCGCGCTTCGCGAACGTCGTCCGCTACTTCGTCGACGTGCTCACCGGAGTGCCGTCGATCGTCTTCGGCCTCTTCATCTACATCGTGCTCGTGCTCGGCGGCGTCGGCGGCAACTTCGCGGGCTGGAAGGGCTCGATCGCCCTGGCCCTGCTGATGCTGCCGGTCGTCACCCGCTCCGCGGAGGTGGTGCTCAAGCTCGTTCCGGACTCGCTGCGTGAGGCCGCGCTCGCCCTCGGCGCGCCGCGCTGGCGGGTGGTGGCCCGGGTGGTGCTGCCCAGCGCGGCATCGGGTCTCGTGACGGGCTCGCTGCTCGCGATCGCGCGCGCCGCCGGGGAGACGGCGCCACTCCTCTTCACCGCCTTCGCGGTCAAGGCCACCACCTTCGACCTCGGCGGCCAGATGAACTCGCTGCCGATCCAGATCTTCAACGACGTCCGGCAGGCGCAGGATCGCCTCGTCGAGCGCGCCTGGGGAGCCGCGCTGACGCTGGTGATGATGGTTCTCCTGCTCACCCTTGTCGCCCGACTGATCCAACGAAGGAGCCGATTCGCATGACGCTCGACCCCAACCCGCGAGCCGAGAGACAGGACGAGGTGGCTCCGGGCACGAAGCCGGCCGCCGAGCCGGAGACCTCCGAGGGCCCGCGCTTCCCGCGCGGCTCGACGACGGAGGTGCTGGGCCACGAGGTGACGCTGACGGGCCTGCGCGCGTTCTACGGCGAGAGCGAGGCGGTCAAGGGCGTCGACCTCCACTTCGCGCCCAACAAGGTCACCGCGATGATCGGCCCCTCCGGCTGCGGCAAGTCGACGCTCGTCCGCTGCATCAACCGGATGCACGAGGAGATCCCGGGCGCGCGGGCAGATGGCAGCGTGACGCTCGACGATCTCGACATCTACGGCGCGGACGTGGACGTCGTCGCCGTCAGGCGAGCGATCGGGATGGTCTTCCAGAAGCCCAACCCGTTCCCCACCATGTCGATCTTCGACAACGTCGCGGCCGGCGTCCGCCTGACCGGCGCCAAGGCCGACCTCAAGCAGGTCGTTGAGCGCTCGCTCAAGGGCGCAGGGCTCTGGGAGGAGGTCAAGGACCGCCTGAACGCACCGGGGATCGGGCTCTCCGGCGGCCAGCAGCAACGCCTCTGCATCGCCCGCACCATCGCGGTCGAGCCCGAGGTGATCATCATGGACGAGCCCTGCTCGGCGCTCGATCCGGTGGCTACCCTGAAGATCGAGGAGCTGATCGGGGAGCTCAAGAAGCGCTACACCATCATCCTCGTGACTCACAACATGCAGCAGGCGGGCCGCGTGGCCGACTCGACGGCGTTCATGCTCACCGGCGAGATGGTGGAGTTCGGAGAGACCGAGAAGATCTTCACCAACCCGGACGACCAGCGCACGGAGGACTACGTCAGCGGGAAGTTCGGCTGATGCCCGCGACGCGCGCCCAATTCCGCGAGGAGCTCGCAAACCTCGAGGCCCAGGCCCTCGGAGGCCTGGACATGGTGGTCCAGGCGCTCGACCGCGCGCTCGAGACCGTCGAGCACCGCGACATCGAGCTGGGCAGCATGGTCATCGAGGACGACGACCGGCTCGACGGCCGCTACCTCGAGGTCCATCAGGGGATCCTCTCCCTGCTCGCTCTGCAGACGCCCGTGGCCACCGACCTGCGCCTCGTCGCGGCGATCCTCCACGTGATCAAGAGCATGGAGCGCATGGGCGACCAATGCGTGAACATCGCCAAGCTCGTGCCGCTGGCGGGTCACGAGCCGCCCTCGGACGAGCGAATGCTCGCGAACATCGCCGAGATGGGGCAGCAGGCCCGGCGCCAGGTGATCCAGTCGAAGCAGGCGTTCGAGAGGCGGGACGTGGCGCTCGCCCAGGACCTGCCGCGCCAGGACGACGAGATCGATCGGCTGAACCGCGACTGCTTCAAGCTGGCGCTCGAGATCGGCGACGACACGGACCAGCGCGAGTGGGCCATGCACATGCTCCTCGTTGCCCGCTGCATCGAGCGCATCGGCGACAACGCCGTGGACATCGGCGAGCAGACTGCCTTCGTGGTCACGGGCCTGTTCCGGGAGTTCGAGGACGCCTCGCACCCCGAACTGAGCGTCGGTGGCAGCGCTTAGCAGCCGGATCTTCGGGCGCGAGCCGAACTACGGCGAGCTGTACGGACTCGTGCGCGCCGCGGGCGAGAACGCGCGCCGTTCGACGGCGCTGCTCGCCCAGCTGCTGGCGCGCTGGCCGGACGAGAACGGCGAGCGCCACGACCTCAGGGACCTCGAGCACGAGGGCGACCGGATCACGCACGACATCATCCACCACCTCCACCGCCGCAGCGCGACGCCTTTCGATCGCGCCGACCTCCTTGCTCTGGCGTCGCGGGTCGACGACGTCGTGGACTACGCGGAGGAGGTGGCGGACTACCTCTTCCTCTACAAGGTCGAGGCGCCGATGGAGCAGGCCGTGGCGCTCGCCGAGGTGCTGGAGCGCGCCGGGTCCGAGCTCGCGGTGGCGCTCGACCAAATTCAGGACGTGGCCAGCCTGCGACCGCGCGTGGTCGAGATCGGGCGCTTGGAGGACGAGGGCGACCGGATCGAGCGAGACTGCCTCGCCGCACTGTTCGACGGTGGCGTCGACCCGATGCTGGTGATCCGCTGG
>DASXBA010000138.1:0-3609 GCA_036406475.1 Thermoleophilaceae bacterium | reverse complement strand
TCCCCCCCACGAGCCCCCCTCCCTAACCGGTCGCACCCCAGCGTCCTTTGCTGGGCCGCGCCCGCCATGTCGGTCGCGGCGGCGAGAGATCAACGGCGGCCAAGGATCGAAGGGTCTGGCACCGAAGGTGCCTGACCCTTGCCTTACGCTGGAGCCAGCAGGCCCGCCTCGGTCAGCGCCTCCCGTAGCGGCGCGTCCCGTCCTGCCGCATGCGCTGCTTCGTACGCAGCCTCGCCGAGCGCCTCGCGCGTCTCTTCCTTCGCGCGCTCGAACGCCTCCTGCTCGTGCGTCTGCAGCGCGACACCCGCCTCGGCCAGCAGGCCGTCGGCCACGCCCGACAGCTGCGCCGCTCCGGGTGCGTCGGCCTCGACCAGGCGGATCTGGACGACCGTCGCGAGCGCGTAGGCGGAGACCTCCTTGTAGTCGAGATCGACCGTCAGGGCGAGACACTGCTCCAGCCAGAGGATCGCCTCGTCGGCCCGGCCTGCCTTGAACAGGAAGCTGCCGAGGTTGTAGCGGGTGATCGCCTCGTTCGGCTTGAATCCGACCTCCTGCTCGAGCGCGAGCGCCTCCTCCGTCACCCGGATCGCCTCGTCGTAGTCGCCGCGCTCCGAGGCGACATGGCCGAGGTTCTGGAGCACGATCGCCAGCCGAGCCGGCTCGTCGAGCTCGCGGAAGCGGGCGGCGCTTTTCTCGAGCATCTCGACCGCCAGGTCGAGATCCCCGACGCCCGCAGCGACGGTTCCGAGGTCGCTGAGCCCGCGTGCGATGCCGAGCTCGTCGCCGACCTCCTGCCAGAGCTCCAGCATCTCGGTGTAGCGGACGCGCGCGCGGTCGAGGTCGCCGACCCGGAACGCGGCCGTTCCGGCAGCGCTCAGCGCCTTCGCACGCACCGCCGTGTCGCCCTGGCGCCGGGCGAGGGCCTGGTCGAGCCATTGCTCGCCCTCCGCGAAGTGGCCCCGGACCTCCCAGAAGACCCGCAGCGCGCTGGCCAGCCTGAGCGCGAGGTCGATTTCGCCGGCCTCGAGCGTCCAGCCGAGCGCGGCCCGGATGTTGTCGTGCTCGGCCTGCAGCCGGTCGAGCCAGGAGGCGCTGTCTCCACCGGTGCGCATCGCCGCCTCGGCCTCCTCGGCGAGCTCCGTCAGCCACAGGGCGTGGCGGACACGGACGCTGTCCGCGTCGGTCTCGGCAACGCGTTCGAGCGCACAGCTGCGGACCGTCTCCAGCATGGTCAGGCGGCCACCGGCGGCGTCCTGCTGCAGGAGACTGTGGTCGACGAGCCCGGCGAAGACGTCCAGAGGGGCCTCGCACACGCGCTCCGCTGCCTCGATCGTCGCCCCACCGGCGAAGACGCCGAACTGCGCGAATGCCCTGCGCTCCTCCTCCGTGAGGAGGTCGTAGCTCCACTGGATCGTCGCGGTCAGCGTCCGCTGGCGTGCCGGCGCGTCCCGCGGGCCGGAGCCGAGCAGGTGCGGCAGGCGCTCGAGCATTTCCGGCGGCGAGAGCAGCTTGGCGCGGGCAGCGGCCAGCTCGATCGCGAGCGGTAGGCCGTCGAGCCGCGCGCACACCCGCGCGACGTCGCGAGCCGCCGCCTCGTCGAGCCGGAAGCCGGGGTTGACATCACGGGCGCGGGCCTCGAACAGACGGACGGCGTCGCCCCGGATCAGATCCTCGAACGGAAGCCGGTTGTCGGGAATCGGCAGCGGCGGCACCGGATACTCCTGCTCGGCTCGGAGCCGCAGCGGCGCCCGGCTCGTGGCGAGGACGAGCAGCTCCGGGGCGGAGGCCAGAAGCTCCGCGACGGCCGGCGCAGCCGGCAGGAGCTGCTCGAGGTTGTCCAGCACGAGCAGCATCCGCTTCGAGCGCAGGTGATCGGCGACCGCCTCTTCGAGCGGACGCGTCCCCGGCTGCAGACCGAGCGCCTCGCCGATCGAGGAGAGGACCAGGCCGGCATCCGAGACCGGAGCGAGGTCGACGAACAGTGCGCCGTCCCGGAGCTCCGGCTCGAGCTCGGCGGCCACTGCCAGCGCCACGCGCGTCTTCCCGGTGCCGCCCGCGCCGGTCAGCGTGACCAGACGGGCGTCCTCGTCACGCAGGAGCGCGGTGATCGCGGCGATCTCGAGCCGGCGACCGACCAGCGCCGTGGGCGGGCCCGGGAGGCGGGCGCGCTGGGGCAGCGCCTGATCCGGCTGCCTCAGGCCGGGCTCCTGGCGCAGGATCGCCCCCTCGAGCTCCTTCAGCCTCGGGCTCGGCTCGATCCCGAGCTCGTCGAGCGCCCTTCGTGCGTTGCGGTACGCCTCCAGCGCCTCCTGCTGGCGGCCGGAGCGATAGAGCGCCAGGATCTGCTGCTCGCGGAACCGCTCCCGATACGGGTGCTCGGCGACCAACGGTTCCAGCGTGGCCGTCAGCCCGTCGTGCCTGCCGCAGGCGAGCTCGGCGTCGTTCCAGAGCTCCAGCGCCGCGAGACGCAGCTCCTCGAGGCGCTCCGCCTCGGCTGCGGTCGGCGCATCCCGGGGGAGATCGGCCAGCGCCGGGCCGCGCCAGAGCGCCAGCGCCGCGCGCAGGCAGTCGGCCGCCTCCGCGGCGTCGCCGGCTGCGAGCGTGCGGCGCCCGCCCTCCAGCTCACGCTCGAAGCGCGCGAGGTCGAGCTGAGCATCGTCGAGCGGGACGCGGTAGCCCGATCCCGAGGTCTCGATCCGCCCCGAGCCGAGCGCGCGCCGAAGCTTGTGGACGTAGACCTGGAGCGATTCGACGGCCGATGCCGGCGGATCGCTTCCCCACAGGCCGTCGACGAGCCGCTCGCGCGACACGACCGCGCCCCGGGCGAGCAGGAGTGCCGCCAGCAACGCCCGCTGCTTCGGCGGCCCCAGGGGCACCGAGTCCGCGCCGACGAGCGCCTCGACCGGCCCCAGGATGCGGAACTCGACTGGTGCTTCGGACCCCATTCCTTCTCTCCCGGCGATCTTAGGCCGTGCCGCTCCTCCTCCACCATTCCGTGGACAGCGGCGCTACACTGCGGAATAGACCCAGTCAGCGGGTCGTTGACTCTTTTGCGGGAGGCGATTTCGCTTGCCCAGGGGCATGGGTCTTCGCTATCCTGCAGGGTTCGCGCCCATCCGTTCGCCCGACCGCCGCTGCAGTAGACATCTCTAAGGGAGGAAGTTCCATTTGACCAGCAGGGTTGCTGCGCCTAACGCGCGCAAGACGTTTTCGCGCCTGAAGCACGTTCTCGACCTCCCCAACCTGATCGACATCCAGAAGGCCTCCTTCGCGTGGTTCATGGAGGAGGGGCTTCGGGAGACCATCGACGACATCTCGCCGATCGAGGACTACACCGGCACGCTTGCCGTGGAGTTCGCGGAGTACGAGTTCGGTGAGCCGCCGGTCTCGATCAAGGAATGCCGGGAGAAGGACCTGACCTACCAGGTCCCGCTCTCCATGACCGTCCGCTTCGTCAACAAGGAGACGGGCGAGATCCGCGAGCAGCGGGTCTTCATGGGCGACTTCCCGATGATGACCGATCAGGGGACGTTCATCATCAACGGCACCGAGCGCGTGATCGTCACGCAGCTCGTCCGCTCGCCCGGCGCCTACCTGATGGAGCCGAAG
>DASXBA010000137.1:0-24070 GCA_036406475.1 Thermoleophilaceae bacterium | reverse complement strand
ACGGCCGGCGCCTGCACGTCCTGAAGCGGAACGGGCCTCAGCGCCTTGCCGGCCCTACGCGTGGGGCCCGGCGCCGCGGCCCGTGCCTCCTCCACGATCGTGTTCCACTCGCCGCAGCCGGGGCAGCGGCCGTGCCACTTGGGCGTCTCCTGGCCGCAGGCGGAGCAGGCGAATACCGTGGAACGTGCCATCCACCGAGGCTAAGCGCCCGGGTGGACGGTCTCGCCCCGGAACAAAGGGGACGGGGCCCTTTCTTTCAGCCGGGCGGCGGTGGCTGCGGCGCCGGGGTCGTGCTCAGGAGGTTCTTCGCCGCCTGGATGTGCTTGCGGCCCTCCTCGGCGCAGCGCCCCGCCTCGGCGATCTGGAGCTGGCTCGGGTCCTTGTCCTTGAGCGCCCGGTTGGCCCGGTCGTAGAGCATCGTCGCCTGCTGGTACTCCTGGATGCCGGCGGGGCTCGCGTTGGGCATCTGGGTGTCGATGTCGAGGTCCTCGATGTCCTGGCCGAGCGCGAGCAGCTCGTCGCGGGCGCTGCCGAGGTCGAGCTCCTCCATCTGGGACGTCGCCTTGCGCCGCGAGAGCCAGCCCGCGAGCAGCCAGATGCCGAGGCCGAGCAGCGGCAGCAGCACGATCGCGCCCACCACGATGGCCACGATCTCGCCCGCGTTCGAGCTCCCGCCGCCCGGGTTGGAGGCGGGCCGGATGGTCCCCGGGTTGGTCGTGTGGCCGGTCTGCGGCGGCCCGTTGATGTCCTGGCCCGGTCCCGGGTCGACCTCGGCCACGCCCTCGACCGACGCCGACAGCTCACGCGGGAGCCCGTGGTACTTGTCCACCGCGCGCCGGACCGCCGCCAGGGTGGTGTCGACACCGGTGTGCGAGGTCACGATCTGGAAGTTCTGGCCGGTGGTGGCGATCAGCGTGCCGCGGCGGTTGGGCATCGCCTGGTCGACCGCGTTCCCGAAGCTCTGGATGCCGCCGACACGGTCGGCGCTCGCCTGCGGCACTACGGCGATCTGGATGCGGCCCTTGTCGAGGCGGGCGATCTTGCGGCGGAGGCTGCGCGCGGCCGAGCGCGGCAGCGCCCCGTGCATTGACGGCGCCACGTAGACCGGGTCCTTGTCCAGCGCCGATGCGACGTCGCGGACGCGAGGGGCATCGGCGCTCGCCGCTCCCGCCGGTACGAGGGCCACTGCGACGAGCGATGCGATGCCGAGCCCACGCTTCACGCGAGCAAGCGTAATTGGTGCTGCGGTGCTCGACGGGCCACCGCCCCGTCTCCACTCCTCGCCGGTGAAAGAGCCCGTGCGGACCGTCCGCTCCGCGCGCTTGCATGCCGGTGTGGAGCAACCGCTGGCGAGCGCCGAGTTCCTGGCCCTGGACACCGAGACCAACGGCCTCGGGGGCGACCTCTGCGAGCTGACCGAGGTGGGTACGGCGCTCGTCGGCGGAGGTGAGGTGCACGAGACGTGGGAGTCGCTCGTGCGGGTGGAGCGCCCGCTCTCCCGGGGCATCGAGCGCTTCACGGGGATCACCCAGGGCATGGTCGACGGCGCGCCGCCGCCGGCGGAGGTGCTGCCCGAGCTGGCCGCCCAGCTCGAGGGCCGGGTGCTCGTGGCCCACAACGCGCGCTTCGACGTCGGCGTCCTGCGCCAGGCGTTCGAGCGCGCCGGTCTCGACTGGCCGCGCCCGCCCACGCTCTGCACGGTCGCGCTGGCGCGGCGCTTCGCGCCGCTCGTCACCAAGCGAGGGCTCGCCTCCCTGGCGGACTCGCTCGGGATCGAGGTCGGGGAGGTCCACCGCGCGCTGCCCGACGCCCTCACGTGCGCGCGCGTGTTCTGCGCGCTCTTCCCCAAGCTCTGCGCCAACGCGCCGACCATCGCCGACGCTGTGGAGCTGCTCCGGCCCCGGCGCCGCAACCCGGACCCGGCGCGACGGCGCGCGCGCGAGGACCGGCCCGACCTCACCAAGCTGCCCGACGATCCCGGCGTCTACGTCTTCCGCGACGAGCGCGGCCGGCCGCTGTACGTCGGCAAGTCGGTCTCGCTGCGCACGCGCGCGCGAGCGCACTTCTGCGCGCCGGCGGGCTGGACCGAGCGCGCCGAGGTGGTCGACTACCGGCCCACCAACTCGGAGCTGGGCGCGCTCGTACTCGAGAACCGGCTGATCAAGCGCTGGCGGCCGCCCGGCAACAGGGCGCTCAAGCGGAGCGACCGCTGGGTCTACCTGCGCGCTCGCCTCGACATCCCCTATCCGGTGCTCGAGGTGGCGCCGGAGCCGGCGCCGGGGCTGGCCGTGAACGTCGGGCCGCTCGGCGGCAAGGCGCTGGCCGAGGAGCTCGCGGACCAGCTCGAGTCACTCTTCAAGCTCCGCCGCTGCGGCCGCCGGCTCAAGCTGCGCGAGCACCCCTCGCTGTACGGGCAGATGAACCGCTGCATGTCGCCCTGCCTCGGCGACCTCGACCCGAACGCCTACCGCCGCCGGCTCGACGAGGCGCTCGGCCTGTTCGAGGAGCCGGGCGGCGGCGAACGGCTGCTGGCGATGCTCGACGAGCGCCTGCGCGAGGCCTCCGAGGCGCAGCACTACGAGCGGGCGGCGGGCCTCCTGCGCCGGCGCGACCGCCTGGCCTGGGTGCTCGACAAGCTCGAGGGCGTGCTCCGCGCGACGCAGGCCGCGCCGCGGCTGGTGCTGGCCAGGCACCCGGTCAAGGATCGCTTCGACGCCTTCTGGATCCTGCGCGGCCGCGTGCTCGACTGGGGCCCGCTGCCGGGCAGCGAGGAGCTGGCGCAGAGGACGCACGCGCTGCTGGAGCGCTCGTCGGGCCACGCCCGGGCGCCGCTGCCGCCGGACGAGGTCGACGAGGTGCGGATCGTGGCGGGCTGGCTCGCCGAGCACGACCCGGCGCAGCTCCAGCTCGACGCGGAAACGGGCACGGGCCCTGTCGCGCCGTGGGCGCAGCGGATAGCCTCATCGCAGTGGAAACGGGTCCGGGCGAGCACGTCATCTTCGAGGGCCACCCGTCGTGGCGCTCGATCATCGGCTTCTACATCAAGGGCCTGATCGTCGCCGCCGTCCTCGGCGGGATCACCTACCTGATCAAGGACTCGCTCACCCCGGTCACCGTGGTCGTGGTCCTCGTGCTGGTGGTGCTGATCGGGCTGATCATGCGCATCTCGACGACCTACACCATCAGCAACCAGCGCCTCCACATCCGCCGCGGGATCATCGCCCGCAAGGTCCAGCAGACGCGCCTCGAGCGCGTTCAGAACGTGAACACCGAGCAGTCGGTGCTCCAGCGGATCCTTCAGGTGGGCACCGTCGACTTCGACACCGCCGGCACCGGCGACGCGGACTTCGCCTTCAGGGGAGTCGCCCAGCCGGAGAAGGTGATGGCCTCGGTGGACCAGGCGCAGCGCGAGCACGCCGTCGACCCCACCGGCCTCGGCGAGCAGCAGCCGCAGCAGACTCCGCCGACGCAGCAGCTGCCGCCGCAACAGCCGCCACCCGCCTAGCCCTCAGCTGTCCGCCTTGGAGCACCTGACCGATCTCGATTTGGTGATGCTCGTGCATGCCTGCGCGCCGCGGAAGGTCGCCGCCTCGGCACGCGGGCTGGGCACCGCAATGGGCCAGGGTTGGTCCGGCCGACTGGTTCTGGTGGAGAACGGGGCCCGGCCTGCAACCGCGGCCGCCGCCCGCGAGGCGATCGCCGCTTCGTTCCCCGCCGCCGAGCAGACGTTGGTCGCCTGCCACCGCAATCTGGGCTTTGCCGCAGGCATCAACCTCGGCGTACGCGAGTGCCGGCGGCGCTTCGTCGGCTTCTTCAACCCCGACGGTGCGTTGCAGCCGAACACGCCCTCCGCGCTCGTGCGGACTCTCGAAGCCGACGCCGCCGCTCTTGCGGCCGGGCCGGGCGGCCCGCCCGAGCGCGACTGGCTGCCGGGCACGGCCCTGGTCGTTCGTCGCGAGGCCTACCTCGAGCTGGGCGGCTTCGACCCGCTCTTCTTCATGTACTTCGAGGACGTGGATTTCTCGCGGCGAGCGAGGGCGGCGGGCTGGAAGCTGCTGGGCGTGCCCGCCGCGAAGTTCGAGCACCGCCACGACTACTCGGCGCGAACCGACTTCCGCCGCGCGCGGCAGTGGTCGAGGTCGGCGCTGATGCTCAGTCTCCTCGAAAACAGGCGCGCCGCGGGGCGAGTCCTGGTCAAACGGACACGGGAGGCCGCGACTCACGCTCGGGAACGACGCTGGCCGCGCGCGGCGGGAGAGATCCTGGGCACAGCCGCCGGCCTGACCAGGGCGCTCGCCGTGGAACGCCGGCGACGGTCCCCCTGGGGCGAGCGCTCGCTCGATGCCTGGGCCCGTCAGGTGGCGCCGCTGGTCGAGGTCGGCGAAGTCCCGCGGCCCTGAGCCGTAGGGGATTTCGCCCCTGGCAGGAAAGCTGGACGCGGATTACTCTGGTCCTGCCCCCTGGCCTGGCCTGCCGTTGTCTGATCCAGTCCTCCTAGAGCGCGACAGCGAGCTCCGCCAGCTCGACCTCGCGGTCGAGCGCGCGGCCGCCGCGGACGGCAGCGTCGTCGTGGTCGAGGGGCCCGCGGGAGTCGGTAAGAGCACCCTGATCGCCGCGGCATCCGGACGCGCACAGGCGGCGGGGGTGCGCGTTCTGAGCGCGCGCGGCAGCGAGCTCGAGCGGGAGTTCGGCTTCGGCGCGCTCCGACAACTCTTCGAGGGCGCGCTTGCGAGCCGGGAGCCGGCGGAGCGGAAGCGGCTCCTGAGCGGCGCCGCCCAGCCCGCGGAGCCGGTGCTCGCGCTCGAAGCCCGGCCGGACGCCGGCGCGGGCGACGGCTTCACGACGCTCCATGCGATCTACTGGCTCGCCCTCAACCTCGCGGCCGAGCAGCCTCTCCTGCTCGCGGTCGACGACGCCCACTGGGCGGACAGCTCGTCGCTCAAGGCCCTGAGCTATCTCGCCGGCCGGCTCTCCGGCGCGCCGGTTGCGCTTCTGGTCGCAACCCGCATGCACGAACCCGACGCCCCGGAGGCGCTGCTGGACGAGTTCCGCTCGGCTCCCGGCGCGCTGGCGCTGACGCCGGCGCCGCTGAGCGCGGAGGCGGTGGCGCGACTCGTCCAGGCGCGCATCCCCGAGGCCGATCCGAAGATATGCGCCGCCTTCAGCGAGGCCACCGGCGGCAATCCCTTCCTTGTCCAGGAGCTGCTGCGGTCTGTGTCGGCCAACGGCGAGATGTCGCAGGCCGACCCCGCGGCCGCGGTCCGCGACGCTTCCGTCCTTTCCATTGGCGACCGGGTGATGCGTCGTGTCGAGCAGCTCGGGCCGGCGGCCCCGGCGCTCGCGTCCGCGATGGCCGTCCTGGGGCCGGAGGGCCCGCTCCGGCTGGCATGCGGCGTCGCCTCGCTCACAGGCGAGGAGGGCGGCCGGATCGCCAACGGCCTGCGCCGCATCGACGTGCTCACGTCCGAAGATCCCTTCGAGTTCACCCATCCGCTCGTGCGCCGCTCGATCTACGACGCCCTGTCTGTCACCGAGAGCCGGGCGCTGCACGCCTCGGCGGCCGAGCTGCTGCGCGAGGAGGGCGCATACGCGGAGGTGGTGGCCGCGCAGCTCACGGAACTGCCGCCGGCGGGGTCGAGCGCCGTAGCCGAGGCGCTGGTCGCCGCGGCCGAGGAGGCGCGTGCCCGCGCCGCGCCGCACGAGGCGATCCGCTGGTTCAGGCGCGCGCTCGAAGAGGAGGCCCCGCAGCCGCCGCGGGCGACGATCCTCGAGGGGCTCGGCGTCCTCCTCGCATCTCTACGAGACCCCGAGGCGATCGGCCATCTTCAGGAGGCGCTCGCGATCTCGGACGATCCCGCGCTGCGGCTCCGCGTGGCCGGCGACCTGGCGGAGATGCTCGCCATCGCCGGCCAGTGGGAGGGGTCCATCGAGGCACTCGACGCCGTGACCGACGACATCGCCGGCGCGTCGCCCGAGGCCGAAGCGGAGATCGCGGCGGTCCGGACGGGAATCATGGTCTATGACCCCGCCTTCACGGCGACCCTCGCGCGCGAGCGCCCACACCTCGAGGAGCTCGCCGCGCGCGAGGGCGATGCGTCGCTCGCAATCGCCGCCTTCCTGACCGTGCAGGCGTCCCATTTCGGGGAAGGCGTCGAGCGCGTGCGCGCCTATGCCAGCCGTGCGCTGGAGGATGGGCGGCTGTTGCGCGGGCGCACCGCCGACGGCTACGCGATTCACGTCCTCGGCAGCCTCGTGGAGATCGACGACCACGACTGGGCGCAATCGGCCTGTGACCTGCTTGGCGCGGCAGCGCGTGAGCGCGGCTCGGTCGCGGGCCACCTCGTCAGCTCCTTCGCAAGCGGTTGGTCTCACCTCCGCCAGGGCGACCTCGCGTCCGGCGAGGCCGTGGTCCGCGCCGCCGTGGAGGCGGGCAACCAGGCGGGGCTGACGATGGCCGCGACCTCGGGAGCGAACTTCCTCCAGGACGCCATGATCGAGCGGCCCGGGCACGAGGATCTCGCCGCCTTCATCGAGACGGTCGAGCTGCCCGAGGTGTTCGCTCGCACCTGGAGCGGCGCCAACGTGCTGCTGGTACGCGGGCGACTGCGGCTCGCCAAGCTCGATCGCGGGCGCGCGGTGGCCGATCTGCGCGCCGCATATGAGATCCAGGCCGCCCTCGGGTGGGGTCCCGCGGCGTCGACGGTGCGCTCGCTCCTGGCGCTCGCCCTCCCGGCGGGCGAGCGCGAAGAGGCGCTGACGCTGGCGCAGGAGGAACTGGAGCTGGCGCGCGCGGCGGGCGTGCCCCGATACGAGGGCATCGCCCTGCGGGCGCTCGGAATGGTGACCGGCGGCGAGGACGGCATCGAGCTGCTCCGGCAGTCGGCGAGCCTGCTGGCCGGCTCACCCGCCCGCTACGAGCACGCGGTCGCGCTCGTGGAGCTCGGAGCGGCGCTGCGGCGTGCACAGCAGCGAGTCGAGGCCCGCGGCGAGCTGACGGCCGGGCTGGAGCTGGCGCACCGCTGCGGCGCTCAGCGCCTGATGGAGCGAGCTCGCGAGGAGCTGAACGCGGCAGGCGGGCGCCCCAGGCGCATCGCCACCACGGGCGCCGGCTCGCTGACGCCGAGCGAGCGGCGCGTGGCCGACATGGCGGCCGTGGGAGCAACAAATCGCGAGATCGCGCAGGAACTGTTCGTCAGCGAGAAGACCGTAGAGACACACCTCTCGCACACCTACTCCAAGCTCGAGATCGCGGGCGCGGGAGCGCGCGAGCGCCTGACCGCAGCGCTGGGCAAGGACGCCTAGCCTCAGCGCTTCTCCTTGTGGCGCTTCTTGCGCTTCGCGCGCAGCTTGACCTTCTTGGTCACGACCTTGGCCTTGCCGTTCCCGGTGACGCTCACCACCACGAGCCGGGCGCGCAGCTTGCGCTTGCGACGCAGCAGGCGGCGCCCCCGCCCCGTCAGCTTGATCTTCACCTTCTTGCTCTTCCCCGGCCTGATCGAGAAGCGCTGCAGGCCGAGGCGCCGGGAGCCCTTCTTCGCCTTCTTCTTCTTGGCCGCCTTGAAGACGTTGATCTTCGTGCTGCCACTGAGCAGCATGGCGGCGCCTGAGCAGCCGACGGTGCCGGGCGGGCAGTTGAGCTTCACCGCGACGTTCCCCGTCGTGGAGCTCACGAGGGAAGTGGGGGTCTTCAGCTGCGCGGCGCCCAGGGGGGAGAAGGTGCTGCCGGCGATGGACGTGCGCGGGCAGTCGTCCGGGCGCGCCCAGCCCGTGTACGAGCCGAGCCACGGGTCCGACTCGTAGGACGGCACGTAATCCCTGAAGTCGACGTGAGTGCTCGCTGCCTCGCGCGTGCCGTCGGCGAGCGTCACCGTGGTGGTGAGATCGAGCACCCCGGTCACGGGGGCGGATACGGTGAATCCACCGCCCCAGCTGGTGTACGTGTGCGAAGGCTCCAGGTCCTCGAAGACCCTGGACACCTTTGGATTCGTTCCGCTCTGGAGCAGCTGGGTCCCCACGCCATTGCGGTCCGGCTCCCGTTTCGCGTCGAATCTGTAGTTGACGATCCGCTGGTCCGCCGTCGACCCGCTGGCGTCGAAGCTCGTCGTCGACTTCGTGCACGGCGAGCTGGGACTCGTCACGACCCTGACGACCGTCGGGTCGCACGCCGCGCCCCGGCCGTCGCCGTCGCGGTCGACCTGGTCGGGGTTGGGCGTGGTCAGGCAGTTGTCGGCCGAGTCCGCCACGCCGTCCTGATCCTCATCCGGCACGACCACCGGCGGCTGCGGGCCGGTCGCAGAGGCGAGGCGCGCGATCTCGGTCGCGTTGAGGGCGTCGCCGTAGACGCGCAGCTCGTCGATGCCGCCCGCGAAGTCGCGGGTGTTGCAACCGCCCGGATTCCCGGTGAACCCGTCGGCGCCGAAGGACCCGGTCGAGCTCCCGTACTGGACCGCGCCGCCGCCGGCCGGCGTGCCGTCGCCCACCTCGTCGCCGTCCACGTACAGGCGAACCCTCGATCCGTCGAAGGTGCCCGCGACCTGGTGCCAGGCGCTGTCCCACACGTAGCCGACCGAGCCGACCGCGGGCGAGTTCACCACCCCTCCGCCCGTATGTACGGAGAACTGGAGGCCGCTGAAGCTGTCGCCGTCGTCGAAGCGAAGACGGTACGCCGGTCGATCGCAGGTCGTGCCGTCGTATGCCTGGGCCGCGATCACCTCATCGCTGAAGGGAGTGCCGTCCCGGCGCACCCACGCCATCAGCGTCACGCGGCTCGGGCGGATGCCGGAGGCAGTCAGCGGTAAGCCGTTGGTGGGGCCGGGGCAGGGCGGCTCGTTGCAGGGCGGGAACTCGGTCTCCGCGTAGTAGCTCGCGAACTTGCCGCCGGCGTCCAGCACCGGATTCCCGAGCAGGTCGTGGCCCTGACCCGAGCTGTCCGGCGTACCGCTCGGGCCGGTGTCGTTCAGCTGGTCGAAGTGCCACTGCCCCAGGAGCGGGGGCGTCGCCGCCTGCGCGGGAGCCGCGGCCAGCCACAGGGCGGTGCCGGTGACCGCCAGGAGAGCCTTGAGACTCACTTCTTCAGGCTGCCACGCGCTCGAGGCTTTCGCCTCGGGGGGACCCCCTGAACTTTTCCTGCGCTAGCTCAGTTGGGCTGCTCGCCCTCGTCCTCGGGCGCCGGCGGCGCGTCCGGGACGTCGGGCAGGACCTCGGGCTCCTCGGGCAGGTCGCCGGACGGCTCGTCGTCCGAGCCACCCTCGAGCTCCGGCTTGTCCTCGCCGCCCTTGGCGCCGACCCCGACGGTCTCGCGCTTGCGCGGCTTGGTGATCGAGATCTTGACGCCGCCGTCCTCGTCGCCCTGGTCGCGGTCGACCTCGACGGTGGAGCCGGCCGGCATGCTCTGCGACAGCACCTCGTCGGCCAGCGGGTCCTCGATGTAGCGCTGGATCGCCCGGCGCAGCGGGCGGGCGCCCATCGACGGGTCCCAGCCCTTCTCGACCAGCAGGTCCGTGGCGTCGTCGGAGAGGTTGAGCGACAGCTCGCGCTCCGCCAGCGACTCGCGGATCCGCTTGAGGAGGAGCTCGACGATCTCGGTGATTTCCTCCTTGGTGAGCTTGTGGAAGACGATGACCTCGTCGATCCGGTTGAGGAACTCGGGCCGGAAGACCTTCTTCAGCTCACCCATGATCCGGTTCTTCATGTCGTCATAGGTGATGCCGGTCTCGTCGCCGACCGTGAAGCCGATGCCGGTGTTCTTGGCGATCTCGGAGGCGCCGATGTTCGAGGTCATGATCACGATCGAGTTCCGGAAGTCGACCGTGCGGCCCTGGGCGTCGGTGAGCCGGCCGTCCTCGAGTATCTGCAGCAGGATGTTGAAGACGTCCGGGTGCGCCTTTTCGATCTCGTCGAGCAGGAGCACGCTGTACGGCTTGCGCCGGACGGCCTCGGTGAGCTGGCCGCCTTCGTCGTAGCCGATGTAGCCCGGGGGCGAGCCGACGAGCCGCGAGACGGAGTGCTTCTCCATGTACTCCGACATGTCGATCCGGACCATGGCCTCCTCGTCGCCGAAGAGGAACTCGGCGAGCGTGCGGGCGAGCTCGGTCTTGCCGACGCCGGACGGCCCCAGGAAGATGAACGAGCCGGTGGGGCGCTTGGGGTCCTTGAGGCCCGCGCGCGAGCGGCGGATCGCCTTGGACACGGCCTCGATGGCCGCGTTCTGGCCGATGACGCGCTTGTGCAGCTCGTCCTCCATCCGCATGAGCTTCTGGGTCTCGGCCTCGGTGAGCTTGAAGACGGGGATGCCGGTCCACATCGAGACGATGTCGGCGATCTCCTCCTCGCCGATCGACGGGCGCTCGCCGCTCTCACCCGAGCGCCACTGCTCCTCGAGCTCGCGCTTCTTGTTGGTGAGCTGGCGCTCCTTGTCGCGGAGATTGGCCGCCTTCTCGAACTCCTGCGCCTCGATCGCGGCCTCCTTGTCGCGCCGCGTGGTCTCGATGTCCTCCTCGAGGTCGCGGTAGACCGGGGGCGCGGTCATCGACTTGATGCGCGCGCGCGAGGCGGCCTCGTCGATGAGGTCGATCGCCTTGTCGGGCAGGAAGCGGTCGGAGATGTAGCGGTCGGCAAGCTCGGCGGCGGACTCGAGGCCCTCGTCGGTGATGCCGACGCGGTGGTGCGCCTCGTAGCGGTCGCGCAGGCCCTTGAGGATCTGGACGGTCTCCTCGGTCGACGGCTGGTCGACGCGGATCTGCTGGAAGCGGCGCTCGAGCGCCGAGTCGCGCTCGAGGTACTTGCGGTACTCGTCGAGCGTGGTGGCGCCGATCGTCTGCAGCTCGCCGCGCGCGAGGGCCGGCTTGAGGATGCTGGCCGCGTCGATCGCACCCTCGGCGGCGCCGGCGCCGACGAGGTTGTGCAGCTCGTCGATGAAAAGGATGATGTCGCCGCGCTGGGTGATCTCCTTCATCACCTTCTTCAGGCGCTCCTCGAACTCCCCGCGGTACTTCGAGCCGGCGACCAGGGCCGCCAGGTCGAGCGTGTAGATCTGCTTGTTCTTGAGCAGCTCGGGAACCTCGCCGCTCGTGATCCGCTGGGCGAGGCCCTCGACCACGGCGGTCTTGCCCACGCCCGGCTCGCCGATCAGCACCGGGTTGTTCTTGGTGCGGCGCGAGAGGATCTGCATGATCCGCTCGATCTCGGTCTCGCGGCCGACGACCGGGTCGAGCTTGCCCTCGGAGGCGAGCTTGGTGAGGTTGCGGCCGAACTGGTCGAGCAGCTTGGACGACTTCTTGCCCTCGCCCTGCTGGCCCGCCTGGGCACCGCGCTGGCGACCGCCGGGGCCGGAGAGCATCCGGATGACCTCGTTGCGGATCTTCTCGGAGTCGGCGTCGAAGTCGAGCAGGATGCGCGCGGCGACGCCCTCGTTCTCGCGGACGAGGCCGAGCAGGATGTGCTCGGTGCCGATGTAGTTGTGGCCGAGGCTCAGTGCCTCACGAAGGGCGAGCTCGAGCACCTTCTTGGCGCGCGGCGTGAACGGGATCTGACCGGACGTGACCTCTTCGCCGGAGCCGACGATCCGGACGACCTGCGCGCGGACGCGCTCGACGGTGATGTCGAGCGACTCGAGCACGCGCGCGGCGAGACCCTCCTCCTCGCGCAGCAGGCCGAGGAGGATGTGCTCGGTGCCGATGTAGTTGTGCTTCAGGATGCGGGCTTCCTCTTGAGCGAGGACGACTACCTGCCTGGCCCGTTCTGTGAAGCGCTCGAACACGAATCCTGTCTCTCTAGTCGGGTGCTACGGGTCGGGTGATACCCAGAACTCCCTTCCGATCTTCTTCGGCAGGAACGCCGACCGGGATGAGTGTCCTGGGACGCCCGACGCCTGCGGTCGAGTCTACCAACGGTCCCCGGCGGTCAGTTGGGCTTAATCGACCTCTAAATCCGCCTTGGATCCCGGTGTTTCCGGGGTCTATGGACCTACCGTTTCTTTACTCAGCCCTGACCGGGAGCTGGGAGCGCGCTGACAGCGGCCTTGCCGGGGGGTGTGACCGTAGCCCTACACCCCGAGCAGAGGAGCAGCAAATGAAGGTCGCACTCATCGCAGCACTCAGCACCGCCGTCGTCGCCGTGGGCGTCGCCCAGGCGTTCACCGGCGCCGACGACAACTCGCCGGTCGCGTCGAAGCCGGCGGCGACCAGGACCGACGACCGCACGACGACGACCGAGGACCGGCGCGCTCGCGGCGAGCGCGAGCACAACCGTGAGCGGCAGCGCGAGCGCAGGAACGAGCGGCATCACGAGGCGGGCGACGACGTCCGCCAGGAGGACCGCGGCGCGGAGCCGGGCGACGACCGTGGCGGCGCGCAGCCGACCACGGGTGACGATGGCCGCGTCGACAACTCCGGCCCCGGCAGCAGCAACTCCGGGCCGGGCAGCTCGAGCTCAGGCCGCGGCGGCGCCGACGACGGCCCCAGCCACGAAGCCGGGCACGAGGTCGAGCACGAGAACGAGGTCGAGCACGGTGTCGAGAACGAGGCCGGCGACGACCACGGCGGCTCCTCCGGTCACGGCGGCCACGGCCGCGGCGGCCGCGACGACTAGCGAGGAGCGGAGCCGGGCGGTGGCCCGGCGAGCACCGGAGCACGGACTCGAATGCCTTCCCCGGGCGGCCCGCCGGCATGGCGGGTCGCCCGCCCCGGGCATCATCTCTCCCATGGAGAAGTCGCGACTCCTCGTCGTAGAGGACGAAGAAGCGATCCGCACCCCCCTCGCCGAGGCCCTGGCCAGCGAGGGCTTTGCGGTTGAGACGGCGGCCACCGCGGCCCAGGCACTCGAGACGGCCGAGCGGACCGATCCCGACCTCGTCCTCCTCGACCTGATGCTTCCCGACGGCTCCGGCTTCGACGTCGCGCGCCGGCTGCGGGAGCGCGGCCCGGTGCCGATCATCATGCTCACCGCCCGCGGTGACGAGGCCGACCGCGTGATCGGCCTCGAGCTGGGTGCCGACGACTACGTCGTCAAGCCCTTCAGCGCCCGCGAGGTGGCCGCGCGCGTGCGCGCGGTGCTGCGCCGGGCCGGCGCCGCGGAGCGCGCGGACGACGGCGCCCCACAGGCGCTCAACCTCGGCGACGTGGAGCTCGACCCCGCAGCCCGGACCGTCGCCCGCGGCGGCGACCCGCTCGACCTGACGCGCAAGGAGTACGAGCTGCTCGAACTGCTGATGGTGAACGCGGGCGTGGTCGTGACCCGCGAGCGGGCGCTCGAGGAGGTCTGGGACACCGACTGGTTCGGCTCGAGCAAGACGCTCGACGTCCACGTCAGCGGCCTGCGCCGCAAGCTCGGGGACGACCCGGCCGCGCCCCGCTACATCCACACGGTCCGCGGCGTGGGCTTCCGCTTCGCGGCGCGCAAGGAGCTGGAACGCGAATGACGCTCCGGGCGCGGCTTCTCGCCGCCTTCGCCTACGTCCTGCTGCTGCTCAGCGTCGCGCTGGTGGTGCCGTTCGCACTCAGCCGCGTGGCCCGCATCGACGACGAGGTCGAGGCGCAGGCGGCCTCGCAGGCCCAGCTGATCGCGGCTAGCGCCTCGGGGCAGCTGAACGACCGGGCGGAGCTCCGGCGGCTCGTGCGCCGCGCCTCGCGCTCGCTGTCGGGTCGCGTGATCGTGGTCGACTCGCGCGGGCGCCTGCTGGCGGACTCCGCGGGCGGGGCCCTCGTATCGAGCTCCTACGCCAGCCGTCCCGAGGTGGCGAGCGCCCTGCGCGGCTCGCCGAAGCAGGGACGGCGGCACAGCGACTCTCTCGACGAGGACCTCCTGTTCACGGCGGTCCCCGTGGTGAGCCGAGGCCGGACGAGCGGGGCGGTGCGCGTGACCCAGAGCGTGGAGGCCGTTAACGACCGCAAGCGCCGCGACGTGCTCGTGCTGGCGGGCCTGGCGGTGGCTGCCCTGGCCCTGGGGCTTGTGGTCGCCTGGCTCCTGGCCGACTCCCTGTCGAAGCCGTTGCGCTCCCTGGCCGACGTGGCCCGGCGGATCTCCGGCGACGACCGCGACGCGCGGGCGGAGGAGACCGGCTCGCGCGAGCAGAGGGAGGTCGCGGTGGCGTTCAATGCCATGACGACCCGGCTGCGGCGGGCGCTCGAGTCGCAGGCCGCGTTCGTCTCGAACGCCTCCCACCAGCTGCGGACGCCGCTCACCGGGCTGAGGCTGCGGATCGAGGGCGCCGGCCGCAAGTCGAGCGACCCGGACGTGCGACGCGACCTCGAGGCGGCGGAGGCCGAGCTCGACCGACTGTCGGCGCTGCTCTCGAACCTCCTCATACTCGCGCGCGAGCAGAAGCCGGCCGGGGAGGTTGCCGCGATCGCGCTGGACCAGGTGCTCGGCGACGCCCGCGAGCGCTGGGCCCACACGGCGGCGGAGGAGGGACGCGAGCTGCGGGTGTCCGACGGCGACGCGGCGCAGGTCCGCGCCGACCCGGAGGAGCTCGCTGCCATCATCGACAACCTGATCGAGAACGCTCTCAAGTACTCGCCCGAGCGCTCCCCCGTCGAGGTCGACTCGGCCGTCGACGGGACGCGCGCGCTGGTGCGCGTGGCCGACGCGGGGCCCGGGATCCCCGAGGCCGAGCGCGAGGCCGTGTTCGAGCGCTTCTACCGCGGCGAGGCCGCGGGCAGCACTGGCGGCAGCGGTCTCGGCTTGCCGATCGCGGCCGCGCTCGCCGGTCGCTGGGGCGGGGAGATCAGGCTCCTCGAGCGCCCCGGCGGCGGAACGCTCGCGGAAATCGACCTGGAGCTGGACCCGGTGGCGGCGGCGGAGACGCTCCGATGAAGACGCCGCTGCTCGCTGTCGCCGGCATCGCCCTGGCGTTGGCCATAGGCCTCGGGGCCCACGCGGTCTCGAGCGATTCCGTGGGGCTGTCGAGCTCGGAGCTCGACTCGGTGCGCTCGCTGGCGCCGAGCTCGTCAGCCGAGAAGCGGGCGAGCTCGAAGCCGCGCAAGCGCCGGAAGGCGCGCCAGAACACGACGCCGTCCAACCCGCCGCCCTCGGCGACCGGCACCACGCCGGCCCAGCCGTCGCCCACTCCTGCGCCGACGCCGGCCCCCGCCCCGCAGACGGATGACCACGGCGGCGGAAGCGGCGGCGGAGGCGGCAACTCCGGCCCCGGCGGAAGCGGCGGCGGAGGGAGCGGCTCCGGCCACGGCGGCGGCGGAGACGACTAGGGGTTCGAGCGCAGAGCCGGGAAGAGCACGACCTCCCGGATCGAGTCGCTGCCGGACAGGATCATCACGAGCCGGTCGATGCCCACGCCGATCCCGCCGGTCGGCGGCATCCCCTGCTCGAGGGCGCGGATGTAGTCCTCGTCGTAGGGCTGGGTCTCCTCGTCGCCGGCGGCCTGCTCGGCCCGCTGCGCCTCGAAGCGCGCGCGCTGCTCGTCGGGGTCGTTGAGCTCGGTGAAGGCGTTGGCGAACTCCATGCCGGCGGCGAAGCACTCGAAGCGCTCCACGAGCTCCGGCTCGGAGCGGTGGTCCTTGGCGAAGGGCGACAGCTCCTTCGGGTAGTCCATGACGAACGTGGGCTGGTCGAGCTTGGGCTCGACGTGCTTGGAGAGGAGCTGGTCGACGAGCCGCGGCCAGGTGTCGGTCGGGTCGAGCTCGATCCCTCGCTCGCGGGCGGCGGCGACGAGGGCGTCGCGGTCGCGGTGCTCCATCACGTCCACGCCGGTCGCCTCCGCGATCGCCTCCCGCAGCTTGAGCCGCTTCCACGGCCGGCCGAAGTCCACCGGCCCGTCGTAGCCGACCTCGCCGGCGACGAACTCCACCAGCTCCTCGAGCTCGGCGGCCATGTCCTCGTAGTCGGCGTAGGCCTCGTACCACTCGAGCATCGTGAACTCGGGGTTGTGCTTGTAGGAGACGCCCTCGTTGCGGAAGTCCTTGCCCAGCTCGTAGACCTTCTCGAGGCCGCCGACGATCAGGCGCTTGAGGTAGAGCTCGGTGGCGATCCGCAGGTAGAGGTCGCGGTCGAGCGCATGGTGGTGCGTGACGAAGGGCCGCGACAGCGCCCCGCCGTAGAGCGGCTGGAGCACGGGCGTCTCGACCTCGAGAAAGCCGCGTAGGTCGAGCCAGCGGCGAATCGCGGCGATCACCCGCGAGCGCAGGATGAAGAGCTCGCGCGTCTCCTCGTTGGCGATCAGGTCGAGCTCGCGCTGGCGGTGGCGAGTCTCGACGTCCTCGAGCCCGTGGAACTTCTCCGGCGGGTTGCGAAGGGCCTTGGCGAGCAGCGCCCAGTCGGTGGCCTTGAGGGTGAGCTCGCCCCGCTTGGTGGCGAAGGCCGTGCCGTCGACGCCGATCATGTCGCCGAGGTCGAGCGATGTCAGCCGCTCGAACGACTCGTCACCCAGCACGTCCTTGCGCGCGTGCACCTGGAGCCGGCCGGAGCGGTCGACCACGTCGAGGAAGGCGGCCCCGCCGTGGCCGCGCCGCGCCGCCAGGCGGCCGGCGATGCGGTAGGCGGAGTCGGTCTCGGCCTCCGGCTCGAGGTCGGAGTGCGCCTCGCGCACCGCCGCGGTGGGCACGACCCCGTCGAACTCGTGCGGGAACGGCTCGATCCCGTCGGCGCGGAGCGCCTCGAGCTTGGCGCGGCGATCTTGCTCAGGCGCGCTCACGCGCGGAACCCTACGAAAAGCATGGTGCGGTGCTCGCCCGATCGGCGATCGGGCTCCGCTCCTGCCTAGGGAGTTTCGATCTTCGTGATCTTCAGCTTGCGCGCGGGACCGCGCGGCACGGGCACGGACACGATGTCGCCCCGCTTGTGGCCGAGGAGGGCCTTGCCGATCGGCGACTCGTTGGAGAGCTTGTGCTCCGTCGGGTCGGCCTCGGCGGAGCCGACGAGCGTGTACTTGGTCGACTTGTCGGTCTTCTGGTCCTTGACGTGAACCACCACGCCGACGCCGACCGCGTCGGTGTTGATCGACTTCTTGTCGATCACCTTGGCGTTGCGGAGCTTCTCCTCGAGGTCGGAGATCTGCTTCTCGAGCATCGCCTGCTCGTTCTTCGCGTCGTCGTACTCCGCGTTCTCGGCGATGTCGCCGAACTCGCGAGCCTCCTTGATGCGCGCGGCGACCTCGCGCCGGCGATCGGTCTGAAGCTCCTCGAGCTTGGTCTTGAGCTCCTTGAGCCCCTTGGGTGTCAAAACGGTCTCTCTAGCCATGAAAAAAGCCCCCGCTGCACGGCCGAGGGACGGACGAGTGTAGCAACGCGCCCGCGTGTGCTCAGGCGGCCAGCCGGGCCCGCTGAGGGTGCACGTTCTCGTGCAGGATTTCCCTCGCCTGGGCCGCGCTGGGAGCGGTTACAAGCCGGTGTTGGAGGGCTTTTGTCAGCCCGAGACGCTCCCCGTACCAGGGGTAGAACTTGCGCATGTAGCGGTCCGCCCGACCGGGGCCGAGATGCTCCTCGCAGCGCTCGATCACCCAGTCGAGCTCGGCCAGGATCTCGTGCAAGCTCGGCTCGCCGTCGCGCAGCCCGAGCAGTCGCTCGAACCGCCAGGGATTGCCCAGCGAGCCGCGGGCGAGCATCACGGCCTCGGCCCCGCTGCGCTCGAAGGCCTCGAGCACGCGCTCGTCCGAGGACAGGCCGCCCGAGAGGATCACCGGCACGTCGAGCTCCTCGACCAGCTCCGCCACCAGCGCGTAGTCCGGGCGGCCCTTGTGCTGCTGCGAGGCATGGCGGGGGTGGAAGCCGATCCCCGCCACTCCGGCCTCGTCCACGAGCCGTCGCGCCAGCTCCACGCCGCTGCGCTCGCCGGGCCGGTTGCCGGGCCGCAGCTTGACCGTGACCGGCAGGCCGCTCCCCTCCCCGGCCGCGCGCGCGATCGCGACGGCCCGGTCGGGGTCGTCGAGGAGGGCCGCGCCGGCGCCGGTCTTGCAGACCTTGCGGACCGGGCAGCCCATGTTCAGGTCGATCAGGTCGGCGTCCGCCTCGGCCACCGCGGCGGCCGCCTCGCGCATCACGTCGGCGTCCTGGCCGAACAGCTGCATCGACACCGGGTGCTCCTCCGGGTGGATGCAGAGGAACTCGCGGACGGTTCGCTCGTTGCCGTGCTTGACGCCGAAGCTCGAGACCATCTCCGACACGACGAGGCCGGCGCCGTGCCGCCGCGCCTGGAGCCGGACGAACCAATTGCCGATGCCCGCGAGCGGCGCGAGCACGAGGCGATTGGCGACCTCGATGCCGCCCAGCTCCCAGCTGTCGGTGAGCGACCGCACGGAGCCGAGGGTACCGCCGTGAAAGAAAGGGGACGGGGCCCTTTCTTTCATCGCTACGCGCTGTTCCGCTCCCACATCGGCGTGAAAGAAAGGGGACGGGGCCCTTTCTTTCATCGTTAGGCGCTGTTCCGCTCCCAGATCAGGCGCAGGCCGGTGAGCGTGAGCAGGTCGTCGACCTCGTCGATCTCCTCGCAGTGCGGCACGATCGGCTCCGCCAGGCCGCCGGTGGCCACGGTCGCCGCCTCCTCACCGAGCTCCTCGCGCAAGCGGCCGACGATCGCGTCGACCTGCCCGGCGAAGCCGTAGATCACCCCGGCCTGGCTGCAGGCCTGGGTGTTCTTCCCGATCGCGCTCGGCGGCGCCTCGAGATCGACCGTGAACAGCCGCGCCGCGCGGCGCGACATCGCCTCGATCGAGATCTCCACACCGGGCGCGATCACGCCGCCGAGGAAGGCGCCCTCGGCCGAGACCACGTCGTAGTTGATCGTGGTGCCGAAGTCGACGGAGATGCAGGGCCCGCCGAAGCGATCGTAAGCCGCCACCGAGTTGACGAGGCGGTCGGCGCCCACCTCACGCGGGTTGTCCACCTGGATCGCCATCCCGGTCTTGAGCGCCGGCCCGACCACCTGGAGCGAGCCGCCGAAGTAGCGGTCGGACATGAGCTCGAACTCGTGGCCGAGGTGCGGGACGACGGAGGAGACGATCGCACCATCCACGTCGCGCATCCCCAGGCCCTTGAGCGCGAGCAGGCCGGCGAGCTGCGAGCCGAGCATGTCGACCGTCGCCTCGCGGTCGGTGGCGAGGCGCCAGCTCTCGACGAGCTCGTCCGACCTGAACATTCCGATTTGCGTCTGCGTGTTGCCGACGTCGATCGCGAGCAGCACGTGGCGAGCCTACGCCACAGGCAATAGGCAATAGGCATTACGCGGCAGGGCGTCGTTTCTACCGTCTACTGCCTACTGCCTTCCGACTGGCGCCCCCATCGCGTGAAAGCCGCCGTCCACGTGCAGGATCTCGCCCGAGACGCCGCGGGCGAGGTCGGACAGCAGGAAGCAGACCGCGTCGGCCACCGGGGCGGCGTCGTCCGTGTTCCAGCCGAGCGGCGCCTGGAGCTCCCAGGTCGAGGCGAGCTTGTCGAAGCCGGGGATCCCGCCGGCGGCGGGCGTCTCCACCGGGCCGGCCGAGACCAGGTTCACGCGCACGCCGCGCGGCCCCATGTCGCGGGCGAGGTAGCGCCCCACGGACTCGAGGGCAGCCTTCGAGACGCCCATCCAGTCGTACACCGGCCAGGCGACGGAGGCGTCGAAGTCGAGGCCCACGAGGCTGCCGCCGCCGTCGAACAGCGGCTCGAGCGCCTCGGCCATCGCCTTGAACGAGTAGGCGCTGGTCCGGAAGGCCGCCTCCGCCGACTGGGCCGGCGTGCTCATGAAGTTGCCCCCGAGCGCGTCCTCGGGTGCGAAGGCGATCGCGTGCAAGGCGCCGTCGACGCCGCCCCAGCGCTCGCGCAAGTCGGCGGCGAGGGCGTCGAAGTGGTCGGGCTCGTTCACGTCGAGCTCGAGCACGTCGGGCGTGTCCGGCAGCTGCCGCGCCGCGCGCTCGGTCATGCGCCGCGCGCGCCCGAAGCTCGTCAGCACGACCTCGGCGCCGCTGTTCATCGCCCGCTCTGCCACGGCGAAGGCGATGCTCCGCCGCGTCATGACGCCCGTGAGGAGAAGTCGCTTGCCCTCGAGCATCAGATCAGCACCGGCTGCCTGTCGGGCTCGGCCTGAGCGGGGTCCGAACGCAGCTCGCGCTTCCAGACGACCTCGACCTTGGCGCGGGCCACGAGCTTGTCGTGCTGGTTGAGGATCCGCCAGCGGCAGCTGACGAGACCGTTCTCGTCGTCCAGCTCGCGGCGATCGGCCAGCTCGACCTCGACGCGAATCGTGTCGCCGATACGGGTTGGCTGCTTGAAGACCGCGTCGCCGATACGACGGATCGCCACCACCCGCTCGGGCTCGAACGGCATCAGCCCCACCGCGTACGAGAGCACGAGCATCCCGTGCGCGATCCGCTCCCCGAAGCGGCTGCCTGCCGACCACTCCGCGTCCGTGTGCTGCGGGTGGCTGTCGCCTGTGAGGCCGGCGAAGCCGACCACGTCGGACTCGGTGATCGTGCGGCCGCGAGTGGTGAAGCGCTCCCCCTCGCGGAGCTCGTCGAAGTGCCTGTCGAGGGTCATGCAGCCTCCTCTCCTGATCGAATGCCGAGGGCCCTGAGCACCTCCGTCGCCGCCCGCCTGTGCCCCTCGGGCGAGGGGTGGAAGCCGTCGGCCGCGCGATAGGCCGGGTCGCCGGTCTTCGGGTGGTCCGCCCACTCGATGACCAGCACGCCGTGCTGCGCCGCCACGGCGCGGCAGGCCGTGTTGAAGTCCTCGATCCCCCGAGCCACGCGCCGGCGCGTGCGCTCGCGAAGGTCGACGAAGCGCGACAGGTCCGGGTAGGTGGCGGTGAAGATCAGCGCCGACGGCGAGGCCATGCGCAGGCGCAGGAACATCCGCGCCAGCCGCTCCGCGAAGGCGCCGGGAGCGGGCCGCACGGACTCGAGCACGTCGTTGGCGCCGCAGATCAGCGAGACGAGGTCGGGCCGGAGGACGAGCGCCCGGTCGAGCTGCTCCTCCTCGACCTCGCGGCTCGTGGCTCCGATCTTGGCCAGGTTCGCGTAGCGGCAGCCGAGCGCGCCGGCGACCGCGTCGGGCCAGCGTCCCTCCCGCCCCGGGTCGGTGCCGTGCGTGAGGCTGTCGCCGAGGGCGGCGTAGCTGGAGACGGTCCGCGTCATCCGCGCCACCCCGCCACAGCGCCCAGCGCCCACTCGACCCGCTCCCGGGTCCGCGCCGGCTCGACGACCTCGTCGATGTAGCCCTCCCGGGCCGAGACCGCGGCGGACAGGTGCTCGTCGGCGTACTCGGCGGTGAGCCGGTCGTGCGTCGCGCCGGGATCGTCGGCCTCGGCGATCTCCTTCCGGCGGACGATGCCCACCGCCTGGCGCGGGGCCATGATCCCGATCTCCGCGTCGGGCCAGGCAAGCGCCAGGTCGGCGCCCAGGTCCTTCGAGTTCATCGTGATGAAGCCGCCGCCGTAGCCCTTGCGCAGGACGACGGTGAGCTTGGGCACGCTCGCAGCGGCGAACGCGTGGAGCAGCCCGGCGCCGTGGCGGATCACGCCCTGCTTCTCCTGGCGGGTGCCGGGGAGGAAGCCCGGCGTGTCGACCAGGACGAGCAGCGGCAGCCCAAACTGGTCGCACTTGTCCACGAAGCGCGAGGCCTTCTGCGCAGCCTCGGCGTCGATCACGCCGCCCAGGTGCCAGGGCTGGTTGGCGATCAGCCCCACCGGGCGCCCGCCGATGCGGCAGAGCGCGGTGACCATGTTGCGCGCCCAGCGCTCCGAGACCTCGAGCAGCCGGCCGGCGTCGACGATCTCAGCCGCTACGTCGCGGACGTCGTAGACCTTGCGGGCCTCGTCCGGGACGTGCGTGGACGGGTCGAGCCCGGGAGCGTCGACGGGCGGCGCGCTGGGCGGCGACTCGCCCGCCCGCTGGGGAAAGTGGCCGAGAAGGTCGCGCGTAAGGAGAGCGGCCGCGCCGTCGCTGTCTGCCTCGAACTGGCATACGCCGTTGCGGCTGTGCACCCGCGGGCCGCCGAGCTCGTGCACACCGACGTCCTCGCCGGTCACCTCGCGGACGACTCCGGGGCCGGTGAGGAACATGCTCGACTCGCCCGTCATGACCACGAAGTCGGTGAGCGCCGGCGAGTATGCGCCGCCGCCGGCCGAGACACCGGTGACGACGGTGATCTGCGGAACGCGGCCCGAGTTGGCCACTGTCTCGCGGAAGATCCGTCCGTAGCCGCCGAGCGCCGCCACGCCGTCGTCCATGCGTGCGCCGGCCGACTCGACGAAGCCGATCACCGGCACCCCGGCGCGCCCGGCCAGCTGGATCACGCGCACGATCGACTCGGCGTGCGCCTCGCCCAGCGAGCCCCCGGCGAACGAGCCGTCCTGCGCGTAGCAGTAGACGGGGCGGCCGGCAATCCTCCCGGCGCCGGCCACGACCCCGTCACCGGGCCGCGTGCGCCTGGAGGGGCGCCGCGGCAGCACGGTCGAGCGGATCACCTGCAACGACCCCTCGTCGCACAGCAGCTCGAGCCGCTCGCCGGGACTCAGCCGCCGCGGCTCCGGCGCGTCGACCGGCGTACGGTCGGTGACCGCCAGCCTCATTGCGCCGCCTCCAGGCAGATCACTGCGTTGTGGCCGCCGAACCCGAACGAGTTGGAGATCCCGATCGCCGGCGTGTCGCCGTTCGGGAGCGGCTTGGCCCCATCCGTGACGTAGTCGAGATCGAGGCCCTCGTCGGGCTCCTCGTAGTTGAGCGTCGGCGGCGCCACACGGTCGCGCAGCGCGAGCAGAGTGGCTATCGCCTCCACCGCCCCGGCGGCGCCGAGCAGGTGGCCGATCGCCGACTTGGTCGAGCTCACCGGCAGCTCGTGCGCCCGCTCGTCGCCGAGGGCCGACTTGAGCGCCTCGGTCTCGGAGCGGTCGTTGAGCGGCGTGGACGTGCCGTGCGCGTTCACGTAGAGCAGGTCGTCCGGCCCGACCCCGGCGTCCTCGAGCGCACGCTCGACGGCGCGCGCGGCGCCCTGGCCGTGCGGCTCCGGCGCGGTGAGATGGTGGGCGTCAGAGGTGGCGCCGTAGCCGCGGACCCGGCCCAGGATGCGGGCGCCGCGCTCACGCGCCTTGGACTCCTCCTCAAGCACGAGAACGCCCGCGCCCTCGCCCATCACGAAGCCGTCGCGGCGGGCGTCGAAGGGCCGCGAGATGCCGCTCGGCGAGGTCGCCTCCATGCGGCGAAAGGCCGTGGTGGCCAGCGGGGTCAGGGTCGACTCGCTGCCCCCGGTCACGACCGCGTCGGCGTCGCCGTAGGCGATCAGCCGCGCGGACAGCCCGATCGAGTGGGAAGAGGCCGCGCAGGCGGAGACGGTCCCGAAGGACTGGCCCTCGAGCCCGTAGCGCATTGCGAGCACGCCCGAGGCCGCGTTGGCCATCAGCAGCGGAATCGCGAGCGGCGAGACCTTCTCCGGGCCCCGCTCCTGAAGCGTCAGGTGCTGTTTCTCGAGGGTGCCGATGCCGCCGATGCCGGTGCCGATCACCGAGCCGACCCGGTCGCGCTCGTAAGGCGGCGCGTCATCCCAGCCGGCGTCCTCGAGCGCCTCGGCGGCGGCCACGAGCGCGAGCTGGGTGAAGCGGTCCGAGCGGCGGACCTCCTTGGTGCTCAGGTGGTCGGTCGGCTCGAACTCGGAGCAGGCCCCGACGCCGTCCTCGATTCCCGAGTTACCCGCGGTCCAGCGCTCGTGGAGCGTGCGGGCGCCGACGCCAAGAGGGGTGACGGCGCCGACGCCCGTGATGACGGCGGTGCGGCTCACGAGATCCGCCCCGCCACCAGGTCGACCGCCTGGCCGACCGTCTTGATGCCCTCCATGTCCTCGCCCTTGATCTGAACGCCCCACTCCTCCTCGGCGATCTGGGCGAGCTCCACGAGGTCGAGCGAGTCGACGTCGAGAGCCTCGAACTCCGCGTCGCGGTTGATCTGGTCCGGCTCGGCGCCGAACTCGATCAGCGCTTCGCGAACCCGTTCCTCTATCTGATCCTTCGTGACTGTGGTGGACATCTCGTCCTCCTTTCAGGCGGTCAGTCCGCCGTCGACTGTCAGCAATGCGCCGGTGACGTACGAGGCCTCGTCCGAGGCCAGGAAGCGCACGCATGCGGCGATCTCCTCCGGGCTGCCGGGGCGCCGGGC